>JBGAJV010000070.1:0-31538 GCA_044224715.1 Anaerolineales bacterium | reverse complement strand
TCGCCCCGACTCTGGGCCCACCCCGCTTTTCGCCATGTATTCCCATTGGCGGCTGAACAGGTACGATGTCTGGGATAACTGAAGGCCGGGCTGCCCACGACATCATGGGCAGCCCGGCTGTTCTCCCGGACGACAGGCGCGATCATCCCCAGCTTTCCGATTGGACCAGGAGTCTCTTGAGTTGCACGACGCCGCGGTGCTGCAATGTGCGGACAGAGCCAATGGATTTGCCAAGCAAAGCGGCAATCTCGTGATGGCTGCGCCCCTCAAGATAGCGCATCGCGATGACCTGGCGCTGACTGGGGTTCAGGTGCGTCAGGGCCGCGCGCACGCGATCCAGTTCGAGTCGCTCCTGGGCGATGCGCGCCGGATCATGCCTGGTGCTGCCCGCCCTGGGAATGGCCGGCTCGACCGGAAGCGACTTCTTGCGAAACTGATCCGTGATCCAGTTGTGAGCGATCGTATACAGATAGGCCTGGACGTACTCGTACGGTCCGCCGCCCCCGGCCAGTGCTTCGAGCAGCCGCCGGAAGGTCTCGGCGACACAGTCCTCGGCCAAAGCCTGATCTCCCAATTGCCGCGCCGCGTAGCGGTACAGGCCCGGTGTAAACCGGTGATAGATCTCGACCAACGAGTCGAGGTCGACGCGACGGGGCGGCGAGGTCGACGCCGGATCGCGGCACCGACCACCCGCCCAGTCGCTGCCCGCGACCGGCGCCTCTGGCTGCACCTGGGCTCGCGTCATGGCTACGGGAACCTCAACGTCTGCCCAGGATAGATGCGGTAGGGGTAGGCGATGCCGTTGGCGATCGCCATCTGCTGCAAGCTGAAGCCGCAGTCGTACCCGATCCGGAACAGGTTCTCGCCAGGCAGGACCACATGGGTCCCAGTGCAGGCGCCGGTCGCGTCCGGTGCGGTTACTGTCGCGGTGGGTGCTACCTCCGGCGGCGCGCTGACGACCGTCGTGTCGCTGACGACCGGCTGCCCCGCGGGCTGCGAGTTGTTGTCGGACGTCGTCGGGTTGGTGGCAGCCGGCTGGCCAGAGGTCTGTGCGTTGTTGTCGGAGACCGAATTTCCGCTTGCCCCAGTCGACACGCTCCCCTGCCCATTGGATCTGTCATCGCGCTCGTCGTGCTCGTCGTCGTGCTTGTCATCGTCCGACGAGTCGGAGATCTTCACCAGCGTGCTGGCCGTGGCTGTGTCGTCGTCGGGGTTGCCATCGCTCAACGTCGCAGTCCAGGTGATGGTCCCGCCGGCGGTCGGCAGGTAGGCGGGGAAGGTGTAAGAGCGCGTGCGTCGAGAACTGCCGGCCGAGACCGCCAGGCTGGCGCGGTAGACCTCGATGCCGTTCTGAACGCCGACGACGGTCGCTGTTCCCTGTCCGTCGGCCCGACTGCTGGTCCTGATATCCAGGCGGATCTGGATCGAGTTCGTTTCGTCGCGCTTGATCTCAACCTCCTGGCTGACCCTGAAGGCGCGAATATCGAGGTCCAACCCGCCGGGCGACGTCACCATCGTCGCCGTCGGTGTCGGCGAGCCAGGCGGCGCGGTGAGGGTCGGCATGGGGCTCGGCCCAACCGACGTGGATGTGGGCGATGCGGCGACTGGGGGTGTTGCGGTGGGCAACACTGTGGTGGGTGTCGCGCTGGGCGGCGGCGAGGTGCGCGTCGGCGTTGCCGTGGCGGCGACCGGCTTGTCGCTGGCATCGCCGGGGAACGTCAGGGCGTTGATCTCTTCCAGGTTCGTGAATCCATCGCCGTCCGAGTCTAGGTTTTGGATGGCGGTGAAGCTGTGTCCGTTGGTCGCATAGGCTGCGCCATAGGCGTTGCGCGGCCCCGCGCTGGGGCCATTGACGTGGCACAACACGCAATTGTCCAACCGTGTCCCGGTGGTGCCGGAATACAGAGCGGTGAAGTCCGTCTGATAGGACGGATACGCTTGCACGCTGCGCGGCGGCACCAACAGCGCGACCGTGACGATGACGGCGACGCCCGCCGCCAACGTGATGCCGGCGCGTCTATGGCGCAGACGAGCCAGCCACTCGCGAGTAACCTGAATCGGTTTTGTCTTCATCGGAATCGGCCTCCTGACTAGAGACGAGCTTCTATTCGGCAATTGCAGGTCTGCGATCGAGCACGGCGAGAGGAGTTGCCGCGCCCGTAGTTAAGACGGAGATTGCGACCGTGTGTTACGGGTTGGGGCGGCACCTCGGGTCTGGGCGGCCGCATCGAGCCGCGTGCACGGAATGCCGATAATTGCGGGAGATTCCGGGGTTTGCGGTCACATCGGCGACGCCAATATGCGAAAGATGGTACTAAATCTCTTGATATATTCCCGACATACGGTCGATCGCTTGTCGGAAAATGGCGGATGCGCCGGGCGGAATTTCACCCAACCTGCGGCCGATCGCGGCCGAGTCAAAGATGGCGGTTTTTGATGACACCGGCGGCAGCCACGGCGATCCGTCTGGCGTTTGTATGACTTGACCTGTTTCCCGCGCTTTTCGTCCCAAGATGTCGCCCGGCGGCCAACGGCGCGGGCGGTATGTCGCGGTGGACCAAGCAGTGGTGGACGCGCCCTGCGCCACGTCAACGTGGCCCGGGTCGGAGGTCACTTCAAGCGCGTTTTCGGGCGCGCAACCCCGGGCCCACGGCTGCGTAAGACTCCATGTACGCGCAAAAGCGCTCGGAGACAGCGGGTTCGCGGGGGCGAACCCACGCGATCGACGCCCGTGCGGCGGAGGGCCGCCGCAGATAGCGGCGCGATCAAGGAGACACCATGACAAGCTTTGCCAGTGCGTTGAATGACCATGAGACACGTCGTGCCTGGCGCCGCGAATTCCGGCACCTGTTCAAGCGCCGCAACGGGATGGGCCTTGGCCGCTTCTTGTTCTGGCTGTTGTTCCTGCCGTTCCGCCTTGTGTTCTGGGTGGTCGGCACGATCATCGGCCTCGTGGGCCGGCTGGTCGGCGTGATCCTCGGTCTCGTCTTCCTGGTGGTCGGCGTGCTCGTCAGCCTGACGATCGTCGGCGCCATCGTCGGCGTGCCGATGGCCTTGTTCGGCCTTGTGCTCATCTTCAAGAGCCTCTTCTAACCCTGGGAGATCGCGACTCGAGCGGCGACCGCTGAACGGTTCTGCCGACAGCTTCTTCCTTCGCTCGAGCCACGCTCTGATGAGGCGCCGGGAACCTGCCGATCCCGACGCCTCATCTTTTTTTGGGGGGCCGACCTGCCGAACAGCCGTCCCCTTGAAAGTCAACGGCCGAAGGTCTATCCTGAGTGCAACGGACGTTCGTTCATGAACTCGGCCCAAGGCCGTTCGGCCGCGGGCCAGGAGGCGCTCCATGTTCATGACGCTGCTGGCTACCACGTTCGTCGTCGCCTTGCTGGTCACCTCGATCGTCGTCTTCGTTTTCGACAAATCGATCAAGCACATCCTCACGCGGATCGTGTCCGATGACCTGGCTTACGCCTGGACGCGGTATCTGCGCTTTGCCATCTACGTCGTCGGGATCGGCGGCGGCGTGCAGGTCTGGTCGCTCGAGAAATACATCGTGCGGCAGGAGCCCTATGGCGAGATCGTGGCGCTCACATCCGATCGCTGGATGCTCGAGCTGTACAACACGGTCATCGGCTCGCTGCAAAGCACGGCTGTCGTACTCCTTGTGTTCTTCGTCTTTGCCCTGATCGGCGTCGTGATCGTGCGTCTGTTCGAACATCGCGCGCCGAAGACCGAAGCCGCTCGCTGAACGGCGTTTCCGAAACAAAAACGCCTGCCGGGTTCCGGCAGGCGTTTGCCTTTCGATCACCTGGGCGTCACCGCCCCTGGGCCTTCTTCCAAGCCTCGTACTCGGGGCGTGCATCGTCGCGCAGCGGGTAGTACTTGCGCAGGTCCCCGCCCTGGGCGAGCATGTAGCGCGAGAAGTCCTCCCACTCGGCGTGGGCGCTGGCCTCTTCCACGACCTTCTCGGCGAGCGCCGCAGGCACGCAGACGACGCCGTCGTCGTCGGCCACGATGATGTCGCCGGGCATGACCAGGACGTTGTTGCATGCGATCGGGACGTTGACGGCGAAGGGGAAGAGCGTGGTCTGGGTGTGGAAGTTCGGCGTCGTGCCACGGATCCACAGGCCCAGGTCGAGCTCCCTGGCCTTCGGATAGTCGCGGATGCAGCCGTCGATGACCACGCCGGCGCCGCCGCGGCCTTTGAAGTACGTCAGCATCATCTCGCCGAAGATCCCGGCGCTCATCTCGCCACGCGCGTCGACGACCACGACGTCGCCCGATTGCGCGTGATAGAGCACGTGACGATGGAGCTGCTTCTCGACGTCGCCGTACTCCTTCTCGCCATACAGGTCTTCGCGTTTGGGCATCATCTGCAGCGTCAGCGCCGGGCCCGCGATGGCCTTGCCGGGCGTGCGCGGCAGCGGTCCGCGGATGTGTGGGTCGCGGATGCCGAAGTGCGTGAGCGAGCCGCTGGCCGTGGCGCTGCCGATCCTGGCCAACGCTTCGCTCAAGTGTTTGGGCGGTCGGACGATGTCGGATGTGTGCGTCATGGGGATCCCTTCTTGGGGTGGGCGGATGGGCGAGATTATACCCACGCCGAAGGGATCGCTCGTACAGGCGTGAGGGTGTGCACGGGCGAGTTGCCGGGTGCGGGATCCATCCGCGGATGGCGCCGAATCCGCCGAGGGAACAGGCACCGATGCCGGCAGGGCCCAAGGTGGCCAAACCCGCGACAGCCGCGGGAAAGATCCGCGGACGGCGCGTGCAGGCACACGCTTCAGAGCGCGCTGCACCTAGGACGCGATCGTCCGGCAATGGTTCAGCGATCGACGGCGCGCGACAGAGTCGGTACGAGCAGCCAGGCCGCCAGAAACGCGCCCGAGAGCAGGAGCAGGGCGGCGAGCCCGATCTCGGGTTGCACAGCCAGGATTGACAGCTGTTGGACCAAAACCACGGCGGCCACTTTGGCGCGCGCGGTGAGCTGCACGATCAATGGATGCGGCAGAGTAGCCCACAGGACGCCGACCATGCCAAAGCAGAACGCCGCCATAAGGGGCAGGGCGATGTCGAGCCACGTCAAACGAAAGCGCTGTCTCGCGGGCGAAAGGGTCGAAAGACGATGCCGCACCGCCGCGGAAAAACCCGGCGGAAGCTCCGCCAACGGTTCGCCGCGCAGCGCGGCGTCGACCTCGGCAAACGCCCGGTGATCAGTCCGTTCACCCATGGTCCGACTCCTCGTAGACGCGCAGGGCCTCGCGCAGACGCGTACGGGCGCGAAACAGGCCGGTCTTTACGGTCCCCAGCGGCAGGCTCGTCACGCTGGCGATCTCTTCGTACGACAAACCCTTCTGAAAGCGCAACGCGAACAACACCCGATGGCTCTCGGGCAGACGTTCGATCTCGGCGTACAGGAACCTGCGACGTTCGGCCGCTTCGAGGTCGAGCCCGATCTCGGTGCCTGTGTCGGCCGGGATCTCGGCCAGCGCGTCGGCGCCCAGCGCGCTCAACTCCCGGCGGAGGCGAGGGAGGCGGTTGTAACAGAGGTTGATCACGATCCTGTACAACCAGGTCTGAAACCGGGCCTCCTCACGGAAACTGGCCAGCGCCAGCCAGGCACGCATGAACGCTTCCTGGGCGGCGTCTTCGGCTTCTTGCGGGTGGCCAAGCGCGCGCAGCGCAAGGTGGTAGGCGAACTGCTGATGCGCTTCGACCAACGCGGCGAAGGCGTCGCGATCCCCGGTCTTTGCGCGTCGCACCAGGGTCTGTTCGTCGGTCTCGCTCACGGTCGCACCATGCCCGCATTATCCCGTTTGGCGCCTTGTGCGCGAACCGCGTGGATCCGTCGGGCGCGCCCATGTCATTAGACCGGCCGGCGAGCGGATTGTTTCAGCTCGGCAGGCATCGCGACGTTCGTTCGCCCAGATTGAAACCTTCGCCGCCCAGGCCGGTCTAATCAGGCAACGGACAGAAACGACGTATTGGCTGGCGGGTTCGGCCGGCTGATGGGAGGGTAGCCATGCGATATCGAGGATGGGTAATCGGCGGCCTGATCGCCGCGCTTGTGCTGACGTGCGGGTTGAGCCTGGTCGTGATCGCCGGGACGACGCTGGGTTTGGGAGCCCGGTTCGGCGGCGGGATGGCCCGCCAGGCGTCGGCAACGGCATCTGAAGCGAAGAGCTTCACAGTCGGCACACCCGCGCACCTCGAGGTCGACAACACGGCGGGCGAGATCCGCATCACGGTCGGCGACGCGGACCAGATCGACGTGACCGCGGCGACGACCGCCTGGGGGCCGGATCAGGCGCAGGCCGACGCCGAGCTGGCGGAAGTCGAAGTGATCATGACCCAGCAGGGCGACACCGTGCATCTGGAAGCGCGTCGGAGGTCGACCGTCGCGGTCGAGCTGCGCACGTTCGAGGTCCTCTTCACCATCAAGGTGCCGGCTCATACCCGCGTCGATGCGTCATCGGGCTCGGGCTCGGTGACCCTGACGGGCACGACCGGGGCGGCTGCCTTGCACTCCGATTTCGGCGATGTCACGGTCGAGGATGTGTCGGGCGGTTTGAGCCTGACGTCGAGCAGCGGCAACCTGACGGCGACCGGGGTTCGCGCCGACGGGGCCGATGTCGAGCTCGATACCGACTTCGGGTCGATCACGCTCGACGACGTCGTCGGCGCCGCCGTGACGCTGACGTCGAGCAGCGGGCGGTTGGACCTGACCGACGTGACGGCCTCGGGCCGGATCCAGGCCCACACCGACTTCGGCGACATCGTGATCGCGACCACGCAGGCCGCGAGCTACGATCTGACCAGCAACAGCGGAGAAATCAACCTGACCGACGCGGCGGGGGCGATCAAGGCCCACACCGATTTCGGCGACGTCCGTGTCGTCGCGAGCGGTGCGGCGGCTCTTGACCTGCGGACCAGCAGCGGCGACATCGACTTCGCCGGGCCGTTGGATGATGGCCCGCACACGGTCTGGAGCGACTTCGGACGCATCTCGCTGGCGCTGCCCGCGAAGACGTCCGTCTCGGTCGATCTCACCACCGATTTCGGCGAAGTGACCAGTGATTTCCCGGTGACCGTCACCAGTCAAGGCAGTTCCAACTCGGCCGAAGTAACCAGTGCGACGTTGGTCGGATCCATTAACGGCGGTGGAGCTGTGCTGACTGTGCACACCAACAGCGGCGACATCGCCCTGGCCATCCGGAATCCGTGACAGCTGGGTGGCGCGATGGGCCTTGACGAGCAGCTCATCGTCCGGGGTCCACGCACGGCGTCCGAGCCGTATTCAGGTCGGCGGAGTTCAGACCGACACACAAGGAGATCTTCACGATGTTCGAGGGCGACTTCATCTTCGTCTGTGGCAGCGTCATCGTCTTTGCGCTGTTGATCGGCTTTGCGGCGTTTACGCGTTACCTGAGCTATCGCGAGACCGTGACCCTGGCTGAGAAGGGGTTGGTGCGGGCGGATGCGCGCAACAACGGGCGGGGCGCGCTGGTGTGGGGGATCCTCATCGCGGCAACCGGTCTCGCGCTTTGCCTGGGGTTGTGGCCGCTCGGGTATTTCATGGGCGGCTTGACCCAATTCCCCCTTGGGCTTGGCCCGTGGATGCTGATCGGTCTGCTGCCGTTGTTCTTCGGCCTGGGCTTGATCCTGATCTACGTCCTCACCCGCGACACGTCCACACCGGCGAAGCCGACGACCGAGGCCGCGATCGCACCCAAAGACAACACGGAGCCCTGACCGAGCGGCCACCGGCGGGATCGCGGGAATCAAAACAGCGCCAGCCTGATCTCAGGTTGGCGCTGTTGGCTTGAGGAACTCGACCCATTCGGGCGGCGGGTTGTGGATGCGGCCGTGGCCGGTGTAGCGCGGCGCGTACGGCGCGAAGCCGACGCGAAAGGTCATGCCCACCTCGCGCAGGGTCTGTCCGCCCTTGCGGCGCTGGCAGGCCTCGCATGCGCACACCAGGTTTTCCCAGGTGTCGGGCGCGCGCCCCTCGGCGCGGCAAAGGTGGCGCGGGTGAACGTGGTCCACCGTGGCGCCGGGTCGGCCGCAGTACGCGCACGTGCGCCGGTCACGCTCGAGGATGGCGCGCCGAGTGGGGCGGGGTGCGCCGGGCGGCTGCGGCACCGGTCGCGTGAGATAGATCACGCTCGGGCGCGTCACAGCGCCGCGGACCCAGCGCACGGGCGGGGCCGCCGATTCGAGGACGGTCACGGCCTTGCCGCGCCGCATCAGGTCAAGGGCGCGGCGCACGCTGACCACGCGGTGCACGCCGCCCTGCAGGGTGAGTACGAGCACGCTCATGGTCGAAGCTCCGAGATTGGGTGGAGGCGGGCGGGCCAGCGGGTCCGTCCGCCTCCACCGGGCTATCCGTATTCCGCCAGGATGTGGTCGACGATCGAGTCGCCGACCTCCATGGCAGCGATGAAGCGAAAGAGGCTCTCACTGAAACCGGCCAGCTGGACCACCGGCTGGTCGGGCGCGAACTGCGTGGTGTTGTCCTGCGTGGCCAGGTTGATCGAGTACACCCGCACCGCCGGGTTGAACCGGCGATACGAGTCGAGTTCGGCGGCCAGCGAGCGCGAGACCGCGACGCCCGGCGCGAAGCGCGCCTTCGAGTCGTAGCACTGCATGTCCGAGAACAGGATCACGCGATCGACCATGAGCCGTTCGCGGCTGAGGAACTCGATCACACGCCACGCGTTTGTCGCATGGCCTGTGGTCAGGCCGGTCTTGTCGATCTCGGCCTTGTTGTAGAACAGGCCGTGATGCGGGTTGATGTCGGCCAGCGCGAACGTCTCGCCGAAGGTCCCGGCCAACGGGCGTTCGCTGACGAAGACCGCCAGCGCGCCCATCAGGTTCGCGATCTCGGCCGCCGACATGCCGCGGCTCGGGCGCACCGTTGACATCGAACCGCTGTTGTCGCAGGCCACCAGCGTCGTCCCCGGCAGCTTCTCGACGTCGGCCAACGCCGTCTCGAGCGCGGCCTGGAGCGGCGCGGCCAGCGCCTCGCCGTGCGACTTGAGCATGGCGACGTAGGCCTTGTACCACTGGAACGGCAGGATGCCCGAGCCGCGCACGCGCTCGGGCGTGATCTGTTCGAGCGCGCTCTCGATGTCGGCGCCGGCCTCGGCGATGTTGCGCAGGTTGCGGACCACGGCAAAAGTGCCGAGCTTGCCCGACGTGATCAGGCGGTTCCAGGCCTCACGCTTGCCGTCGGGGCCCGTGGCGGCGCTGATCTCGACCTCCCAGGTGTCCGGCGCCTCAAGTGTGCGGCTCACGGCCCGACCCCACAGTGCGCGTTCGACCTCGGTCGTGGGCTTTGGGCGCGCCAGCCGCATCACGTCGCGCAGGCTGACGGAACCGCCGGTCCCCTTGTACTTGGCCAGTTGATATTCGTCGAAGCCGCGCAGCGCGTCCTGGATCCCGCGCAGCATGCCATGCGGCAGGACGCCCGTGTGATGGGTCTTGAAGTAGGCGATGGCCTCGGCCGGCTCGTCGGCGCGCCGCATGACGCGCGGCGCGTAGCGACGGGCAAACCCGGTGCCCTTTGTGGCAGGATGCGCCACGGCTTCGACATAGAGCGCTAGCGGCGACGTGCGGAGCGCCAGCCCCTGCTTGTCGCGCGCATAAGCCGCGAGCGCGAAAGGAAAACGCGCTTCCTCGGCCAGCGCCGCGGCCACGTTGGCCTGGAAGCGCGTGAACCACTCGGCGTGGCGTTCGTAGTAGCCGTCGCCGCTCCACAACGACGTCGCGACTTGCCGGTACAGTGCCATGAGCGGCGTATCGGCGTAGGCCAGGCCGCCGCCGCGATTGAGCCGGTCTGGACCCTGGCCGATCAGTGCCTGTCGCACGGCTTGCAGTGCCTTGTTGAACTTCGCCATGGGTCACCTCGTAGCGGGCACGCCGCGGCCATCCGGCGAGTGGAGTCACGGGGTTGGAGTCGATGAACAGTCGAAGGAACCCGGGACGGCAGCTCGGATGGTGATGAACGATCATGAAGAGCGCGGGCGCAGGCATTGTGTCGATGCCTGCGCCCGCGTCAGGTTTCTCGGCATCCGGCAAGTGGCGCTCAAGGCACAAGTCGTGCTCTTCCACTGAGCTACCGGCGCACAGTACGCCGGGTTGGATTCGAACCAACGTCCACGCGATCTGAAGTCGAAGTATCCCTGAACTGCAGCTCGGATGCCGACAAAACTCACGCGAGACGCCCGGCGAGAGACGCTCAGGGGTATTGGAGTCGAACCAATTGGCCACGAAGGAACCCTGAACTTCAGCACGGGCGTACACAACACAGCAGATGGACAACTGTCGAAGCGGCCTGTCGCGGGCGGCTCGGATTTCTCTTACCGAACACGGGACTCGTATTGTCCAACCACCCCTGACGCGTCAGGCGCGCTTCGATGTCGTGCCGTTCCTGGCGTACCAGGTCGGCTGCCGGCCCAAACGCGGGAGGCGGACTCGAACCGCCGGTCTCCGGCTCATGACGCCGGCGGGGATGCCGCTCCCCTATCCCGCAAGGCGCCGAAGACGGGATTCGAACCCGCGCCCTTCCACATCCACCGGATGCGGATGCACCACCATTGTGCGACCTCGGCGTAACACATGAGCGGCCAGTGGGATTCGAACCCACGCGTATCTGCTTGGAAGGCAGATGCCTTTCCCGACTTGGCGATGGCCGCGACCAGACAGGGCGGGGCAGGCGGCCGGCTGCACGTCCTTCCGATGTCTTTTCGGAGACGACTTCGCCGACGGCCTGCCCGGCCGACTGACCGGGGCGCGGCTTGTGACCGCGGTCGAACCGCCTGCACGGCGGGCAGCGCCGCAACCGTACAGCCCCGGTGTTGCGAGATGGCGTGTGACATGGGCGACGCGCGTTCCCTGTTTGCCGCCGTCCTGGGCCCCATGCCTTCCCGCGATCTGCTCCGCCGGGAGTCGAACCCGAAACACCGGAGCGAGTTGGCGTCCACGTACGTGGGCGCCGCGTTGTATTCGTATGCACTGACCTCCGGGCACCTGGGGCGGTGCGGAGTTATCGGCTCTCCGGCCCGCGGACGCCTTCGTCCACGGGGGCGGTTTCCCTGCTCGCTGCCGCGACCCCGATGGGCGCGGTCTGCCGGTGTGAGTTGTAAATCGTCTCCGTGTCCGCGGCCGAGGCCGTGATGCGGAAACAAAACAGGCGCAGATCACTCTGCGCCTGAGGGAGGGAGACCGAGGATCCACAAACAAAACGCGACATCCATGTGGATGTCGCGCCTGTCGGGATCAGGGAGCCGTAGATCGTTTAGATCACAGCCGCCCTCCCATCAGGCGCGATATGCGGCAACATACCCAGGCACTGATGCCCGGATACGCGCTGCGCTTCTCGATCGAAATAACTGGTCATCGTTGATCTTGCCCTGTTATAATTCGTACCGGCGACGAGTTTACGACAGATCCGCGTCGTCTGTCAATAGGGAAAACGCAAACCCGTTCCTGATTCGGGCATACGAGCGATGGGCGTCACAATCCTACACCTCCAACCGGCGGCGCCGCTCGCGCTCCGCCTCGAATTCTCCGATAAAACCCGGGCCATCATCGACTTCGAACCGGTCCTGGCCGGCAAGCTGCTCGGCCCCTTGCGGGTCGAGGCCGAGTTCACGCAGGCGGCGATCGCGCCCGACGGGAGCGCGCTGATCTGGCCGAACGGAGCGCGCTTCACGGCGGATGTGCTGCACAACTGGGGCGAGCACCTGGGCGAGTTCAAGGCTGCAGCGCGACGCGGTATCAAACAGGAACTCAAAGACGAGTGGGCCGCTGTCCGTTACGCCGAGGAGGTGCTGGCCGAGTGCGGCCCCTTCGTCTCCGTAAGCGAGGCCGCGCAACACGGCGGCATGCGTCTGACGACGCTGGCGACGGCGATCAAGGACGGTCGTTTTCCGGCGCTGCCGACCGCGAGCGGCATGCTTGTGCGGCTGACGGCCGTCGACAAGCGGGTGGGGCTACACAACCGTCCCGGTCGACCGCGGCGCGACGAGCAGACCCCGCGGATGGCGACCCGCAGCGCCCCGGATCGAAAACCATGACGGACCGCCGGCGTTGATGAGGAAGGAAACCGGTGTGCAACGGGCCGGAGCGAAGCTCCGGCCCGTTGCACACCGGTTTCCTTCCTCATCCCAAACGCACCATCGATCGCGTCGTGGGCACTCCGGTATACTGATCGATCTGGAGGCCGTCTATGGACACCGTCAATCTGGCCGAGAAGCTGGCCCTGATCAACGAGCACTGGCGACCCAAGGTCGTCGGCGCGCTCAACGGTCAGGAAGTCAAACTGGTCAAGCTGCTGGGCGACTTCGTCTGGCATCACCACGAGCATGAAGATGAGCTTTTCCTTGTGATCGCGGGTCGATTGCGGATCGAGTTCCGCGACCGGGTCGTGACGCTGGATCCTGGAGAGTTCGTGATCGTCCCGCGCGGCGTGGAGCATCGCCCGGTTGCCGAGGCCGAGGTCTCGTTGCTGCTCTTTGAACCCGCGGCCACGCGCAACACCGGCAACGTCGTCGACGATCGGCTCACGGCCCCCAACGACATCCATATCTGAACAACCCATCGAGGCGGACATGATGGATCTTCTCCTGGACGGCCAGACGTTGGCGGCGGCCGATGTGCTGGCCGTGGCCCGCAGCCGCAGGCATGTGGCACTCGGGGCGCTGGCGCGAGCCGAGATGCAGCGCGCGCAGGCCCTGGTGGCCGCCATCGCCGCCGGCGATCGTCCGGTATATGGCATCAACACCGGCTTTGGCAGTCTGAGCCGGGTACGTATCGCGCCCGATCAAACCGCTCAGCTTCAACTCAATCTGGTCCGGAGCCATGCGTCGGCCGTGGGCGAGCCGTTGCTCGACGACGTCGTGCGCGCCGCGCTCGTCATCGGCGCGGCCAGTCTGGCGCGCGGGCATAGCGGCGCGCGGCCCGAGGTCGTCGAGTTGATGTGCGCGTGCCTCAACCGCGGGCTGACGCCGATCGTGCCCGCGCGGGGCTCGCTTGGCGCGAGCGGCGACCTCGCGCCGCTCGCGCACATCGCCCTGGTGCTGATCGGGGAAGGGCGGGCGCGTCTCGACGATCGCGTGCTGCCCGGCGGCGAGGCCCTGCGCGAGGCCGGGCTGGCGCCGCTGCAGCTCGGCCCGAAGGAAGGCCTGGCGCTGCTCAACGGCACGCACGTCATGACGGCGCTGGGCACGTTGGCCGTTCACGATGCCACGGTCCTGCTCGATGCGGCCCAGATCGCGGCGGCGATGAGCCTCGATGCTGCGTTAGGCACGCCGGCGCCGCTGGATGCCAGGATCCATGAACTGCGCGGGCAGCCGGGCCAGATCGCCGTCGCGGCGCGACTGCGTGAGTTGTTGGCCGGCAGTGAGCTGCCCGCCACGCATCGCGAGAACGACCCCCGGGTGCAGGACCCGTATTCCCTGCGCTGCGCGCCGCAGGTGATGGGCGCGGTCGCCGACGGGCTGGCCTATGTGCGCGGCGTCATTGCCGCTGAGCTCGGCGCCGTGACCGACAACCCGCTCGTCTTTGCCGAGGACGGCGACGTGCTCTCGGGCGGCAATTTCCATGGGCAGCCGCTGGCGTTGGCGCTCGACCTGCTGGCCGTCACACTGACGCATCTGGCCGCGATGTCGGAGCGACGCACATATCTGCTGCTGACGGCCGCCGAACCCGAGATGAAATTGCCCGCGTTCCTCAGCGGCGGCTCCGGGCTCGAGTCGGGTTTGATGATCGCCCAATACACGGCGGCGGCGCTGGTCAACGAATGCACCGTGCTGGCGCACCCGGCCAGCGTCGCTAACATCCCCTCGTCGGCGGGGATGGAGGATTACAACAGCATGGGCGCGACGGCGGCCCTCAAAGCCCGACAGGTGCTCGACCTGGCGCGGCGCGTTGTGGCCATCGAGCTGCTTGTCGCCGCCCAGGCGCTCGACTATCACCGGCCACTGCGCTCGGGCGCCGGCGTCGAGGCCGCGCATGCCCGCCTGCGCCGGGCCGTGCCCTTCCTCACGCACGACCGAGTTTTGGCGGATGACATCGCCGCCATCGTGGGGATAATGGAGGCGGAGGGTCTGGCGCGTTGACGGCGCCCGACGACCCGCAACACACAGATCGTCAATCAGCACTTAGGAATCAGTAATCAGAGGTGTTTCCATGCAAATCCCGGATCGCCGCCGGGTGTTGCAGACCCAGATCCGCGACGTCGATTGCGTCGTGTACAACATCGGGCAACTCGCCACGGTTGCCGCCGACGCGCCCGATGGCGTCGGGCTGATGACCCAGGCGGCGTTGGCCGCGCAGGGTGGGCGCATCGTGTGGATCGGGCCGACGAGCGAGTGGCATCTGCGGGTCTCGCCGGCGCAGGGTGCGACCCTGATCGACGCGCAGCGTCGGCTGGTCACCCCGGGTTTCGTCGATAGCCACACACATCTGGTGCATGCCGGGCAGCGCGCCGCTGAATTCCATCAGCGTCTGAGCGGAGTCGATTACGCCGCGCAACTGGCCACGGCTGCGGTCGATGGCGCGCCGCGGCGCGGCATCCTCAAGACCGTCCATGACACGCGTGAGGAAAACGAGTTCGCGCTGGCCGCTAGCGCGCAGCGGCGTCTGCGTTCGGCGGTCGCGCACGGCACCACCACCATCGAAATCAAGACGGGCTATGGATTGAGCCTGGCCGCCGAGGGCGCCATGCTGAGCGCGATCGGACGGCTGCAACATCGCGGCCCTCGCGTGCTGGCGACGTTTTTGGGTGCGCACACGGTTCCGGCCGAGTACCGCGACAGGCGCGAGGCCTATGTGCGGCTGGTGATCGACGAGATGTTGCCGGCCTTTGCCGGTCGCGCCGACTTCTGCGACATCTTCGTCGAGGCCCAGGCGTTCTCGATCGACGAGGCTCGCCGGATCCTGACCGCCGCGCGCGGGCTTGGCTATCGGCTCAAGCTGCATGTCGAGCAACTCTCGCGGCAGGGCGGGGCGCAGCTGGCGGCCGAGCTGGGCGCGACGTCGGCCGACCATCTCGACCACTGCACGCGGGACGACGCGCTCGCGTTGGCGCGCGCCGGCACCGTGGCGACGTTGCTCCCCAACTGCGCCATGACGCTGCGCACGCCGTACCCAGACGCACGGTTGTTCCTCGATGCCGGCTGCACCCTGGCGTTGGCCACCGACTACAACCCGGGCACGGCGCCGAGCGAGAACATGCAGCTCGTCGTCGCGCTCGCGGTGCTGCGCATGGGGCTCAGCCCGACCGAGGCGTTGCGGGCGGCGACGTTGGGCGGCGCATCGGCGTTGGGGCTCGGCGACGACGTGGGCAGCCTCGAAGTCGGCAAGGCGGCCGATCTGCTGATCTGGGAGGCCGACGACGTGCTCGAGATGGGCTACCACCTCGGCACCAATCGCGTCGAGACGGTTCTGGTCGGCGGGCGGGTGCTGCACAGCCTGGCCACACAGACGCCCTGGTCGCCCGACAGCGCGTTCTAACGGCCCGCATCAGCTGCATGCGTTCGGTAAGCTTCACTCGGCATCGCCAGCCTCATAAAACCGACGACGTCTTCCCCAATTCAAGCCCGGTTTGGGGAACAACGACACACCAGTATCGCACCAATGCTGCAAACCCTTTTGCAGCCTGAAACCACTACCTTCGGCCTCTATTCAATACAGTGGCGGGACCAGTGCCACAACCATCGGTCACGTCGACGCTATTGCCCAGTTGGTGGTTGCCAGAGCTCGACCTTGTTCCCCTCGGGATCAATTACCCAAGCAAACGTACCAAACTCGGATTCGTCGATTTTGTCGAGGACATTGCAGCCCTCTTCCCGCAAGATCTGGGCCAACGCTCGCGCGTCCTCAACTCGGTAGTTCACCATAAACGACGATCTACTTGGAGCAAAGTCATCTCCCGCTGCCGAGCTGACTGACCAAATTGTTGTCCCTGCCACTGGGTTGCCATGCTCGTCAGTCCAGCTGAATGCGGCGCCGCCCCACTCTTGAACGTCGATTCCCAGGTGCTGCTTGTACCAGGCATGCAGCGTCGCGGGATCCTGAGCCTTGAAGAAGATGCCGCCGATTCCAGTAACTCGTCTCATGCGTCCTCCAGACATAGCATAGAGAATAGGAGTCTTGCTACCGACGGATCGCCTTGCGTCCGATCCATGCTGTCCCGGCTGAGATTGTAGCGCTTTCAGAGACCCTGGGGCAGAGGCCTAACAATCGACCTGACAGGTCGACTCGTGATTCTCGGTTTTTCCAGGTTGTTCCAAAACCGTGTTTCATTAATCTCGGCGTTTTTCTAACTTTGCGCAGCCACCCCGGTCCAGACAGACTAACAAGACAAATCATGTAAACTTCGCGGACCCGGTCAACAGGAGGCCAAGTGTCCACGAAGAGAACAGCGACTCTATTCCGCGCGCGCGTGCTGATGGCCGCCGCTGCCGCCACGATCGCCGGCTGTCAATCCCTCGCGCCGACCCCGCCGCCGATCGCCACGGCCCCGGCCGAGCCGATCAAGGTGCCCGGCGGGCCGACGTTGTTGCGTTCCGATATGCACGCGCGAGTCGTCACGGATGTTCAAGACGGCTCGATCCAACTCGCGCTCAACCCCGTGGACGGCAAGCTGTATACGCTGCATCCCACACAGGGGCTGTACCGCGTGACGCTGCCCGACGGGGCCGTCAACCTGGCCTCGCCGGCCTCGACGATCCTACCCGGCGCGGTCCTGGCCGGTCTGGCGATCGGCGCAGACGGCACGGCCTACGTCAGCGCCAACATCGTCGAAGGCGCCACCACGCACGCCGTCATCCGGCGCGGCTTGCCTGCGGGCACCGGCTACGCCTGGGAGACGTTGGCGCACACCGAACCGTACCCGATCAGCGCGACGCCGTTCGATCATGTCTTCAACGGCCTCGCCGTCAGCCCCGACGGGAAATCTCTGTTCGTGAACAGCGGCTCGCGGACCGATCACGGCGAAGTCGAGGACAACGGCGGGCAGGCGCCCAACATGCGTGAGGTGCCGCTGACCAGTGCGATCTTCAAGCTGCCGACCGATGCCGACGACCTGGTCCTCCCGAACGACGCGGCGGCCCTCGACGCGCTCGGCGTGGTCTTCGCGCGCGGTACACGCAACGCTTATGCCCTCGCCTTCGCGCCGAACGGCGAGCTCTTCGCGACCGACAACGGGCCCGACGCCGATTACCCCGACGAGCTCAATTGGATCCAACCAGGCCGCCACTACGGCTTTCCCTGGCGCTTCGGCGACGAGGACAACGCCCAGCGCGCGTCGGATTACGACCCGGCCAACGACAAGTTGCTCAGCTCGGATTTCACGGCGGTGCAGACCGAGAAGTACGCGAACGATCCCGAGTTCCCGGCGCCTCCCGGCGCGTTCACCGACCCGGTGGCCAACGCCGGACCCGACGCGGCGCAATACCGGGCACCCGATGGTTCGCAGCAGGACGCGGCCGCCAACGGCGAACGGCTGTACACGTTCACGCCGCACCGCTCCCCGCTTGGGCTGACGTTCGCCACGGGCGACGCGCTGCCGCCGGATCTGCGGCCGAGCGGTGACACATTGAGCGGATTCGTGCTCAGCTGGGGCGCCGCCGGCGGCTCGCTCAGCGACAAGGGGCAGGATCTTCTGTTCCTGCGTCTTCGCCGCGACGGCGACGGCTATGTCGCCGAAACCACACAGCTCGCGCGCGACTTCGCGCTCCCCATCGACGCGGTGCTGATCGATGGCACACTGTATGTGCTCGAATACGGTGGGACGAGCAACCTGTGGGAAGTGAAGTGGGGCGACTAGGCGACCGCGTTGCGCGATCCGTCGACCTCAACCCAGCTTCGCCAGGATCGCTGAACGCACGTCGTCTTGCGGACGGAACAGGATGCCGTGCAGTCCGAGGGCGTTGGCGGCCGCGATGTTCTCCGGGAAGTCATCGACGAAGATCGCCTCGTGCGGCCTGACGCTCAGTGCGTCCAGTACGTAGTGAAAGCTCTCGGGAAGGGGCTTGGCGAGGCCGATGTCTTGTGAATAGGCGATGACGTCGAAGGCCGTCTGGTTGATGTATGGCGCGTGCCGCGTGGGCATCCAGTCCCAGGCGTTGCTGAGGATGCCCGTGCGCACGCGCGGGCGCAGCGAGCCGATCCAGGCGATCAGGTCGTGGTCATAGCGATCGCCCAGCCAGAAGTCATGCTCGAGTTGGGCCATTTCGGTATCATTCAGCCCGAGCCGATCGCCGACGTGCCGCCAGACATCGGCCGTCGTCGCGCGTCCGAGCGTGGCTTCGATCGCGACCGGGTTGTCGAACACGAGTTTGGCCAGACCCCAGTCGGGCAGGCCGAAGCGGGCTTCCCACGCCCGCCGCGACGTCAGGTCCTCGGTGCGTACTAACACGCCGCCGATGTCGAAGATGACGGCTTTGATCGCGGCTGCGGCGTTGGCGTTTGGTGAAGGGGTCATGGCGTTGATTGTACTGCGTCGATGCGACGCGGATCATCGGAGGGATATCATGCTGAATATCAACATGCCGGGTATCGCCATGTTCGTCCTGGGCGGCGTGGTCGCTGCGATCGCGCTGTTACTCAAGATCCCGGACGCCTATGGGATGCTGGGTGTGGGCGGCGCGCTCGTCCTGGCGGATGTGATCTGGCGTGCTCGCAGCTTCGGCGCGCACGGCTGGCTGACCGGTCGCGCCTATGGCGGCAGCCTCTCGGTGTTGCCGATCTGGGGCGTCGGCGTGGCCGTGATCGCGATCAACGCGGCGCAGATGTTGTTCTGAGCCGACAGACACACGGTGGGGTGTCTGCCGGCTTGGGTAAGACACGCCTCGTTTGCGTGATGCGGAATATCGGGCGGCGGGTTACGGCTGAGCGATCAGCCAATTCATGGCTTCGTCGACGTCCGAGAAGAACCGGGCGTTGATACCGACCGACGCATATTCCTTGGCGACGCGCTCGATCGCCATCTTGCCGAGCACGCTGGCGGGCTGCACGATGGCCCAGTGCTTCCAGCCGGCCTGAAGGGTCTGGGGCGTCCAGTTCTGCTGTGCCCAATCCAGGTCTTCCTTCGCGAGGGCGGTATTGCTGCGATCATCCGACAGCCACTTGCTCGCCTTGTGCGTGCGGAGCAGCTCGGTCCCCGTCAACAGGAAATCGCGAAACTCCTTGCCGAAAGTGAACTTCCGGATCTGGTGATGCACGATCTTGGTGTCCGTGTGGAACCACATCGCGAAGTTCGGCGTATCGATGGCGGTGATGACGTTTGCGGTAGGGGCGGGCGCGGTCGACATGGGACGTTTTCCTCAAGAGGGCCAGGGTGTTCCCCCGGCCCAGACCAGGTGATTTGTCCTGTCATAACACCGTTGCCGCCTCAGTGCAGTAAAGGCAGCGCGAATTCGCCGTTGAGCCAACGGAAACGCCGCGCATGCACGATCTCGACGATGCACCACGCCACGCCGGAATAACAATCGCGCCGGTGGGTTAGAAACGCGCGCCGGTAGCCTCACACGCGAACCGCGGCAAACGCCCGCTCGAGATCGGCGATCACATCGTCCGGATGTTCGGCGCCGACGCTCAGACGGATGGCGTTGGCCGGGATCGCGGCCAGTTCTCGACCGGCGTCGCCCTGCTGTTGATGCGTCGAGATCGCCGGGATCGTGGCCACGCTCTTCGACTTGCCCAGATCCGTCGCGCGCCAGATCAATTGCAGGCCATCGAACACGGCCCGGGCCGCCGCGGCTCCGCCCCTCACGGCAAAGCTCAGCAGATGTCCGTAGCGGTTGACGGCCTGACCCACGTCGTCGCCGTCGACCAGCCACAGGTAGCGGCTCGCAATCGCATGACCCGGATCGTTGTCGAGACCGGGGTAGGCCACGGATTCGACGCCCGGGTGCGTGCTCAGGAAGCGCGCCACCTGCAGCGCGTTGCGGCTCATGCGCTCGACCCGCACTCGCAGCGTCCGCAGATCGTTGATCGTCATCAACGCCGCGAACGGGCTCAGCGTCGGGCCGTGATCGCGCAGCGACAGACCCTTCATCGATGCCGCGAAATTCGCGCGCAGACCGTCGTCGCCGACGCGGCTCGGGATGCCGTGACGGGCGATGATCGCGCCGCCGATGGCGAAGCCGCTCGACGTCATCGCCTTGCTGAGCGAGTGCACGACGATGTCGGCGCCATGCGCCAGCGGGCGGAGCAGGGCCGGCGTCGCCACGGTGGAGTCGACGATCAGCGGCAGATTGTGCGCGTGGACGATGTCGGCCAGCGCGGCGATGTCGAACACGGCCAGGCCGGGGTTGCTGGGCATCTCGCCAAAGACAAAGCGCGTGCCGGCGTCGATCCGGCTCGCCCAGGCGTCCAGGTCGAGCGGATCGGCGACCCACCGGACTTCGATGCCGCGCTCGGAGGCGTAGCGGCTGAAGAGCATGAAGGTGCCGCCGTAACACTTTGCGCTGGCGACGATGTTGATCGGGCCGGTGGCCTGGGTCTGGTTGAGGAAAGCGTCAGTCGCCAGGAAGGTCGCGGCCATGCCGCTGCCGGCGACGCAGGCGCTGACCTCGGCGGGCACGCCATACCCTTCGAGCAGGGCCAGGGTCTCTTCGAGATAGTGCAAGGTGGGGTTCGCGATGCGGCTATAGGTCCACGACGGCATCAGATACGCCAACGCGGCCTCCATGTGATCGCTGTGCTCGAAGTGCTGGGCAGGGCTGAAGTAAGCCGGCTCGTTGATGCTGCCGTGTTGCATCAACGCCGCCTGCATGTCGTACAGCCCATGCACCGCGATCGTGTCGAAGCGCTGCCGGCGCATGGTCGCACGCCGCTCCGCCTCGGCCGCGAGCATGGCCTGCCCGCGCGCGATCTGGGCCTGGACGCCTGGAGGATATGAGGTGGACATGGGCTTCTCCCTGCGAGCACAAACCTATGATCAGCCGCGAGGGTTTCGCGGCCAGGGTTGCGGTATGTCAGCGCGCCGTTCCCGGCGTCAGTCAAAGACCAGATCGAACGCCCGCGTCGTCCGCACGACGACGAAGCCGAGCCCCGTGTACAGACGGAGCGCGCCCGTGATGTTCTCGGCATCGACGGTCAGGGCCGCATGCGTCAGCCCGGCCGCCTTGAAACGCCGTAGTGTCTCACTCAACAGCGCGTGGCCGAGCCCGCGACCGCGCCAGGCCCGGCGTGTGCCGAGCAGCGAAATCTTGCCCTCGGCCAGCCCTGTGCGCGCGTTGTCGGCGTCGGCGACGCGGTTGATGGCGTAGGCGACGACCTCGTCGTCGGCCCAGGCCAGCAGGGTCAGATCGGGGCGGAACGTGGCACTGTCGATGACGAGCTGGCGAAAGTCAGCGGGCGTCTCGAGTTGATAGCCCCAATGGTCGGCGAAAGCGGCGACGTGCGCGGACCAGAGCGCCGTCTCGTCGCCTGGCATGTAGGCGCGCAGCGTGACGCCGGGCGGCCATGCGGTCGGCGGGAGCTGGGCCTCGAGGTCTCGCCGCATGTGGTGATAGTCACGGGCCGGTCGATACCCCCGCCGCATCAGACGGTCGATGTCGCCGGTTCGCGTGTCGCGCAGCGCCGTGCGCAAACGCCACGACAGCGGGGATGCGTCATGCGCAGGCGGCGGATGCATCCGCGCGCGGGCCTCGAGCCATTCGAGGATCTCGTCTTCGAGGCCGCGACCGCGGTGCGCGGGGGCTACCGTGGTTTGGAGGAAGCTGGTGCGTTCCGGGTTTGGGTCGGGGTTGACGAAGAGCCGGCCATAGCCGCACAGCCGTCCGTCGGCGTCGACGGCCAACAACGAGTCCCGCGCGGGCTCGGACCAGGGATCGTCGAACTGCAACGCGAGATCGTCCGGATCCTCGACATGGTCCTCGCCGTCGGCCCGGGCGGCCTCCGACAGCAAGGCATGCAAGGCAGGCAGATCCGATCGCGTCAACGCGCGGAACGTATACACGTGCCCCCCGAACCAGACCGAGGCGTCAGCCGGCCAGGCGCTCCCACTCCGCCAGCAGGCTGTCGAGCTCGGTTTGCACCGACGCAAATTCCAGGCTGAGCGTACGGGCCTGGGCGAAGTCGTTACCGGCGGCCTGTATGGCCTCATGCAGGGATTTGAGCCGCGTCTCCTGCTCGTGGATGCGCGTCTCGAGCGCCGCGAGGCTTTGGGCTTTGCGCTTGGCCTCTTTGTCGGGCCGACCCTTCTGCGCCGGCGTCTGGGCCGGCGCCGGCCGGGCAGCCTCGACCTTGATCTTGCCTGGCGCGACGCCGTTGGCCGGCGCACCGTCGGCCGCCGCCTGCTCGCGCGCCGCGGCGAATTCCTTATAGTTGCCACGGAAGATCGTCAGCGCGCCGCCGCGCACTTCCCAGATTTGGGTCGCGAGGCGGTCGACCAGATAGCGGTCGTGCGAGACCAAGAGCACCGTGCCCTCGAAGCCCTCGAGCACCTCCTGCAGCACTTCCTGGGCGGGGATGTCGAGGTGGTTGGTCGGCTCGTCGAGCAGCAGCAGATTGGCGCCCTCGAGCGTGAGGATGGCGAGCGCCAGCCGTCCCCGCTCGCCGCCGGAGAGCATCTTGATCTGTTTGAAGACGTCGTCGCCGCGGAACAGGAACGCGCCGAGCACGTTGCGGGCCTCGCCCTCGGGCAGCGCCTTATGGCGCAGCAATTCGTCGAGCACAGACGCCTCGGGGCTGAGCGCGTCTTGCGTCTGCGCGAAGTAGCCGATCTTGATCCCGGCGCCCCACTTGAGCTCGCCGCCGAGTTGGGCCAGACCGCCGATCAGGGTCTTGAGAAACGTCGTCTTCCCGGCGCCGTTCGGCCCGATGATGGCGGCGCATTCGCCGCGCCAGAGCTCGATGTCGGGCGCCTTGAAGAGCGGGGCGGGCGCGTCGGCGTAGCCGACTTCGAGCGCCTTGGTCTGCAACACGCGTTCGCCGCTGGCGCGGCCCTGGCGTAGACGGATGTTCGGCCGACGCCGATGCGGTCCGACCGGTGAGGGCAGGGCGTTGATGCGTCGGATGGCGTCGTCGACGCCGAGCGGCGTCACCGCGCCAAAGCCGAGCTGCGACCAATTCAGGTTGCTGCGTAGCGCCGGCACGCCCAGGCGCTCCGCGATCACGATGTCGCGGCTCAGACGCTTGAGCACGCCGACGGCGCGGGCGTTGGTCGTGGCCCGCGCGATGTTGCGCTGGACGAAGTCGTGCTCGTTGCGCAGCCGGGCCATCTCCTCGACGTAAACCTCGAGCGCGCGCTCCCAGCGTTCCTCACGCTGCGTCAGGTAAGCGCTGTAGTTGCCGCGGTAGACCTCGAGCCCGGCGCGATCCAGCTCCCAGACCGTGTTGACGACGTTGTCGAGGAAGTAGCGGTCGTGGCTGACGATCAGCAGCGCGCCGGGCCAATCGGCCAGCGTGTGCTCGAGCCATTCCACCGCGTCGCTGTCGAGATGGTTGGTCGGTTCGTCGAGGATGAGCAATTCGGGCGCTTCAAGAAGCAGGCGCGCGAGCAACGCGCGGGTCTTCTGGCCGCCCGAGAACTGGCGCAGCGACTGGCCGTAATGCTCGGGCCGAAAACCCAGGCCATGCAACGTGAGCTTGATCCGTTGGTCGATGCCGTAGCCGTCGGCGTGCTCGAAGGCCGCCTGCGCTTCGCCATAGGCCGCCAGCAGCGTCGGCGAGTGATCGCCGGCGGCCATCTGCGCCTCCATCTCGCGCAGCCGGGCCTCCTGTGCACGCAGGTCGCTGAACACGCCAAGCATCTCGTCCCACAACGAGTTGTCATGGTCGGCGAAGGCGTCGGCCGCTTCCTGCCGCAAATAGCCGAGGCGGCGACCGCGCGCCGTGGTCACCTGACCGGCGGTTGGCGCGCTGAGACCGGCGATGATCATCAACAACGACGTCTTGCCGATGCCGTTGGGGCCGATCAGGCCGATCCGGCCGTCGTTGGGGATGGCCGCGGTGACGCCCTGGAAGACGTCGAAAGCGCCGAACGAGAGACCGACGCCGGAAAGTGCTACGAGGGACATGATGGTTCAGAGCCGAAGGGCTCAGAACCTTGATTGTATCCGATCCAGGGGCGTTTCCGTCCGAAAATCGCGCCTGCGGCGAAAGGGCTGCGTCGGAGAGGGCGTTTCTTTCGTGAACAGACGACGCCGTTATGACGGCTGCCGAGGCGAAAAACGGGGTGGTTCATGGGTCGGTTCCGTGCCACCTGAACCACCCTGTTGCTTACCTGATGTCCCGGCTGGCTATGGCCTGGCGGCGATCTGACCGGCGAGCGCGATGAGCTGCGCCTCGATGTTCTCGAGCTCCGCGATCCGGGCCTCGGCGCCTTCCTTGTAGACCTGGGCGTAGATGTTCGGGCAGTGCTCGAGGACCACCCGGTTGGCCTGATCGGCCGCATGCAACAGGGTGCGGTATTGGAAGTAGAGCGGGTACCAGTCGGCGGGCACGTCTGCGCCATACGCGGCGCGGACGTAAAAGAGTTCCTTGTGAAAATCCCCCACGCTGGCGCACGGGCCGTTCTGGTTGGAACGCACGACTTTGTCGCGGTAGAAGCGGAGATAACCTTCGATCGTGTTCGCGGTTTCGGTGACTTCGTGCGCGAAGTCGTCGCGGCTCCAGGTGTGGATCGGGCTGCTCGGAAACGTGGGCGCAGGGAGCGTCGGCGCCGGGGTGAACGTCAGCGTCGGCGGCGGAGGCAGCGTGGGGGTGGCCGTCGCGGTCGCCGTCGGCGTGGCGGTCTCGGCCGGTGTGAGCGTCGCCGTGGGCGTCGCCGTCGCCGACGCCGTGGCCGTCGCGCTGGGAGTCGGGCTGGCGCTCGGCGTTGACGTGACGGTCGGCGTCGCGCTGGGTGTGGGCGACCAGGCGGCCGCGATTTGAGTCGCAGCAGCGGCGGTTTGCGTGGCCAGTTCCTGTGTCGACGGACCGCAGGCGGTCAGCGCGATCGCCAGCGCGATCGCCAGGGCAAAGGGCTGTCGTGTCATGATCCCCCCGAGACAGTTCCGCAGCGAGGCTAAGAATATTCCCGCGAGACGTCGGTCTGATTGTCGCCGGGCGGGTGGGGCGTGTCAATGTTGACCCAGTGAGACAGACCCGATAGGCCCGGGCAAGAGGCCAGAGCCTGGCGGCGCTGCGAGGCTTCGATGGCGCAGCCAGCCGCGCGTTGGCTAATCGAGACAGTGTGTAGCGGCGCGCACGCCGCTGAGCCAGGCGCCGTGGACGTTGGTGGGGCAGTGGCGGTAGGTGTGCTCGCCGGCGAAGAAGAGCCGGCCGAGATGCGGTGCCGAAGCCAGGTCCCGATCGGACGGGCGCGCGCCCGGCGCCAGGTGCGCATAGCTCCCGCGTGCGAACGGGTCCTGCAGCCAGCGCGTCCGGCGGAAGGCGACGGGCTCGGGCAAATCGGCGCCAAACATGCGGCGCAGCGCCTTGAGCGCCGAGCCCACGATCACGTCATCGCTCCAGACCTCGGCCCGGCGGGCGAAATCGCCGGCCAACTCGCCGATCAACACGGGCGCCTCACTATGGCGGGCGAGGTTGACCCACTGGCACCAGCGCTCCGACTCGGTCGCCTGGTAGCCGAACCAGTCCACGTCGAGCGGCCACTGCACGCGGGGAAACACGAGCACGAGTTTGTCGAGGACGCCCGTTCCGAGACGGGCGAGGGCCGAGGTCTGTGTCTCGGGCAACCCGGGCGTGAAAGCGATTTCGCCACTTTGCAGCACCCCAAGCGGCAGGGCCACGATGCAACGCGGCGCAGTCAACTGGTCGCCGTCGGCCAGGGTCACGGTCACGGCATCGGCGTGCGCGGAGATTGCGGAGACGGTCTGCCCGAGCCGGATCTCGACGCCGCCGGCCATCTGAGCCACAAGCGGCGCATAGCCTGTGCCGACCGGGAGCACGTCATGGGCGCCGAACAGCGTCGCGGTGGGGTCATCGTCGAAGGCCGTGGCCGAGAGCGCCGCCAGGTCGTCGGCGTATTCGTGGACGATCTCGGAGAGGAGCTTGTAGTCGACCGCCGCGCGCCAGGTCTCGGGCACCATCACGCGCAGCAGGGCGTCATGCAGCGAACGATCGTTGATACCAGCCGCGCGCCAGCTGTCGGCCTGCGCGTCGATTTGTTGCTGAACGCCCGCGAAAGCGCGTTCCAGCGCCGCCCGCTCGGCCGGATCCCATTCGCGGCCGTCGGCCGCATAGAGGCGATAGGGCGCCCCGAGGTCAGGCGTGTCGCTCCGCACCAGGCGCAGCCGAGCGGCCTCGGCCATGGGCCGCAATGGGTTGCGCTCGTAGCCGTGGATCCAGGCGGCGCCGAGGTCGACTGGCACACCGGCGACCGTGTCGGTCCAGATGCGGCCGCCGACTCGATCGCGCGCTTCCAGCACTAGCGACGTCCGACCGCAGGCGCGCAGGGTCTGCGCGGCGCCGAGCCCGGCAGCCCCGGCGCCGACGATCAGGACGTCGGGCGTCATGGACGGGCGAAGACGGCCGTGAAGTATCCAGTGTTGCTGCCGGGGTCGAGCACGTAGCTGATTCCGACGAGCGAGTGGTTGGGGTTCATGATCGCCGCGTGATGGATCTGGCTGTTCCACCACCAATCGAACGCGGTGTCCGGCGTGGCATCGCTCCAGCCGTACACGTTCTCGACGGCGGCGTTCCAGTTGGCGAAGCCCTGGGCCTGCACCCGGCTCTTGGGCGAGCTGCCGTCGGTGCCGGAGTGTCCGATGTAGCTGTTGCACGCCATGTCGACGCTGTGCTGGGCCGCCGCCGAGATCAAGGGGCCCGACAGGCTGAGCGGGCCAAGCCCGGCCTGGGCGCGGGCCGCGTTAAATTTCTGCAGAACAGCATCCTCGAACGCGGCGTTGCCGCTTGTGCCGCAGGCGCCGATCGGTTGCGCGGCCGGGGCCGAGACCGGCGGCGCGCCGACCGAGATCTCGTTGCCGCTGAAGTTGATGCTGATGTCGGCGTACAGCGTGCCGTTCTGGCCCGGGCTGACGCCAATGCGATTGCCTGAGCCGTCCTGCAGCTGCCACTGGCCGACGTAGCGACCGCCGCGCTTCGGGGCGGTCAGGTCGACCGAGAGATCGGCGATCTGGTTGGGCGCGATGACGGCGTTGATCGGCGTGATCGGCGCCGAGTTCATCTGCTCTCCCGCGACGAAGATCAGCGAGTAGCCCTTCCACGTGCACGTGCCCTCATTGCGCACGCGCCAGGTCTTCGTGAACGACTCGCCCTGCTTGAGCGCAGTGCCATCGGGGATCGTGACATCCTCGAAGAAGGCCAACACATTGCTACAGCCGGTCTCGCCCGCCGCCGTCCCGCCGCCCGTGTTCGACGTCTCAGGCGTCGGCGTGGGCGTCGGCACGACCTCGGTCGGGGTGGGGGTCGGTTCGGTCGGCGTCGGCGTGGGTTCCGTGGGTGTCGCCGCGTCCGTTGGCGCCTCCGTGGGCGTCACGCCTGCGTCAACAGGGGCCGGTGTGGCGGTGTGACTGGCGACGACCGCCGTCGGCGGCGGCGCACTCGTGGCCGTCGGCGCTGTCGTCGTCGGCGTAGACGAACAGGCTACGCCGATCCACGCACAGGCCAGGATCCCCAAACCCTGCAGCAGCCGACGCGATGCCACCATAGATCCCTCTGAGAGTTGCTTCCAAAAGATGACTGGATTTGACCGAATTATGCTGCGTTTCCGCACAAAATCCAGCCCGAGTTTGGATATTCGCTCGACAAACAGGCCGAAAACGGGGTGTTTGGGGCGGCCTGACGCGCGAGAAATCCTCAGGCCATGAGCGTGCCCGCGATTTTCCGCCGACTTCGTTGAAACCTTAAAGATTCCCGCATCGGCTGCGGCAGCCCGGTCCAAATCGGGCTGCCGCAGCCGGTCTCTAGCTCATCGGCCACACATCGGAGACTTGCTTCGGGAAGAGCGCCTCGAGGATCACGCGCACGCCGTCATCGTCCACCCAGCAATCGGGCCGAAGGATCTTGATCTCGTCGATCGATCGATGCCCGAACAGCAGGTGCAGGAAGGTCAGATCCGGAAAGCCGACGATGCCGCGATCGTCGGGCGTCGGCTGCCAGGGCTCGACGCTCAGGGCGCCCCGATCGAACCGGAACTGCAGCCCGCTGCGATAGAAGTTGACCTTGAATGTGCCGGTGTGTCCGCAGGCGATCGACGCCGCCAGGCGTTGATCGAGCGCCGGCGCGATCAGGTTCAGGAAAGCCGCCAGATCCGGCACGCGCACGTACCAGGCATACGGCGGCCAATCGACGGGCAGGCGCCCCTGGAGCAATCGGTAGGCCGGGTGGCGCTCGCCGAGCGCAAGTGCCCAGGCGCCACAGGTGCCGCCCTCGGCTGTCGCGTGCGTCTGGCCGGTCGCCCAGAGATAACGGACCACGCTCGGCGTGACCGCCAGCCAGGAGACGCCCGGCTTGAGTTCGAAGGCCGTGAGCGCCTGCCCGTTATGCATCGTGTACGGCGGGTGCGCCACATAGCCGACCCGTTCACCGGCCGGATCAACGATGACGGCCAGGCAACGACGGCTCATGCTGTGTTCGTCGCGGCCATCCAGCTCGTAGCGCCAGGTCGTTTCGTCGCGCAGACAATACACCAGATCGCGTTGATGCCCGAACGCGTCGACCTCGGCGATGAAGGCGAGATCGTCGACCGTCGCCGGTCGAACGGCGAACGGCTCGGTCTCGCCCTCGGCGAGGGCCGGCACATGATGGCCGAAGCCGATGCGCGTGCCGCCAAGGTTGACCGTCATCTCATAGCCGAACTGGCGGTAGTACCACGGGATGCCCGTGATGGTCTGCACGAGCTGGCCGCGTTCGACGCACCACGCGTGCAGGACGTCGAACTGTTTTCGCACCAGCCCGCGATTGCGGAACTCGGGCAACGTGCCGACGAGCTCCGGACGTCCCACCTTGAACGGGATCCCGGCATACGTCCAGGTTTGATTGATCAGACAGGTCGTCGACACGATGCGGCCCGTGGCGGCTTCCACGACGACGAGCGTGTCGGCCGGCAAGACCGTGGGATGCGGTTGCCCGACCAGATCGCGGGTCCAGGCGCCGAGGCGAGCCTGGACCGGTTGCGGGTCGCTGCCGGCATGGATGCGCATGTTGAAGTCGGCGAGCGCGTCGGCGTCGGTGGGCGTGGCCGAGCGCAGGATCAGGTCCTCGGACAACGAGATCGGAAGTTGAGACATGTTGTGATTCCCCCAAAGGCTCGAGCGCTGCGGCTCAGGCCGATTGTGTCAGCGTGTGGATCATCCACACATTCGGTTCGACATAGACGGCGCTGTCGCGCGCGCGATCCACGCGCAGGGGCACCAGCGCGCCCGGGACGAGATAGTCGCCGCTTGCCGGAAACGTCAGACCGGTGCGCGTCTCCCATTCCGCAACGGTTGCCGCCATGCGCATCGAGCGCGGCGCGGCCTTGGCGACGCGCGCCCCGAGCCGGGCGTGTACGCGCAACCAGGAGTCGTAGGGCAGGCCGTCGGCGCGCGTCCAGCGCATGTACGCCTCGATCGGGATCAGCGGGAATCGATGCTTCTCGCTGGGGCGCACCGGCGCGATCAAGGCCCGCAGGCCGCGCGCCGTGGCGACCGCGCGCATGGCCCGCACGATGTGCGTGCTCCAGCCCTGGCCCTGTAGATCGGGGCGCACCATGGCTTGCAGCGCGCATAGCGTATTGGCCCGCCGGCCCTTTGCGCCGCGCACGATGATCGAGTCCCAGCCGGCGTCCGGCAGATCGGCGAGCGTGCCGCGCCACAAGACCGGCACGGTGTTGCCGAAGGCGGCGGGCACGCCGGCCTCGTCGAGGACGGCCACCTGGCACTCCGGAAAGCGTCGGTAGACTTCGTCAAGCCAGCGCGCCTTCGGATCGTGCAACATGAACTCCGGCCAAACCTCGCCGGCCAGCCGATCGCACTGCGCCTGAAGGGAAGGATCCTCTTGAAAAGTCAGAAGGGTTAGCATAGTCAGGATATTACTGATTGCTGATTGTTGATTGCTGATTGACCTGCGATCAGCAATCAACAATCAACACTCAACAATCGAATCACCAGTCTCTCCCGTCGTCGGCCATACGCACGATGCGTGGCGAGAAGCGGCCGACGATTTCGACGAGATCGCTCTGCGCGGCGATGACGTCCTCGATGCGCTTGTAGGCCTGCGGGCTTTCGTCAAGGCCGCCGCCGAGCAGACGCACGCCGCGGGCGTCGAGGTAGGCGTCGCGTTCGCGCTTGCTGATCGACTCGACGGCCTTCTTGCGGCTCATCTGCCGGCCGGCGCCGTGCGCGGCCGAGTTGAGGCTCTCGGCAGCGCCGCGCCCGCGCACGACGTAGCCGGGGTCCGCCATGCTGCCCGGGATCACGCCGAGCACGCCGGCCCCGGCAGGTGTCGCACCCTTACGGTGGACGAAGACGGTGCGGCCGTCGGCCAGCTGCTCGCGCCAGGCGAAGTTGTGGTGGTTCTCGACCGCGGCGACCTCCGCGAGCCCGGCTGCCTCGGCGACCGTGCGATGGATCACGGCGTGGTTGGCCGAGGCGAAGCGTCCGGCCAGGTTCATGGCCACCCAGTATTCCTGGCCCTCTTCGCTCTCGATGTCGAGCCAGGCCAGATGCTTGACGGCCGAATCGAGCCCGGGGCGCAGCCGCATCGCCAGCTTCGAGTACGCGTCCGCGATCTGGTAGCCGACACCGCGCGAGCCGCTGTGCGAGAGCAGGGCCAGGTACGCGCCGGGCTTCAAGTTCAGGCGCACGTCGGGCTCGCGCAGCTCGAACTTGCCCCACTCGACGAAGTGGTTGCCGCCGCCCGACGTGCCGAGTTGTCCGACCGCGACGTCGCGCAGACGGCGCAGCAGGCCGGTCGCATGCCAATCCGGGTCCTCGAGCACGGCGTGGTCACGGCGGTCCTTGCCCTTGAAAGCCTCGCCCGCGCCGAAGCGCGTTTGGGTGAGGATGGCCTGCGCGAACTCCTTCGGCCGCTCTTCGAGCACGACCGGGTTGAGATCGAAGAGCGACAGCCGCATCCGGCAGGCGATGTCGACACCGACCGCATACGGGATCACGGCGCCCTCGGTGGCGAGCACGCCGCCGATCGGCAGTCCGTAGCCGACATGGGCGTCGGGCATGAGCGCGCCGGCCGCCGTGACGGGCAGACGCATGGCGTTGTCCATCTGCGCGACCGCGCCGGCCTCGATGAAATCGCGGCCCCACACACGATAGGGCAGGGGTGCGTCGCGCAGCGACTCGGCCTGTTCAGCCTTGTCCTCCGCCTGTGCGGCGATCCAGGCCTGCGCGAGCGCGCCGAGGTCGCCATCGTTCACGAAGCTCGCCGGGTTGGCGCGCACGGCACTCAGACGTTCGAGCACCTGATCGCGATCGAAACCGGCGCGCCAGAGTACGTCCGCCGCGTCCTTGGCGACGCGGATGATCGGGCCCTCAGGCCAGCCATTGAGTTGCAGGATCTTGCCGCTGATGATGCCCATGTTTGGTTTGGTGTGAGCAAGTGGGAGAGGGGCGCGGGGC
>JBGAJV010000069.1:0-32909 GCA_044224715.1 Anaerolineales bacterium | reverse complement strand
GCACGCCGAGCCCGACTCGCACGCCGAGCCCAACGCGCACGCCGAGCCCAACGCGCACGCCGAGCCTGACTCGCACGCCGAGCCCGACGCGGACAGCCAGCCCGACGCGCACGCCCAGTCTGACTCGGACGCCGAGCCTGACGCCGACGCCGAAGTCAACCAAGACGCCCAAGCCGACGAAGACTCCGAAGCCGTCGGCGACTCCGACCGCCACCGTCACGCCCGTGCCGATCGGCGTGTTGAAGACCTGGCCGGTCGGCGCGTGGGTTGAACTCGACGCGACCGTGATCGTGCCGCCCGGGCCGCTCGGCGCGCGCGTAATCGTGGTCCAGGATTCGACTGGCACGATCCCTGTGGCACTTGGTCGTGGCAGCTGGCCCCAGGGCGTCGTCGCCGGGAACGGCTTCCATGCCCTGGGACAGACCCGGCTCGGCGGTGGTGGGGCGCTGGAGTTCTACGTCAGGCTGTTGCCTCAGGCGCGCTTCTCGCCGCCCGGGCCTGTGCCGGCGCCGATCACCATCGCCACGGGCACCGTCGGTCAACATCCCTTCGAGGTCGTGACCGTGACCGGCCGGGTCACGCGGCTCGAGGCGTCGGCCATCTGGGTTGACGACGGCGGCGGCGCGGTGCGGATCACTTTCGGCTCGGCCAACGGCCTGAAACGTCCGAAGGTGACCCGCGGCCAGACCGTGACACTTACGGGCATTGTCATCGTCCAATCGCAAACCAGCACGCGACCGGCGGGCTGGCAGATCCAACCGCGCGGCCCGGCCGACGTCGGCGCGCTGGCAGTGCTGCGGCCGACACCGACGCCGAAGCCGTGAGGGAGGGGAGAGCGGGGAGCGCGAGGAGCGGGGAGCGCAAGAGGCCAAGACGCCTGGGCCCATTCATCCTGAGGGCCGAAAAGGCATCAAACGCTCCCGCGCTCCCGCGCGCGTATAATCGCCTCCATGTCGCTTTCACGTGAAGAGATCGATCACATCGCCTCTCTGGCGCGGTTACGGCTGACCGACGAAGAGAAGGCGCGCTACCGCCAGCAGTTGTCGGCCGTGCTGGATTACATCGCCAAGCTGGGCGAGGTGGACACCACGCCGATCCCGCCGACGGCCACGGTGTTGCCGCTGCGAACCGTGCTCAGGCCGGATCGGGCCACGCAACCGCTGTCGGTGCTCGAGTTGCTGGCCAACGCACCCGAAGCCGAGGACGACATGTTCCGCGTGCCGCCTGTGTTGGACGGCGGTGGTGAAGGCGGCTGAGCGTGCACGGCGCCGCGGATCAATTGGCATGACACTCACGGATCTCACCCTAACCGAAGCGCTGACGCAGCTCGCGACCGGCGCGGTCAGCAGCCGCGACCTGACGACGGCGTGTCTGGACCGGATCGCGGCCGTCGATCCGGAGCTCAACGCGTTCCTCACGGTGACGGCCGACCAGGCCCTGGCGCAGGCCGACGCCGCCGACACCCGCCGCGCCGCCGGACAAACCGCGCCGCTCCTCGGTGTGCCGCTCGCGATCAAGGACGTGCTGTGCCTCAAGGGCACGCGCACAACGGCCGGCTCGCGCATCCTCGAGAACTTCGTCGCGCCGTACACGGCCACGGCCGTGCAGCGTCTGCTCGACGCCGGCGCCGTGATCCTCGGCAAGCTCAACTGCGACGAGTTCGCTATGGGCTCGTCCACCGAGAACTCGGCCTACGGCCCGACGCGCAACCCGTGGGATCGCACACGCGTGCCCGGCGGTTCGTCGGGCGGCAGCGCCGCGGCGGTTGCCGCCCGGCTGGCGTTCGGCACGCTTGGCACCGACACGGGCGGCAGCGTCAGGCAGCCGGCGTCGTTCTGCGGCGTGGTCGGGCTCAAGACCAGCTACGGGCGGGTCAGCCGCTACGGCCTGATCGCCTATGGCTCGTCGCTCGACTCGATCGGGCCGTTCGGGCGCACCGTGGCCGACGTGGCCGCGCTGTTCAGCCTGATCGCCGGCCAGGACCCGCGTGACGCGACGTCGATGCCCTCGCCCGTGCCCGACGTCGATGCCTGGAACGACGACCTGCGCGGTTTGCGGGTCGGCGTGCCGCGCGAGTATTTCATCGAGGGCATGCAGCCGGCGGTCGAGCGCGCGGTGCACGCCGCGATCGACCATCTGCGCGCGCTCGGCGCGACCCCGGTCGAGATCTCCTTGCCCCACACCGAGTACGCGGTGCCCGTCTACTATCTGATCGCGCCGGCCGAGGCGTCGGCCAACCTGGCGCGCTTCGACGGCGTGCGCTACGGCCCGCGGGCCGAGGCCGAGTCGTTGTGGGATGTGTTCGAGAAGACGCGGGGCGAGCGTTTCGGCGCCGAGGTCAAACGCCGGATCATGCTGGGCACGTATGCGCTCTCGGCCGGTTATTACGACGCCTACTACGGCCAGGCGCAAAAAGTGCGCACGTTGATCAAGCGCGATTTCGAGCAGGCCTTCGCGCAGGTCGACGTGATCGCCTGTCCGGTCGCTCCGACCACGGCGTTCAAGATCGGCACCAAGGTCGACGATCCGCTGGCCATGTACCTCGAGGATGTGTTCACCCTGCCGCCGAGTCTGGCCGGCATCACCGGGCTCTCGGTGCCCTGCGGCGTCGACGACGACGGCCTGCCGATCGGCCTGCAGTTGCTTGGCCCGGCCTTCGGCGAAGCGCAGGTGCTGCGCGTCGGGCATGCGTTCGAACAGACGACCGCGTGGCATCGGGCAAGCCCAATGCCGTAATCCGAAACAAAAAGGGCCCGTGTCGGCAGTTCCGACACGGGCCCTTTTGTTTTGGATCATTCGAATTCCAACTCGGTGAACAATGCGTCGTCGTCGGTCCAGTCGGTGAGGGCGACGAGTTCGATCACGCCGAACAACTCGGTCTGGCGCGCCTCGACCTTTCGGCGCTTGATCAACTCGAGCGCGGCAAGGAACGTCACCATGATCTCCATGCGGCTGGCCGATTGCGCCAGGACCTCATGGAAGGCGACCTGGCCGTCGCTGCGTTTGAAGGCGTCGGCCAGACGACGGATCTGATCACGGATCGTGACCTTCGGCGGCGCGACGACCGTGCCAAGTTCGGGCGTGTCCGGCGGCATGAGCGCCAACGCTCGACGCACGGCCTCGAGCAGGTCGATGGTCGTGACGTTGCTCAGGTCGAGTTGCTTCTCGATCTTGGGCGGCGGCGCAAGGCGGACGTAGGTGTGCAGGTTCGCGTCCTCGCGCTGGCGCAGGCCGAGCGCCACCTGTTTGTAGCGCTTGTACGCGAGCAACTGGCGCGCCAGCTCCTCACCCGGATCCTCTTCGCCCGGCGCGCGCTCGACCGGTCGCGGCAGCAGCGCCTCCGATTTGATCAGGATCAGGCGCGCGGCGATACTGAGGAAATCGGCCAGCTCGCCCAGGTTGAGTTGCTCCATCACACGCACGTAGCTGACGAACTGGTCGGTCACCTGGGCCAGCGCCACGGATGTGATCTCGAGTTCTTCGCGTTCGATCAACTGCAGCAGCAAATCGAGCGGGCCCGAGAACACCGGCAGTTGCACGGTGTAGCCGGGGCGGAGCAGGCTGATGGTGTCGGGCGTTGGCTCGGTCGCGGCCGGCTCTGTCGCGGGCGTGACGTCGATCGGCAGCTCGGCTTCGGGCTCGGTGGGAAGCGCGTCGGTCATAAGCGCGATGATACCCGCTGCGCAGGCGATGCGCTACTCGACCGGGCGTCATCGCGGGGCAACCGCATCTTGTTTCCGGGATCAATAGAACTGCCGTGAATTTCGCAAAAGGGCCGAGCGATACGGCGATTCGCGAAACTCGCGCCATCTGCGGCAAAAACCGTTTTCGTCGCATTTGGGTGCGAACGCCCCGGGGCGTCAACGGCTTGCGCCCGATTCAGAGCAGCGGAGCTGGATCCTCAGCGCGCGAAGATCAAGAACGTCGAGACGCCGACGCAGGCGACCGAAAAGAGGGCGGTGAGGATCAGGCTGCCGATCACCAGACGCCGATTCTCGATGCGGGTCTGGCGTTCGTCGGCTTCGATCTGGGCCACGCGGCGGGCCTCGATGGCCTGCATCTGGTCCATCACGCGCTGCGCGGCCCAGCCGTCGAGGTGCTTGCCGTGTACCAGTTCGTCGGTGCGCGCAGCCTGTTGAACATGCACGTCGACATGTCGATCGAGCAACCGCCCGAGCGAGTCGATGTGCCGGCCGCAGCGCGGACAGGCCGTCGCGCCGGCCCAGTTGCGCGTGCTGCAATTGGGGCAGGCGCGCCACAGCCCCGTGCCGCAGGTGACGCACAGCGTGGCCTCGGAGGGGTTGATCCGCCCGCACTCGGGGCAAAGGATGTCGGCCACCTCGAGCTCCGCGTCGCAGGCCGGGCACTCGGCGCGATGCGCGTCGAGCGGCAGCAACCCGCGCTGGCCGCAGCCCGGGCAGGAGAGCTCGCGGGCAAAGGCGGCAGCAAAGGTGGGATGGGCGGCCATGTCTTCATCATAGAGTGCCGAGGAAGACGAGGCGGTTGGCTATCGGTCGCGTTGGTTTGCGTGCCAGCGACCGCTGACATTGACGGCCATTCTCAGGGTTGCGGCGTGTAGATGTGGTACTGGAAGTTGTTCATCACGATGGCGCGCTGCCAGACGTAATGCTGGCCGATCGCATCCAGCACCGGCTTTGGGTAGAAGAAACCGCGCAGGACGACGAGCCCAAACCCGCGTCGTTCGATCTGGGCGATCTCGGCCGTCGGATCGAACAGCCCGGCCTGGAACATCACCAACTGCGGAAATGCGTTCGTCACCACCGGCTTGTCGGCGGCGAACAGAAAGCCGGCCTCCTCCGAGAACACGGGCCCATCGGCGGCGCGGACGAGCGCGACGATTTCGTCTCCGGCAGCCTGGTCGGCGGCGTTGGGTCGCGGCCCGAGTTGGGTGTAGCCCTGGCGGTCGTAATACCCGCGCGGCTGATCGGGGATGCCGAGCAGGGCGGTCACCTGGGCATACGGGAAGCCGTAGGTATACGTATGGAAGGTCAGCGCGGTCTGGAGGATGAACAGCGCCGCGATCCCGGCGGATGTCAGCCGCGCGAGCCAGGCCGCGCTCGTGCCGCCGCGCGTCATCAACCCGGCGGCGCCGCGCCCGAACAACACGCAGGCCGCGGCCGTGGCGGTGACGAAGTACGACTCGCCCGCGCCGTATTTGCCCGAAAGCGCGCCGGTCGCGACGGCGGCCAGGAACCAGAGCGTGTACAGCGACGGCCGCCCCCGCGTGAGCTCGAACCCGACCAGCAGGACCGCGCCCGCCACGACGACCGCGTGCAGGCTGAGCCACTCGCCGTAGAAGCCCCACATCTGTGGCAGGTCGAATGCGTTGATGTTGGCCTTGATGATGCTGACGTAGAACCAACCGTCGGTGACGACGTTGATCCACGCGAACAGCCCGCCGGCGACGGCGGCGGCGACGATCGCGGCCACGACGCCCCGCGCCGGGTCGCGCAGGAACAAGTAGAGCAATCCGGCGGCGACCGTGCCGACGGCCAGTTGCTTGCTGTAGCCGGCCGCGATCAGGAAAGCCAGACCGAGGGCGAGCTGCTGCCAGGTGTGTCCGGCCGGCGCGTCCGGCTGCGCCAGCCAGCCCTTGCCGCCGGGCCAGTCGAACGCCGCCAGCGTCGCGATGCCCAGACACTCGAACATCACCATCGTCATGTGCTGGCGAAACAACGGCCCGATCATGAACGTGTAGGTCGACGCCAGGAAGGCCAGACCGCTGAGCGTCCCGATCAGCGGCCCCACGCCGCGCGGGTCGGCGTGCGCGGCGCGGCGGACCATCACGCCGATGGCGACCGCGGCGATCAGCGAGGCCAGAAACGACACGAGCCGCCCGGTCCACAGCTGCGGCCCGAACGCCATCACCAACGGCGCCGTCAGGATGTGGAAGAGCGGCGGATAGATCGAGGTGTAGTACGGGTAGATCTGGCTGTCCGCGTACGGCCAAAGGCCCTGAGCGTGCAGCACCGTGTCGTACAACTCGAAGCCTTCGCCCTGGTCATAGTCATAGGGGAAGCGCAGCAGCGCGCCGGCGTAGTGGACGTAGACCAGAAGCTGATAGAGCAGGGCGATCGCGGCGGCGACAAAGAGCGCGAGCGTCAGCACGCGCAGCCAGGTCGGGCCCTTCGAGCGAAGACCTCTCATGACGTGGCGAGTATACCGGCAACGCACGAATGGCAAAACATGGAACCGCGCAGACGCGACGCGCCCCAAGAATTTCTTGGGGCGCGTCGCGTCTGCTGACCCAATTCGACCGAGCAGGCGTCAGGGCAGGGGCAGGATCCCGCGTTGCATGCGCGGCAGCAGCACGCCGACCATGACCGCGAAGAAGATGCCCACGATCAGGATCAAGGCGTACCAGCGGCTGTCGTAGCGGAGGTGCATGTAGTACAGCACGACCAGGGTGGCCTTGAGCACGGCGAAGCCGACCAGCAGCGGGATCTTGACCTCATCCATCGGGATGAACGAGATCAGCAGCTCCAGCACGGTGAAGCCGGTCAGCCAGGCAAAGATGCGCACATAGTCGATCTTCGGGTGCGCGTGGGTCACGTCGACGGCGGGGGTGTGTTCCATGAGCGGTTTCCTCGACAGGCTCAGATCAGGTAGACCAGGGTGAAGATGAAGATCCAGACCACGTCGACGAAGTGCCAGTACAGGCCGAACACCTCGACGCCCATGTGCTCGTTCTTGCTGAAACCGTTGAAGAAGAAGCCGTAGATCACCAGGATCACGGCCCAAAGCACGCCGGCCGCGACGTGCAGGCCGTGGAAGCCGGTCAGGAAGAAGAAACCCTGCGAGAACGGGTTTGCCGAGAGCGTGAACTCCTCGGCGAACAGACCGCTGTACTCATACGCCTGCACGCTGATGAAGATCGCGCCGGCGATGGCCACGGCCAACAGCCAGAGCGCCATGCGGCCGCGGTCGCCGCGCTGGATCGCGGAAAGCGCCAGCACCACAAACAGGCTGGACGCCAACAGGATGAAGGTGTTGACCGACACGATCATCATCGAATTGAAGTGGTGCAGCAGCTCGTTCGCGGTCTCGCCGTTTTGGCGCGCCAGGATCCATTGAAGCACGGCGTTGGCGATCAAACCGCCGAAGATCACGGTCTCGGTGCCGAGGAAGCACCACATCGAGAACTTGGCCAGCTCGACGCCGCCTTCGGGCACCGCATGCGCGCGGCGGCGTTCGACGATCCCGGAGATCACCCAGCCGCCGACGCCAATAGCGAGCACGGCTGTGCCGATCCCCAGGACGGCCATCCAGACCACGTCGGAAATGTTCGCGCTGGCGCGGGTCGACTGCACCATCCACAGCAGCAGACCGGCCACGACGCCAAAGAAGCCGATGCCGAGCACAAGCGGCCAAAACGTTGGTGAAGGAAGGTGGATATCGTCGTGGGCGGGTTCGCTTGCAGTGTGGGCCATGAGTTATCCGATACGCAAAGTCTGAATAACCGGACTGCCACATGGCCAGGATCATCTGACGCGTTCACGTCGGAGGGACCCAACCTGTGGAGGTTGCCCGGAATGTACCATAGGCAAAAGGGGTCGTCAAAGTCCAGGTCAACAAATTCCTGACAAATAAGGCAGATTTATCTTGTGATAAGCGTCATGGATGATTGACGACGCCCTTCAATTGCGTATAATCTCACCTGTTCTAGCGCATTCTGCTTCCATGCACGACTCAGCACACAAATCCTGTGATGCCGACCCAGGCCCCGACCTTGTGCGGGGCCTTGTTGACTTGAGTTCCCGACTGACGCTTTGAGGAGGCCAGGTTGAAAGCTCCCGTGTCCAGCCGCTGGTGGTTCTTTTTTGGGATCGTGACCGTCATTGGCCTCGCCCTGATCGGCGGGTTGGTGTGGTTCACGATGGGGAATCCCGGGCCCACCCTGGGGGCATGTCCGCCGGCCTGCCCGTACACCTTCCCATCGGTCCCGAGTTCGCTTGCGCCGCAGTCGACGGAGGCCCGACAGATCTCGGATTTGTTCTGGCTGATCACCGGCATCGCGGGCGTCATCTTCGTCCTTGTCGAAGGCGTGTTGCTGTGGACCGTGCTGAAGTTCAAGAACCGCCCGGCCGAGCAGGCGATGCAGATCCACGGCAACACCAAGCTCGAGATCGCCTGGACCGCCGCGCCGGCTCTGATCCTCGTCGGCGTCATGGGTCTCACGTTCCGCACCATGGTCGACGTGCGCGCCCCGGCGAGCAGCAACTACATCACCGTGAACGCCGTCGCGCAGCAGTTCTGGTGGGCGTTCAAGTACCCGGAGTTCACGACGGCGGATGGCGCGCGCGCGGTGGTCACCGCGAGCGAACTGGTCGTCCCGGTCGATACGGTCATCGACGTGCGGCTCGAATCGAAGGACGTCGAGCACGGCTTCTGGGTGCCCGAGTTGTTCGGCAAGATGGACGCCATCCCAGGTTATCTCAACCAGATGAAGTTCACGCCGCATGCGGTGGGCACCTACGTGGCCGGGCAGTGCACGCAGTACTGCGGCACCCAGCACGCGCAGATGCGCTTCGCGGTCAAGGTCGTGACCCAGGCCGAGTTCGACGCCTGGATCCAGGCGCAGCTGGCGCCGGCTGTGGAGCCGGCCGCCGGATCCGCGGCCGAGGCCGGCAAGGCCGCCTTTCTGGAACCCAAGAACGGCTGCATCGGCTGCCACGTGATCGACGGCGCCGGCGGGGCCGGGTTGATCGGACCCAACCTGACGCATGTGGGGCAGCGGCGTTTTCTCGCGGGTGGCATTATCGAGAACACGCCCGAGAACATGGCGCTCTGGCTGGCCGGCCCACAGACCGTCAAGCCCGGCAGCAAGATGGTGCTGCCGACCAAGCTCGACGATGCCACGGTCCAGGCCCTGGCCGCTTACCTCGAGTCGTTGAAATAACCGCGGCGCCCGCTGCAGCAGGAGAACGCGATGGCAACTGTGACCCGCCCGATCACCACCGAGAAATCGACGGTCGCCGTGATCGTCGACTGGTTGACGACAGTCGATCACAAAAAGATCGGCAAGATGTACCTGGTTCTGAACATGCTGTTCTTCGTGATGGCCGGCGTCATGGCGCTGCTCATCCGAACCCAGCTGGCCTGGTCGAACCTCAAGCTGATCGACCCGAACCGCTACAACGAGCTGTTCACCATGCACGGCACGTCGATGATCTTCCTGGTCATCGTGCCGATCTGGGCCGGCTTCGCGAACTACATCCTGCCCCTGCAGATCGGGGCGCGCGATATGGCCTTTCCGCGGCTGAACGCGTTCTCGTTCTGGCTGCTGCTCTTTAGCGGTCTCGTGATGTTCTTGAGCTACGTGTTCGGCGCCGTGCCGAACGGCGGCTGGACGGCCTATCCGCCGTTGACCGGTCCGCAGTACACGCCCGGCCCGAACATCGACTTCTGGATCCTCGGTCTGCATCTGGGCGGTCTGTCGTCGCTCTTCGGCGCGATCAACTTCATCGTCACCACGCTCAACCTGCGCGCGCCCGGGCTCAAGCTGCTCGACGTGCCGATGTTCACGTGGTCGATGTTCATCACGAGCACGATGGTGCTGTTCTCCACCCCGATGCTTACGGTCGCGATCACGCTGCTCCTGGCAGACCGGCACTTCGGCACGCACTTCTTCCAGGCGTCACAGGGCGGCGACCCGCTGCTGTGGCAGAACCTGTTCTGGTTCTACTCGCACCCGGCGGTCTATATCATGATCCTGCCGGCGATGGGCGCGATCTCGGAGGTGCTGCAGACCTTCTCGCGCAAGCCGCTCTTTGGCTTTCGCTTCATCGCCTTCTCGTCGGTCTTCATCGCGATCCTGGGCTTCCTGGTCTGGGCGCATCACATGTTCCAGGTCGGGTCGAGCCTGGCGGTCAATGCCTTCTTCTCGGGTATGACCATGATCATCGCGGTGCCGACCGGCATCAAGATCTTCAACTGGATCGCGACGATGTATGGCGGCGCGCTGCGGCTGACCAGCTCGATGCTGTTCGCGATCGGCTTCGTGACGATGTTCATCATCGGCGGTCTGTCGGGCGTGATGCTCGGTTCGGTGCCCGTGAACTGGCAGGTGCACCAGACCTACTTCGTCGTCGCGCATATCCACTACGTGCTGTACGGCGGCTCGGTCTTCGGCATCTTCTCGGCGTTCTACTATTGGATCCCGAAGATGATGGGCTGGATGATGAACGAGCGCCTGGGCAAGATCCACTTCTGGTTGATGCTCTTCGGCTTCAACCTGACGTTCTTCCCGCAACACATCGTCGGTCTGCTCGGCATGCCGCGCCGCTATTACACCTACGCGGCGGGGCAGGGCTGGGAGATCTACAACCTGATGTCGACGATCGGGCGCGTACCTGATCGCGCTGTCGATCCTGGTCTTCATCATCAACTTCTTCGTCAGCGCGCGCGCGGCGAAGAAGGCCGGCTCGAACCCGTGGGAGGCGCCGACCCTGGAATGGGCCACGTCTTCGCCGCCGCCGGATTACAACTTCGCCAAGATCCCGACCCTGACGCGCATGAACCCGCTCTGGGAGGAGCACCCCGACTCGGGGCACTGATGCAGGGAAGACATTTGGCCGCGAAGGACGCGAATTTCGCGAAGGGACGCTTCCCTTCGCGAAGTTTGCGTCATTCGCGGCTAAAATGAGGGTTCAATCGCCCGGCAACCCGTCTGAAGATCCGCACACCATGACCCTACGCGCTGCACCGCCCGTCACCGGTCGTTTCCGCTGGCTTTCGCTGGCGGCGGCGGCTGTCGCTTTTCTGATGCTGGTGCTCAGCGGGGTGGCGGCGTCGCCGAGCTCGGCCTCGCTCAGCGGCTCGGTATGCGTCGGGCAGTGGCCGTTGTGCAACGGCGCGTGGGCCTTCACGGCCCCGGCCACGGGCTGGGCCGACGTGGCCGCCCGCGCCGCGGCTCTGGCGCTCTGGCCGCTCCTCTTTGGTCTGGTCGCCGCAGCCTATCAGGGTTACCGTCGTGTGCGCTGGGTGTTCTGGCCGGTGTCCGTCGCGCTTGGGTTGTTCGGCCTGCGCATGCTCATCGGCGGCGTCGACGCGGCGGCGCTGGCGCCGGTCGGCGTCGCGCGCGTGACGCTCATCGCCGTGCTCGCGGCGCTCCATGGCGCGGCCGGGCTGGGTCTGCTGGCGGCCCTGATCACCGCCGGCATCGTGGCGGTCGGGCTCGAGCGCAACCCGCGGCTCGGCGACTCGTTGCTGCACTTCGACCTGGTCAGCCAGATGGCCGGCCAGGCGTTGCTGGCCCTGTTCATCTTGCTCATCGCCGGCGCGATCGTCACCGCGACGAACGCGCGCACCGCGTGTGTGCAATGGCCGCTGTGCGGCCCCGAGGCCCCCGATCGCCTGATCGGTTGGCTGGCCTTCGGGCATCGGCTCGCGGCGGTCACGGCGGGTGTGATGCTGGCCGGCGCCATCCTCGTGGCGTGGCGGCTGCGCTCGACGCACGTGGCGCTCCTGATCTCGGCCGGGTTGGCCGGCGCGTTCTTCGTCGGCCAGGCCTTCATCGGCGCGGCCAACGTATTGACGGGCTTCCCGCTGCAGCTGGCGTCGCTGCACTCGGCCACGGCCACGCTGTCGTGGGCCGCGGCCGTCGCCTTCACGGTGTTCAGCCTGCAGGCCGTGCGCCTGACCCCGCTGGCCGCGCCGTTCCCGGCGCTGCGCCGCGAGACGCTGCAGGCCCTGCCCGTGGCGGTGCGTTCAGCGCTGTTCAACTACCTGCAGCTGACCAAGCCGATCGTGATGCTGTTGCTGCTCGTGACGACGGCCGGGGCGATGGTGATGGCCGTCAACTACGCGCCGCCGGCGGCGACCGCGCCGCTGTACGCGATCTCGCAGTGGCCGACGCTCGAGTTGTTTGCCTGGACCATGCTCGGCGGCGCGCTGGCCTCGGGCGGCGCGAGCGCGCTCAACCAGGTGATCGACATCGACCGCGACAAGGCCATGGCGCGCACCAGCCGTCGCCCGCTCGCCAAGGGCGCCGTCACCGTGGCGCAGGCCCTGGCCTTCGGCCTGATCCTCAACGTGCTGGCGTTCTACGCGCTGACCGTCTTCGTCAACATCACGGCCGCTTTCTGGGCGATGGCCGGCTCGTTCTACTACGTGGCCTTCTACTCGATCGGCCTGAAGATGAACACGCCGCAGAACATCGTCATCGGCGGCGGCGCCGGCGCGATCCCGCCGCTTGTGGGGTGGGCGGCGGTGACCGGGGGGCTCGAGGCCCCGGCCTGGTTCCTGTTCGCGATCATCTTCTTCTGGACGCCGCCGCACTTCTGGGCGCTGGCGCTGCTCAAGAAGAACGACTACGCCCGCGCCGGCGTGCCGATGCTGCCGGTCGTGGTCGGCGAGGCCGAGACGCGACGCCAGATCCTGCTGTACACGGTCGTGCTCGTCGCGCTCTCGCTGCTGCTCACGCCCGCGCGCGTCGCCGGGCTCGTGTATTTCGTCAGCGCCGTGGTGCTGGGCATCGGCTTCCTGGCGTTGGCGTTGCGGCTGTATCGCGCGCCGAGCAACAAATTGGCCCATCAACTCTACAAGTATTCCAGTTATTACCTGCTGCTGGTCTTCGCGGCCCTGGTCGCGGACTCGCTGATCAGGATCGTGGTCTGACCCGCGTTCGCGGCGGAGGTCGGGTGAACAAACGCGCTGCATTGCGGAACATGGCCTTTGGCGTCCTCTCGGTGGTGTTGACGTTGCTCTTCACGCTCATGGCGTATCACTACATCACCGAGGTGATGGCGCGTCCACGGTGAGGGCGAGTCGATGAACGCCGTCCCCCCCGTTTCGATCGAAGAGCCGCCGACCGACACGCCGTTCGGCCCCGGCCCCGATGACGGCCAACAGCCGGTCGATCCGTTGCCCGTGAAGCGCAACAGCATCTTCCCGTTGATGGTCGACGTCGGCGCCGTATTCGCGTTGTTCGGCCTGATCATCGGTCTGCCGCTGTGGGGGTCAGTCGTCGGCGGGGTGATGATCGGCGTCGGGATCGTGATCGCGGTGACCGGGCTGGTGGGCTGGCTGGTCGAGGCGCGCTCGGACTTCCGGCGCATGCCCGACTGAGCCGGCGGCCGTTTCTCGGGAGCTCGACTGTCGTGCGCACGCATGCGCCCTGGCTGGTGGCGCTGGTCATCCTGGCCCTGCTGTACAATCGGTTGCCATTGGCCGGGCAACCGACGCCGGAGGAAGTCACCTGGCGCGGCCAGCTGGGCGACCAGGCGATCGCGGCGACGCTGAGCCCGGAACCCGACGGCGAACGTCTGACCGTGACTGGCGCGGATCTGAGCCGGTTGACGGCCACCTGGATCCCGGTCGAGGGTGGGGGCGTGATCCTCGAGCGCGATCTGCGTGTTGAAGATGGGGTCTGGCGATCGGGGCCGCTGGCGTTGGCGGCCGGGCAACGTTGGCAGGTGTTGTTGACCGGCACGACGATCGGCGACGACCGCCGGCTGGTGACGAGCGATTGGGTCCGCGGCGATGACGGCGTATTGCGCCCGGAGGGTGTGCCCTCGGGAGGTCTCGGAGCGCTGATCGGCCAGGTCAATCGTTGGGGGCCGGCGGCGCTGCCCGGCATCATGGCCCTGATGAGCGCGGGCTGGCTTTGGCAAACCGCGCGGCGTATTCAAAGAAAACAGCCTCAAGCTGGTTAGCACGAAGGAGCGAGCGTTGCGTCGTTTTATTCCCACCCTGATCCTGGTGTTTGTGCTGCTGGTGGCCGGTGGCGCCCTGATCTTGACGCAGGGCGCGGGCGGTTCCAGCGGGTCGGGCAGCTCGGTCGCGCCCATGATCCTGGGGTCGTTGGGCGCCTTGGTCGGCCTGTTCGTGGTCGGCTATCTGATCGCCCTGGCCTACAACGCGGTGGGGCGCCTGGTCGCGCGGCGCACGCCGGACGTACAGCCGGAGGCCGCGAAGACGGCCGCCAAGCCCCCGAGCGTCTTCCTCTATGACCGCCAGTCGTTCACGGTCTTTACTGTGGCGATTGTCGTCCTCGTGTTGGGCTTCCTCGTCGCGCGCGCGTTGAGCGCCAACGTGCCGGCCGGCTACCCGCTCGACCGGGTGCCCGATCTGAGCAGCGTCCTCTTCACCCTGGGGTCGTTCGACGTGCTCGAGTGGCACGCCGTGGTCGCGCTGGCCGTCGCCACCCTGGCGGGCGTGCTGGTCGTGGCCTACGTGATCTCGGCGCTTGTGCAGAGCGGCGACGCCGCGACCCGCCGCATCGAGGCCGTTGCCGCGGCCGCTGCGGGCGGCGCCGCGAAGCCCGCCGCCGCGCCGAAGCCGGCCCCGGCGGCCAAGGGCGAGACCCCGATTCCCTTCCTGTACAACAACCGACAGCGCATCGGGTTCTATATCATCATCGCGGTCGTCGCGATCGGGTTCTTGCTCGTGCGCTGGCAGGCCACCGGCACGCCGTTGGCGTATCCGTTTGACGGCTCGGTCAAGTTCGACACCGAAGTGCTTACCTTGCCGGGTCTGTCGCTCGTCGGTTGGCCGGAATGGCTGCCCGGTCCCGGCCAGCCGTTGCTGGTCTGGCAGGCTCTGGCCGCGCTGGCCGGCGCCATCGTCGCCGTGATCGTGGTCGGCTTCCTGCTCGCCCGCGGCATCGTCGCGCTCGACAGCGGCATTCGCTCCAACGAGAAAGCCACTGGCCAATGGCCGGCCCCGCAGGTCGCCCGCGTCGAGGCCGCGCTGCAGGCCGGCGCCGGTCAGCCGCGCCGGATGGGCGGCATCGATCGCGTCATCGTCGTGCTGTCAGGCGCGATCGTCCTCGGCGCCCTGGTCTGGGTGCTGCCCGCCGTGGGCGGCATGTTCGCCGTCGACCGGAGCGTCGAGCAGACGCGCGTCGCGTCGTTCTGGACGCCCACGCCGCTGCCCGGCCCAACGGCCACGCCCGGCCCGTCGCCCGACGAAGCCGTGGCGCAGTTGCCCGCCGGCGACGCCGCCAATGGCGAAGCGCTCGTGACCAAGACCGGCTGCGTGGCCTGCCATGTGGCCAGCGCACCCGATGCCGTGCTCGCCGGCCCGGCCTGGTTGGCCGCGTCGTCGAAGGACGGCAAGGGCGTCTCGGAGCATGCGACCGAGCGCTTCACCGCGTCGGATTACAAGGGCAAGGCGACCAGCCCCGAGGCCTACCTGTACGAGAGCATCACGAACCCCGGTGCCTATGTCGTGCCGGGCTTCGCCAACGGCGTGATGCCCGGCACCTATGGCGGTTCGTTGACCCAGCAGGATCTCGCCGACATCATCGCGTACCTGAAGACAGTCAAATAACGATCGCGGTTCGCGGTCGGGCGGACGACGAAGGGCGATCGACGACGGTGGGGCTCCGGCCAACCGTCGCCGTTCGCCCTTCGTCGTTCAAGACGCAGACGTCTTTCGTATAATTCGAGCATGAACCTCAAAGAACTGACACAAGCGCTGAAGGATAGCCGGGCGTCGTACGACGCGTTCCTCAAGACCTTGTCCACGGCCGAGATCGAACAGCCGGGCACATGCGGCCCAGACTGGGCGATCAAGGACGTGCTCTCGCATCTGACCGCCTGCGAAGCCGAGATCGTCACGCATCTGGCGAAGGCGCGCTCCGGCAAGCCGCCGACCAGAATCGACTACACCGACGCCGAGATCGAAGCGCAAAACGCGCGGTGGTTCGAGGCCAACCGCGGCCGTTCGCTCGATCGCGTCCTGGCCGACTTTCAGGGCGTGCGCCGACAGCTGCAACGTCAGATCGACGGCTACGCCGACGCGGGGTTGAAGAGCCGTCCGGCCTGGCTCAAAGGCAAGAGCGTCGCCGAATACGTGATCGGCGAGGTCCTTGACCATGACCGCGACCATCTGGCGGCCCTGCAGTCGGCTCCGAAGGGCGCCTGAGCCCGCGAGGCAACGTGGACGCTTATCAACACGTCCAGACCGGCGCGATCGTCATAGACCGCAGCGCAGCTGCCGGGCGGGTGCGCGTCACCGGCCGCGACCGGCTCGATCTGCTGCATCGCCTGTCCACGCAGGATCTGCGCGAGCTGCCGGTCGGCCGCCGCGCGACGACCGTGCTCACGACGCCGATCGCGCGCATCGTCGATCGGATCGACGTGCTCAACCTCGGCGAACACCTGCTCTTGGTGACCGGCTCAGGACGCGCGACCCCGGTGCGCCGCTGGCTGAGCGGCTATATCTTCTTCCGCGACGACGTGAAGCTGGCCGATGCCTCAACCGAACTCGGCCAGATCGCGCTGGTCGGGGCGGGCGCGGCCAAGATCCTGGCGGCCGAACTCCCCGGCCTCGACCCGGCCCAGATGGTTGACACGATCGTGACCGCCGACACGCTGAGCGTGGTGCGCGCGCGCCAGTGGGGCAGCGACGGGTTCGTCGTGTTGCCGGAGGCCGGCGCCGTTTCGGAATGGGTCGCGCGTCTCAAGACGCGCGGTGCCGTGCTCGCCGACGACGACGAGGTCGAACAGCTCCGTGTGCGGGCCGGGGAGCCGGCCGCCGGGCACGAGCTCACCGAGGCGTATCTGCCGCTCGAGCTCGATCTGTGGGACGCGGTCAGCTTCTCGAAGGGCTGCTACATCGGCCAGGAGATCCTGGCACGCATGGAGAGCCGTGGCAAACTCGCGCGGCGGTTGCGCGGTCTGCGGGCCGAAGCGCCGTTGACAGTCGGCGCCGAGGTGCGGGCCGCCTCCGGCGGGGCCGGCCGCGCCGATGGGAGCGTCGGCGGCGTCGTCACCAGCGCGGTCGTGCTGCCCGATCTAGGGCCGGTCGGGCTGGCGGTGCTGCGGACCGCGATCGAGCCTGGACAAACGGTCGTTGCTGGCGACGTGCCGGCAACTGTGGTTGAATTACCTCTCACCGTGTGAACTCGACCGGCTTACAGGCCAATGCCTGGCCCGGCCGCAATTCGGAGGTTCCCTATGATCGTCGCCGCTCAGGTGCCGCTCGCCGAACGCATCCACGCCTGGCTCAAGACCACGCACGTGAGCTTCGTGCCGGCTGCCGGCTCGGAGGATCTGCTCATCCAGGACGTGCTGGGCCATCTGAAAGAACGCTTTGGGGTTCTTGGCCACTATGTGCAGGAGCGGCCCGACGCGCAGACCACGCTGTTCGTCACCACGGCGCGTTACGGTGAGCCCGTCAATTGGCGCGAGTCGGTGATGCTCACCGGCCGGCGTCGCTTCGGGCTCAACCATACGCCGTTGACGTACACGCTGGTGCATGTCACCCCGGCGCAGCTCAAGGAACGCCTCGACTACTTCGAGCGTGTGCTCGCCAAGGACACGCCCGATGCCGCCGACTTCGCCTTCCCGGGTCTGGCCGAGACCGCCTATCGCACGCTGATCGAGCAGGGGCGCCGCGGCGGGCCGATCATGTCGTTCATCCGGTTGGTGCAGGCGCAGGCCAAGTGCATCCGCCTGGTCATCCTCGTCGGCGAGACGCAGGTCGAGTCGGCCTACTACTTCGACCTGGTCGGCGGCTACCCGCACGTGACGGCCGGCGCCGACTTGAACGCCTTCTACGACGACATGGTGCGCCGCATCGTCACGGCGGTCAGCACGGGCGAGGTCACGCAGCACGCCGTGACCGAGCCGGTCGTGACGCAGGCCGAATGGCAGCATCTGAGCACGCCGGCGGCGATGAAGACCGCGGGTGTCGAGCTCGGCCGACGCAACTTCTTCACCGAGATGGTGCGCGTGGCCGATTTGACCAACGTGCCGGCCGTCGGCGATTCGATCGCCAGCCAGTACAGCGAGGGTTGTTTCGCCTCGTGGGACGCGCACTTGCAGGCCCTGATCGCAACGATCACGGGCAGCGCGCGCCCGGTCGAGAAGCAGAACCTGACCGACGACGAGCTGGCCGTGATCGTCAGCGTGCGGCCCGACGGGCTCGGCGCCGTGGTGCGCCACGTCGAGGGCAAGCGCAACGACTCGCCCTCGTCCGAGGCGGTCGAGCTACGCGACCTCGACTTCGCGCTCCCGAGCGTGACGCTCGGCAACAACTGGGGCGCCGACGCCGGGGCCTCGGTGCCCGTCGTGCGTTCGAAGCTGCACGGCCATCGCGGGGTCGCCGCGTTCGATCCCAAGATCGTCGAGTTCGTGCCGCTCGACGCGCCGTACTATCACTACCCGGTGTCGTGCGCGACCGACGCGCAGGCGCGCGCGATCAAGTCCTCGTTCGGGCGGGCCGAGTGTCTGCGCAACCCGGCGGATCCGCGCCAGGTGGCCTTCACGATCCTGCCGACGCACGGCCTGGTCGTGGTCGAGAAGTGGCTGCCGGGCAAGGCGCCGTTGCAGGTGTTGTGGGAGCTGATGGACAGCGGCGGCTTCGAGGTCGATCGTCTCGTGCCGCAAGCGATAGCGCGGCGGCCTCCGGCGTGGTCCTCGCAGTCGACGCGGCCACCCCCTAGCAGGCAACGAAACCGGGCGGCATCCGGGCGGCTTTGCGGCCTGGATGGCGCCCTGTTTCGTTGCCTGCTAGGGGGTGGCCGCGTCGACGGCGTTGACCACGCCGGTGGCCGCCGCGCTATCGGGCAGCGCGCTGCCCTGGACCGTGTCGGGCGGGATGCCGGCCGAGAGTGCATCGGCGGCGGCGCCGGCCACCAGCGGCGACGCAAACGACGAGCCGACCCAGTATGCGAAGCCGACGGTGTCGGAGTGCTCGGAGACCAGGCTGACGATGCCGTACGGGCAGGGGGCATCGGCTTTGCACTTGTCGAGGCGCGGCGTGCAGTTGGCGCTGCCGTCGTCGGCCGGGCCGCCGTCGCCGCCGGGCGCGCCGGTCTCGCCGGTGTTGGCGTAGCATGAGCGCGCGAGGCTGGGGTTGGTGGCCTGGACGCCCAGCACCGAGTCGAAACTGGCCGGCGCGTCCTCGGCCAGCGCGGGGTTGAGCTCGGCCGAGTCGTTGCCGGCCGCCGCGATGATCACGGCGCCGAGCGCGCGGGCCGAGTTGATCGGCGCCTCGAGCGAAAGCAGCGGGAGGCCGTCGATCAATTCGGGCGGCGTCAACCCCTGGTTCTGCATCTCCTGGATGAGCTTGTTGTTGAGATCGACGATCTCGGCCGGCAGCGTCGCCGGGTCGCGCTTGATTCCCAGGCTGAAGTTGTAGACGAAACCGTTAAGCCGGTTGCCGTTCGACAGCGCGGCGCTCACCGTGAACTCCGAGATGCCCTTGACCAGCGTGAACAGGTCGCCGACGGCGTTGTCGTTGAGGACGCGCACCAGGTGCAGCTCGCTCCCCGGCGCGACGGCGAAGCTCAACCCGGCCGCGAACAGACCGTGGTCGCGCATGTACCCGCTCGCGTCGGCAGGCGCGTCGTTGGCGGGCATCGGCACGAGGTGGCTGCACAGGTTCACCTGCATCTTCGCGCGCGTCTCGGTCTGTAGACCTTCGGTCGCGTAGGGCGATGTGTCAAAGATCACGATGCGCGTGCCCGTGCCGTCGCTCGACGTCTGGCGCTGGTACGGACCGCTCGAATACACGCCCAGACCCGCGTCGGCCTGGAAGGGCCATTGCGTCCAGAAGGCGCGCTCGGCCGTCGTCTGGTAGCGGGTCAGTTTGTCGGCATCGGATTCGAAGGGGCTGCCCTCGATCCCCCAAGGACTTCCCTCGATTCCCCATGGACTGCCCTCGATGCCCCATGGGCTGCCCTCGATGCCCCATGGGCTGCCCTCAATGCCCCAGGGATTGCCGGCGACCAGAGGAAACCCGGTGACGTAATTCAGGTCTGCGAACACGGGCTCTGCGATCTCGCCGGCGGTGAACAAATCTAGGGACGTTTGCAGAGCACGCTGAACAGCAGCTACCGGGGGACGAGGTTGGCCGTCCTGGAAGCCCGTCGCATAGAGCGCGAGTGTCAACTGACTGTAGCGCTGCAGGGTGGGATTGGGGCCCTGTGTCTGGCCCGGATTGAGACGCCCGAGGCCGATCAGGCTCGAGCTGCTCAAGGGCTGTTCGGCGCCAAGGGCTTGGGCCGCGACGCGCTGAACGTCCGCCGGTTGGCCGCTGAGGATGATGGCATCCTCGAACCACAAGCCACTTTCGCCTAGGGTCAGCGCTGGCGCAGCGGCGCCGCCGATTGCGGCCAGCGCGCATGTGATGCTGGCCGGGTGCGGGATCTCGATGTCGTCGAGCGTCACCGGCTTCGGCCAGAACACGGAGCCGCAGATGAGGGCGAGGATGAGCAGGAGCAGCCCACAACCAAGTGGGCGGAGCGGGGACGGTTGTTGGGGGGGATTAGGTGCCATAATGCCGATCTTAACGTAAGTGGAGCTCGAAGTTAAGCCGGCCCGGCGAGCCGGCCTACGGTCATTAGCGCGATGCACCAGGCGGGTGCCCAGAGCATCTCGTCCGGCTGATCCGCGGTTGTTGGCGACGGATCAGCGTTCAGGGTTTGACCGCGACCTCGGCATCGACGACGCCGGATTTCGCAGCCGATGCCAGGACGTTGGCCATCGCCTTATCGTACGTGACGCCGTTTTCAAGGGCGTCCGCCGCTACGCCACTGACCAGCGGGGCGGCAAACGAAGAACCGACCCAGTACGCGAAGCCGACGGTGTCGCTGCGCTCGGACACCAAACCGACCAGGCCGTAGTCGCAGGGTTGCGTCGCGTTGCACAGTTGCAGCTGCGGCTCGCAATTCGGCGTAATCCCGCCGTTCCCCCCTGGCGCCCCAACTTCGCCGCTGTTGCTATAGCACGATTGGCGTTGATCCATGTTCGTGCTCTGCACGCCGAGTACGAAGCTGTAGGCGGCCGGGACATTCTGGTTGGCCGGCGTGGCCAGCCCAGCCGAGTCGTTACCCGCTGAGGCGATCAGAACCCCGCCCAGGTTGTAAGCCGTGCGCAACGGGATCTCGAGCGATAGCAGGGGCAGGCCGTCGACCAACTCGGGCCTCTCTGCGACAGGCATCAGAGTGAGCAACTCCTGAGTGAGGTCCCTGACCTCAGTCGGGACTTCGGCCCCAATCGGCTTGAGCCCAAGGCTGAAGTTGTAGACGACACGTCGGAGGGTCCCGAGGTTTTGAAGGAGCATCGATTGGTTGAACCCATCGATCCCCGCGACAAGCGAGTAAAGGTCACCAACAGCGTTGTCGTCCAGCACCCGCACCAGATGCAGTTCACTCTTCGGTGCAGTCGCGAAAGTCAAGCCTGTTCCGAACAAACCATGGTCGCGTAGGTAGCCGGACTTGTCGCCTGCTGAGTCGATGCTCGGCAGCGGAACGAGATGGACGCACAAGTTCATCGAAAGGCGTTGTCGAGTTTCGTTCTTCAACCCGGCGGTTGTGTACGGCGCGGTGTCGAAGAGCACAACCTTGCTGCCAGTGCCGTCTGCAGTGTCGGGCAAGACACGCTGTTTTGCCGCGTCATAGATGCCCACACCACGATCTTGGAAGGCCCATTGCCGCCAGAAGGCTCCTTCGGCAATCGACTGGGTCACTGCCAATTTCTCTGCATCGCTGCCTACGATGGGGCTGCCTTCAATCCCCCATGGGCTGCCCTCGATTCCCCATGGGCTACCTTCGATCCCCCACGGGCTGCCCTCGATTCCCCACGGATTCCCAGTGACGGCTGGGAACCCGGTCACATAGTTCAGGTCTGCAAACACGGGCATGGCGATCGCGCCAGAGGCGTACATTTGCAGCGAGAGTTTCAAAACGTCTTTGACAGCATCCAGAACTGGTCGCGGTTGCCCACCTGGGGCGATGCCAGTGCGATACAAGCTCACAGTCTGCTGACTGTACCGAAGTAGTTGCTGGATCTTCTCAGGAGTGTCCGCCGATCGCGCGTATTGCCCCAGGAACTCCATCGGCTGGCTGCTCATGGGCTGGGTTTCGCCCAGGGCCAGCCGCGCGATCGTGGCGACATCCGCGGGCCTGCCGGTCAGGATGACGACGTCGTTCAGATAGGTCCCACCGGTGGAAAGAGTCAACCGGCTTTCACTGGAACGGACCCGGCTGAAGGGCGAGCATCCGATCTTGGCTCCAACTGGGATCTCGATCCCGCTCAAGGACATCAACGGATTGAAGCCGTTGAGTAGTGTCGAGACAAACAGCGGATCTCCATTGACCTGTCCGCGCGCGGAGCCGATCGTCGCGCTGTTGACGAACAGGACGCAGACCAGGACCAGCCGGAAGACGACCCGGCGACCAAGGGACGCGGAGTTGATATGGATCATCATAGAGGTCCCGAATCTCCGACGAGAAAGAAAGGCGCCCAGAAGTAGGGGTGCTCACTTCCGGCCCGACGAAGCTCGATCTGTGCTTGCCGCAAGGCTGCGCCCTTGTGCTCTCCGGCGGCCAGGGCGGAGTAGAACTGTTCCATCAATTGCGCCGTTACCACATCCTGAACGGGCCACAAACTTGCCACGACGCTGCGCGCGCCCGCATAGAGCAGCGCGCGCAAGAGACCCAGGATTTCATCACCGCCGCCGATCACGCTTCGGCCGGTCTGACAGGCGCTCAAGGTGACCAGGGAGGCATTGAGGCGCCAGTTGAAGAGGTCCAGCGTCGTCAGCCAACCGTCGGCCAGCGCCAGACCCGAAAACAGCGGATTGTCGGCCCGGAACTCAGCATGTGTGGCCATGTGGAGCGCGCGCAGCCGTGGCGCCCAATCCACCAGTGCCGCGGCTGTGGCCTTCTCCTCAACCAGGGCGGTGCCTCCCATCAGGGTCGCAATTGATGTTGCTTCCGAAAGCGCCGCCGGCAACTGGTTGTTCGAGGTATAGCCCACCGTCAGGAACTCGCTTGGGATCGAACGCCCACCAATCGGGTCGACCGTCAACGGGCTGACATGGCGAAGGAGGCCCGCACTGGGAAGCAGCCGAAGCGTATAGCGCTCCGCCAGATAAGATCGACCGTCGAAGAGTGCCGCGAAGGGAAGGTAGTGCAGCTGGCCATGCGGCACGACGATCAATTCGCGGTCTTCTTGAAGCTCTTGCCTGACGGGAGCGATCAAGGCGTCGTAGAGTCGCACCAATGCGGCCTGTGCGTTCCGGATCAGGGCAGACGCCACCGGCTTCCCACGACTGGCTGCATCCTGACTCGCGGCCAAGTTAAGCTGCCAGGGGCGCATCAGACCGGCAAGCTGCTCTACCGAGAGCCCCAGCCGATGGGCCGAAATCGCGTTGGCCCGAGCAACAAAAACCACAAGCTCGTTGTGGACGACGAAATACTCGAGCAGCGTCGAGGTACCAGGGAGCAATGGCAGAACGTCCGCATTGGACACCTGCCACAGGTCGGCTTCATGGGCATAGCTGGCGTTGCGCATCAGCAGCTGGCGCCAGAGCGCCGTGATCCGTTTTTCGATGTTCGCGAGTTCGAGCCGGACAGTATCGGGGGCGGTGAATTGTGCATCACGCAACAGCTGCGCCTGCTCGCCCTGCCAGCGGCGCACGGTCTCATCACGATGGGACCGCAGCGCCAACAGCTCATCCACCAGAGGCTTGTCCGCCGCCGCCAATGCCTCTAGCCGAACGCTGACCCGTTGATCCAGCATGTCGAGCAAGGCCCTGGATTTGGCACGCTCCGCATAATGCAATCCGCGGGCGGGCTGCCCAATGGCCAGGCTCGCATCAACGGCGTCTTCGTAGACTGTTAGCTTGTTTCGAAGGAAGAAGGAGCGGTCCTCGATCGTCATCTGGCTGCGAACTCGCTCGAGTTCGAGCATCGACTTCTCAAAGGTCTCAAGAGCAGCCTGGAGATTCCCTGCCCGGCGCTCGATCTCGCCGATAACCTGCAGCGCCGGTTGAACCAGATCCGAGGCGCCCAGCAACTGGCCGCTCTCGAGCGCGTTCGTGGCATGCTCGCGGGCCAGTGCGGTCTGGTCCAGACGCAGGGCCGCTCGCGCAGCCAGCAGGCGAGCCAATGCCGTGTGCTGCGGCTGGTTCAATACCGCAAATGTCTCAGCGGCGCTCAACGCGAGCTTGTAACTGGCCTCGAAATCGCCGTGACGCCCCACCAGGCTCGCTCGTGCTAGCTCGGCCTGAGCCAGCCAGGCAGTGCTGCTCTCGGCTTCGAACTCGACGCAAGCGCGCACCATCGCTTGTTCGGCCTCAGATCCCCGCCCCAGCACATCGAGGACTTGAGCCTCGAACAACAACGCCTGACCGATCTCGATGCGCCCGCCCAGGACTTCGAAGGCGATTCGGGCCTCACGGGCACGATCCAGGCTGTCGGCCATTCGACCGAGCTTGAGGAGACAGCCGCTTACGGACAGGCCGACAAGTGCGGCGTCCCGTTTTCGTCCACCGTCGACGAGGACGGATAGCGTGCTCTCGAACAAGAGAAGCGCGTCGTTGAAACGACCCATGACCGAGTAGGTGACGGCCAGGCACTCTCGCGCATGGGCGATGTCAATCGTGTTTCCCTCGACGATGGCGAGCGACTCGGCAAACTGCGCCGCGCTGATCGACTCCGAGAACCGGCCCAGGTTACGCAGGACGATGCCGCGGTTGTACTCCACGCGTGCCAATGACGCGCGAGCAGCATCACCCTGCTTGAGGTACAGCTGTCTTGCCTCTGTCAGGCAATCGAGCGAAGCTTGCTCGTCCCCCTTCCGGCTGTGCGCCGCGCCGGTGTTGACCAGCAAACGCGCCAAGGCCAGGTCTTGGCCGTTTCTACGGAGCGTATCGGAAGCCATCTGACCCAGCGCCACGGCGTGTTCGTACTGTTGCTCCACCGCCAGCGCGTACACCTGCCCGATCCGCGACCGGGCCGCGTCGACCGGGCGATCGAGAGCGAGATAGATGTTGGCGGCCGTTTCGTAGTCGGGGATCGCGGCGCCATAGTCGCCACGACCGATGCCGATGCCGTTGGCGCGGACCAGCAGACCGAGCGCCCGGATCGGGCCGATGCCTGTCGCCACGCCCAGGGCGAGCAACAGGTCGGCGATATCCAGGCACTCGCGCAGATCGTTGCGCAAGGCATGATCGGCCAGGCCTTTGAGTTTCTGGGCGTAGGCCTCGTCGATCGCCGGCGCGTGCTGAGACACCAGCGCGGCGCGTGCAACCGCGTCACCGGCACGCCAGGCGGCGACCAGATCTTGCGGCTCGGGCAGAGGACCCTGTCGGGTGTGGGGTACCGACATGAGCGTGCTCACAACCTTAAATCCAAATCGGCCTGGGCGAATGTGTCGCCAGACCGTTGAATTAACGTCCCTTTCGATTGGTTTGCGCGCCGGCCGTTGTGGGCGGACGGCGCGCGTCAGCCGGGCCGGCGAACGCCGACCCGGCCGCTGGATCAAACGTCGAAACTGGGCACGTGGATCTCGAGTTCGGGCGCCGTGAGCGCCAGCGTGTACTTGCCGCGTGCCACGTTCTCGAGCGTGAAGTTGCCGACCTCGTCGACCTGGACGACCTTGGCCAGTGCGTCGCCCTGCCAGAGCTCGACTTCGAGCCCGTCGGCCTCGGCGCCGCTCACCAGGCCCATCACCATCCGCGAGGCGCCGGCTTCCATCACGTCCAACGCGATGCTGACGTCGCCGGCCCGGTACAGACGCGTGCCGTCATCGGTGGCCGAGCCGCGGATGCCCGCCAGCGCCGGCGCGAACGCCGGCCCCGCCGACGGCCCCAGGCCGCGCACCAACTCGGCCACCAGCACCTGCACGCGCTCGAGCGGCGTGAACTCGACGTCGCCCTTGAGCGTGTCGAGATACGACCGGATCTGGGCCACGTCGGCACGACCGCGTTCGGAGCCGCGCAGATAGGTTTCGATTTCGCGTTTGCGGACGTCGGGCACCAGCCCGAGGACGTACTCACCGAGTTCGAGCGAGGAGGGCGTGTCGGACTGGCGCAACTGAATCATGAGCGACCTCTGCTGGGCGTCGAGTATCGCCAGCCGCTCCCGACAGGACGCGCATTTGGCCAGATCGGCCGCCAACCCCGGGTCGGGTTCGCCGTCGAGGAAGGCCAGCAAACGGGCGTCATCGGGTGGGGTGGCGCAGGTGCACATGAGGGTGGTCACGATCGTACTTCTCCCTTGTTCAATCCCCCAACCAGTACCATCGTCCTACTTAACGCGGTTTGTGCCTTTTTTCCCGGATCGGGGAGGAACCCGTTCCCGCAATCCTGCCCGGACGGGAACCCGCACCCGCGACGCCACAGCCGTGTTGCGCGTCGGTCAGCCGATGCTTTCCAAGTATTCGCGGATTTCGGGGTCGCGCCGCAGACGCTCGAGCACGTTCTGTTTAATCCGATAGACCTCGGCCACCGAGTCGAAGCCGCTGCCCTTGGCCGCCGCAAGCTCGCGGGGCTTCATATCGAGGACGAAACAGCCGTGCATCACAGCCCGCTCCTGGTCGTCTTTGAGCCGGCCCTCGAGCCACTGCCAGAAACGGGCCCGGTTCGAATCGGTCAGCACAGAGCCTTCGACCGATGCGGCCTCGGGGTGGCTGATGTGCTCGGCTTCGTCCAGCGCGACCTGCTCGGCCGTATCCAGACGCCTCACTGCGTCGACGATGACGCTGCCGGTGCACATCTGCAGATAACGCAGAATCTGACGGAGATCCTCGAACTTCTCGAACTTCTCGGGCGTGATGGCCGTGAACATGCGCTCGAACGCGCGGTTGATGTAGTAAGCGGGCTCTTCGCCGAGGCTGGCGAAGCTCGGATGGCGCACGACCCAGCCCTTCACCAGCGGCTGATACTGCGCATACACCATGTCCCACGCCCGGCTGTCGCGGCGGGAGAAGGCGCGCCGAAATAACTCGAAGCAAAAGCGTGCGTCGTAGCTCTGCCGACTGAAGAATCGTCGACTTTCCTCGGCGCAGCGCTCAGCCACGCTGCCGAGATTCAGTTTGTGCAGGGCCTCATCTGCCATGCCCGCTTATCTTTCAGAGCGCCGGCCCGTTTGTCGGGGGCGCAGCTTGGTTCGTCAAGAAGGCCACCAGTGTAGTCCCCGGGGCGCAAGGCGACAACTTACGCGCGATTTGTGCGATGCTTCACAAGCCCGGGTTCGTTCTTGTAGCCGCCAACCCAACAATTATACGACGAGACGACTCTGCTTTTTGTGCGTCCTCCGGGGCTCGCGCACAAGTCAGGTGCCGAAGCCGAGCCTTTGTGGGCGGCACGCGCCGGGGCGACTCACCGATCCGCGTCGCTCCTCCGGCTCTCGCTCGACCCCTGCGACCAATTCCCTATGCCACAATTCTGTATCAAGAGGCCGCCGGTCGATCGGCTAGTCGTCTGTCACAGCTATAATCGTGAACGCGCCGGCCTGAACCGATCACGTCCCGGCGCGTTACTTTCAGGAAGAGTCGCATGAAGATCGTCATTCCACTCGCAGGATACGGCAAGCGTCTGCGCCCGCATACCTTCACGAAGCCCAAGCCGCTCGTGAACGTCGCGGGCAAGCCCGTGCTCGGACATGTCCTCGACATGTTCCAGAAGCTGGATGGTGTCGACGAGATCATTTTCATCGTCGGGCACCTCGGCGAACAGATCGAGGCCTACGTCGCCCAGAATTACCCGCACATCAAGGCCAGCTACTTCGAGCAGAAGGAACTCAACGGCCAGTCGACGGCGATTTATCTCGCGCGCGAGCGCCTCAGCGGTCCCAACGCCGGGCCGATGCTGATGGTCTTCGTCGACACCATCATCGAGACCGACCTGGCCCGGCTCAAAACCGAGACCGCCGACGCGGTCACCTGGGTCAAGGAAGTCGAAGATCCGCGCCGCTTCGGCGTCGCGAAGGTCGGGGCGGATGGGTACGTCACCAACCTGATCGAGAAGCCCAAGGAAAAAGACAACAACCTGGTCGTCGTGGGCTTTTACTATTTCAAGGACAGCGGCCAGTTGATCGAAGCCATCCGTGAGCAAGTTGAGGGCGACGTGCGAACCCAGAACGAGTACTTCCTGGCCGACGCCGTCAACGTGATGCTCAGACGCGGGCTGAAGATGAAGGTGCAGAAGGTCGACGTCTGGCTCGACTGCGGCAAGACCGAGACCGTGCTCGAGACCAATCGCTACCTGCTGGCGCACGGGCTTGACAACGGCGCCGACTACACGGCTGGCGAGGGCAGCGTGGTCATCCCGCCTGTCAACATCCACCCGACCGCGCAGTTGACGCACTCCGTCGTCGGACCGCACGCCACGATTGGCGCCGGTTGTAAGGTGATCAACTCGATCATCCGCGACTCGATCCTCGACGAAGGCGCCGAGGTCGACGACGCTTTGCTCACCGGCTCGATGATCGGCAAGGATGCGCGGCTCTCCGGCCGCTTCCGCACGTTCAACATCGGCGAAGCGTCGGAGGTCGGGTTCCACACGGAAGACTGAGGAGCGGGAGAGCGGGGAGCGCGAGAACGACGCGCTCCCCCGCTCCCGCGCTCGCCCCAGCCCTCGGTATAATCGGCGTTATGCGCCGCTTCATTTCACAGCGCGTTGACGCTGTACCCCCGTCCGGTATTCGCAAGTATTTCGACATCGCCGCCACCATGCCCGATGTGATCTCGCTGGGCATCGGCGAACCCGATTTCGTCACGCCGCGCCCGATCCTGGACGCCGGCGTGCGTTCGCTCGAGGCCGGCAAGACCGGGTACACCTCGAACTCGGGCCTGGTCGAGCTCCGCCAATCGATCTCGCGCTATCTCGAACGCCTGTACGGCGTCGGTTATGACCCCGATGCCGAGATCCTGGCGACAGTCGGCGTCTCCGAGGCCCTGTACCTCACGCTGACCGCGATCCTGGATCCGGGCGACGAGGTCATTGTGCCGCAGCCGTGCTTCGTCGCGTACACCGCCGAGGTGCAGTTCGCGGGCGGCGTGCCGGTGCCACTCGGCACGCGCGTGGAAAACGACTTCCAGGTGACGGCGGCCGACATCGAGGCAAAGGTCACGCCGCGCACCAAGGCGATCCTCATCGGCTACCCGTGCAACCCGACCGGCGCCGTGATCAGCCGCGAGCACCTGGCCGAGATCGTGGCGGTGGCGGTCAAGCATGATCTATTGCTGATCTCGGACGAGATCTACGCGCGGCTGGTTTATAGCGGCTTCCAACACGTATGCATCGCCAGCCTGCCCGGCGCGCGCGAACGCAGCGTGCTGCTCGGCGGCTTCTCGAAGAGCCATGCGATGACGGGCTGGCGCCTCGGTTACGTGGCCGCGCCCGCGGAACTGCTGGCCGCGATGCGCAAGGTGCACCAGTACACGATCATGTCGGCGCCGACACCCGCGCAGTGGGCGGGCATCGAGGCGCTCGAACGCGGCGACGAACACGTCGAGGCGATGGTGGCCGAGTACGACCGTCGCCGCCGGTTGATCGTCGGCGGGCTCAATCAGCTCGGTCTGGATTGCTTCGAGCCCAAGGGCGCGTTCTACGCCTTCCCGTCGGTGGCCAAGAGCGGCATGAACGAGGTGGAGTTCGCGGACACGATCCTCTCGGAGGAACAGGTGGCCGTGGTGCCCGGCTCGGCGTTCGGCGAAGGCGGCGATGGCTACGTCCGCCTCTCCTATGCCACCGCCTACGAAAAGCTCGAGAAGGCCCTGGAGCGCTTTGCGCGCTTCATGCGACGACACGGCTAAAGACCGGGGAGTGGAGCGCGTGGACCGAAGCGCCGCTCCACGATGACGATGCCCGACAAGGACTATTCCCACCGCAGCGTCGTCGATAAGCTCGGCGTGCGCCCGGGCGACCGGGTCGCCTGGGTCGGCGTTTCGAACCGGGCGGCCGGCGCGCGCGAGCTGGCGGCGCAGATCCGCGAACGGGCCGGGACGACCCGGACGGGGCCGGCCGACCTGGTCTTGTATTGGCCCAAATCCCTGGCCGAGGTCACGCCGACGTTGATGGCGTTGAAGGGTCGCATCGCTCCGGCGGGCGGGATCTGGGTGATCACGGCCAAGAAGGGCAAACCGGGCGCGCCGTGCGCGGCCGCCAACGGCGCCGGATATCTCATGCAGGATTCACTCATCCCGCTCGGCAAAGCGGCCGGCCTGGTAGATAATAAGATCTGTTCGCTCTCGGATTGCGAGAGCGCGATGCGGTTTGTCATTCCGAAGAGCCAACGGGTGCCCTAGGGCGGCTACGAAGGTCGACCCGACTGCGCCTTCCTTTTATGCCCTCCTATGAACCCGTCATCGGCCTGGAAGTCCACGCCGAACTGCTGACCGAATCGAAGATGTTCTGCGGCTGCGCCGTGGTCGACTCGACCTCGGCCGCACCCAATACCGTCGTGTGCGAGGTCTGCGCCGGCATGCCCGGCACGCTGCCCGTGGTCAACGAACGGGCGGTCGAGTTCGGCCTGCGCGTGGCGCTGGCGCTGAACTGCGACGTCCCCGGCATCAACGTCTTCGCTCGCAAGAACTACTTCTACCCGGACCTACCCAAGGGTTATCAGATCTCGCAATACGAACTGCCGCTGGCCGTCAACGGCCACCTCGACATCGAAACCGCGCAAGGCGTCAAGCGCGTGCGTGTCCGCCGGGTGCACCTCGAGGAGGACACGGGGAAACTTAACCATGCCGAGGAGCATGGCGCTGGCCCACGCTCTTCCCTCGTCGATCTCAATCGGGCCGGGGTGCCGTTGCTCGAGATCGTGACCGAGCCGGATCTGTGCTCGGTGGAAGAGGTGCGGGCTTACGCGACGATGCTGCGCAGCCTGCTCCGCTACCTCGGTGTGAACAACGGGGATATGGAGAAGGGCGTCATCCGCTTCGAGGCCAACATCTCAGTGCGCCCCGCCGGCAGCGACGAACTGCGGCCGCGCACCGAAGTCAAGAACCTGAACTCGTTCCGGGCCATGGAGCGTGCCACGGCGTACGAGATCGAGCGCCAGAGCGCCGTGTGGGAGACGGGCGGGTCGGTGGCGCAGGAGACCATGGGGTGGAACGAGGCCGAGGGCGTGACTGTGTCGCAGCGCGGCAAAGAGCACGCCCACGACTATCGTTACTTTCCGGAGCCCGATCTGCCGCCGCTCGAGCTCGATCGCGCCTGGATCGAACGGATCCGCGCGTCGCTGCCCGAACTGCCTGTCGCGAAACGGGATCGGTTTGTGCAGGCATTCGGTCTGACGCGCTACGATGCGGACCTGTTGGTCGCCGAGCGCGCCGTGGCGGAGTATTTCGAGGCCGTCTGCGCAGCCGGTGGCGCGCCCAAACCGGCCGCCAATTGGATCACGGGCGAACTGTTCAGGTTGATGAACGCGAACGGCCAGACGATCGATCAGGTCCGTGTGACGCCCAAGGCGTTGGCGGCGCTCGTCGACCTGGTCGGCGCAGGGACGATCAACTCGAACACCGCCAAAGTCGTGTTTGAGGAAATGTTCGCGACCGGCCAGGACGCCGGCGCGATCGTAGCCGCCAAGGGCCTGGCCCAGGTGAGCGACACAGCCGAGCTCGAGGCCCTGATCGACCGGGTCTTGAGCGCCAACCCCGAGCAGGTGAAGACCTTCCGCGGTGGCAAGGCCAGTGTCGAGCAATGGTTCTTCGGGCAGGTCATGAAGGCGACCCAGGGCCGGGGCAACCCGCAGGTCATCCGTGGGCTGCTCGGCGAGAAACTGAAGGAATCGGGTGGTTGAGTGAGGTGGAGATTAGGCGATGGAACGATCGCCCAATCTCCATATCGCCCAGGCACCAAATGGAAAGGACCACGATGTCCACCAAGGTAGCGCCTGTGTTCAATCCGTTTGAGGCCGCGCAAGGCCAGTTCGATCGGGTGGCCGATCAACTCAATCTGGATCACGAGATCCGGTCGATCCTGCGTTGGCCGCTGCGCGAGTTCCGGTTTCAGATCCCGGTGCGCATGGACGACGGCTCGATCAAAGTCTTCTTCGGCTTCCGCGTCCAGCACAACGACGCGCGTGGGCCGGCGAAGGGCGGCATCCGCTTCCACCCGAACGAGACGCTCGACACGGTGCGTGCCCTCGCGATGTGGATGACCTGGAAGACCGCGGCGGCCGATCTGCCGCTGGGCGGCGGCAAGGGTGGGGTGGTGGTCGACCCGGCCACGCTCTCGGTCGGCGAAAAGGAACGCCTGTGTCGCGGGTGGATCGACGGCATCTGGAAGAACCTCGGCCCGCGCATCGACGTACCGGCGCCCGACGTGGGCACCACGCCGCAGATGATGGGCTGGATGATGGACGAGTACTCCAAGCTCACCGGCCAGTACGTGCCGGGCGTGATCACGGGCAAGCCGGTCGGCGGCGGCGGGTCGCTCGGGCGCACCGAGGCTACCGGGTACGGCGTGATCTACACCGTCCGCGAAGCGATGGCCAAGCTCGGCATCGACTCGACCAAGACCACGGCCTCGATCCAGGGCTTCGGCAACGTCGCCCAGTACGCGGCGCTCGGCTTCGTCGAGACGCTCGGCGGCAAGGTGGTGTGCATCTCGTGCTACGACCGCCATGAGAAGGGCGCGGTCAGCTTCTCGAAGAGCGACGGCGTCGACGTGAGGTTCCTGCAGTCGATCACCGACCAGTACGGCACGGTCGACAAGGCCAAGGCACGGGCCGCCGGCTATGGCATCGAGCCGGGCGACGCCTGGATCGCCAAGGACGTCGACGTGCTCATCCCGGCTGCGCTCGAGGGCCAGGTGACCTCCGAGAACGTCGGCGCGATCAGCCCGAAGGTGCAGATCATCGCCGAGGGCGCCAATGGCCCGACCACGCCCGAGGCCGACGAGGTGATCCGCGGCCGCGGCACCTTCCTGATCCCCGATTTTCTGTGCAACGCCGGCGGCGTCACGGTCTCGTATTTCGAGAGCGTGCAGAGCGACGCCAACTACTACTGGGAGCACGACGCCGTGCTGCGGCGCCTCGACCAGAAGATGACCTCGGCCTTCAAGGGCGTGGTCGGCATGGCCGAGTCGCGCGACGTCTACATGCGCGACGCCGCGTACATGGTCGCCATCGACCGCGTCGTCAAGGCCATGGAACTGCGCGGGTGGGTTTAATGAATGGGTGAGCGCAGGGTCGA
>JBGAJV010000068.1:0-33643 GCA_044224715.1 Anaerolineales bacterium | reverse complement strand
CCCGGCGATGCGCGGCCCTTTCGGTTTCACGCGGCGTCGGGTTTGTGCGCGGTCACGATCTCCTGCCCCCACAGCCAGGACACCGGGAACCCGCGGGTAGGGCGATACTGACGCCGGACGTCGACAAACCCGGCGCGTTCGAGATACGGGCTCATCAACACGGGTCGGCACGGCATGACGGCCCAGCCGCGCGCATAGATGCGTTCGAACAACGTCGTTCGCGCATCGGGCTTGCTCATGTTAACCAGGACCATCGTTCCGCCGGGCTTGAGCACCCGAAAGAACTCGCCAAGGATCGGCGCAAAGCCATCGAGCGGGATCAGGTCGAACATGTACCCGTTGTAGAGCAGGTCGAAGGCGCCGTCCGGGTAAGGCAGCCGGCGGGCATCGCCGGGCGCAAAGTGGACGCGATCGCCCAAACCGGCCTGTGCCAGCTTGCGGCGCGCCTGCTCGAGCATGGCATCGCTGAGGTCGAGCGCCTCCACATGGCCGGTGTCGCCCACGGCTTGTGCCAGATCCACCGTCGCGCGACCTGTGCCGCAGGCCACCTCCAGGACGTGCTGCCCCGCGCGAATCGCCGCCAAACGGATCGCCTCCAGATGATGCTCGACCTCAAAGCGGCTGCCGGCGTCGTAATTGGAGGCCCGCCAGCGATAGTAGCTGCGGATTTGCGCCGCATCTTGGTGGGTGGCTTCGACAATCGGTTGTGTCATCTCAGTGACTCCTTGGTTGCGTATCGTATCGGAATGTGACGATATGTTGGGCAAAAAAAGAGACGGCGTTCGTCTCAGCAGCAGCGTAGTAAGCGGCTCAACGTGTCCAGGGATTCGGCGATCCGCAAACGATCGGGACAGTAATAGACCTCCTTGCCGCGCTTCTCCGCCGTCAGGACGCCGGCGCGTTTCAGAACGGCCAGATGCTCGGACGTGGTCGGTTGCCCCAGCTGGACGGTCTCGCTGATCTCGTTGACGGTTCGTTCCTGACCGTCAAGAAAGAGAAGCAAGATGTTCATCCGAGACTCGCTGGCGATCGCCTTGACGAACTCGAGCAGCGCCGGATCAGCGGAGCGAAGCGTGGCGGGTTTCTTCATATCGGAAACTTCCGATATGATAGCAGCCCGGCATCGGTCTGTCAAGCAGGTTGCTGAATCCTCTGGCAGGGTTGATCGGACGCTCGAGTTTCGCGGAGCCGGCACGGGGCCCGGACGGGCAGCGGCGCCCTCCGGACCCCGGACCTGGTCGTCGGCCCACAGGCTGAGGCCGGGTTCACAACACGGCGTTGAACAGGTAGCCCGTTGCGATGATGGCCGCGGCGACGACACCGATGAAGATGGCGATCAGACGGGGTTTGAGCACACGGCGCAGGATGATGATCTCGGGCAGGCTGAGGCCCACCACCGCCATCATGAAAGCCAGCACCGTCCCGAGAGACGCGCCCTTTTCGAGCAAGGCGCTGACGATCGGGATCACGCCGGCGGCGTTCGAGTAGAGCGGCACGCCGAGCAACACGGCCGCCGGAACCGACCACCATGCCTCGGCGCCCATGATGCCGGCCAGCGCGCTTTCCGGCACGTAGCCGTGGATCCCCGCGCCGACGGCGATGCCGACGACCACGTAGATCCAGACCTTGCCCAGGATTTCGCGGACCGAGTCCCACGCGCGCTGGATCCGGTCAGCGCCGGTCAGTCGCTCGGACATGGCTCCGGCGTTCGAACGGATCTGCCAGACGAAGTCCTCCACCTGGTTCTCGAGTTTCAGTCGGCCGATGACGAAGCCGGCGACGATGGCGATGAGGAGCCCCGAGGCCACATACAGGCCGGCGACCTGCCAGCCGAACATGCCGAACAACAGCACGAGCGCCACTTCATTGATCGTCGGCGCCGCGATGAGAAACGAGAACGTCACGCCCAGCGGGATGCCTGACTCGACGAAGCCGATGAAGAGCGGCACGGCCGAACACGAACAAAACGGCGTGACGATCCCGAGCAGCGCGGCCAGGACGTTGCCAACGCCTTCGCGTTTCCCACCCAGCATAGCGCGTGTTCGTTCCGGGCTGAAGAACGTGCGAACGATCCCGATTGCGAAGACCATGCCCGACAGAAGGAGCAGGATCTTGGGGACGTCGTAGAAGAAGAAGGCGACCGACTCGCCGAGTTGCGTGTCGCGTCCGAGGCGGAGCGCGTCGTAGGCGAACCAGTCCGCCAACGGCTGGACGACGTTGTAGGCGACCAGCCAGGCCAGCGCGGCCAGGCCGACCCAGGCATAGGGTCGCCACTGGGGTTCCGACTTGTGAGTGGTGAGTGGCTGCGCCATGCCGACCTCAAGCCGCTTGCAGCCAGCCCGCGATCTCGGTTTCGTTCGGGATCCGACCTGACGATACGACCTTGCCGTTGACCACCAACCCGGGCGTGGACATCACGTTCCACTTCATGATCTCGGCATAGTCGGTGACGTGTTCGACCTCGGCCTCGAGGCCCTGGGCGGTCACGACCTTGCGGGCGCGTTCCTCGAGCCGCCGACAATTCGCACAACCGGAACCGAGGATCTTGATGTTCAGCATGAGCACTCCTTGACGTCAGTGACGCCTGGTTGACGGGACACGCGTCGCGGCCGGCGTCGCTTCGGCCCGGGCGCGCGCGCATTTGGGACAGCTGCAGGTTGGGTGCGTCGGCGTCGGTGTCGGGTGGCGTTCGGAGACGAGGGCATCCAGCACGCTGAAAGCGCGCTTGTCGCAGACGTTGTAGAAAACGTTGCTGGCCACTCGCCGATCCTGCACGATCCCGGCGTCACGCAGCACCATCAAGTGCTGGGAGATGAACGCCTGACGATAACCGAGCACGGACTCGAGATGACAGACACAGGCTTCGCCTCGGCGCAGGACCGCGATGATGGCCAGGCGCGCCGGATGGGTCAGGGCCTTGAGAAACTGGGCTTCGGGGTCGTAGTCCGTCATATTCAACATCTTGAATACCGAATGAGTGTCGTCGTTTTCACCTTGCCCAACAAATGATGAGTGTCATCAATATCGGTGACGTGTGTGTCCGCTCGCAAACCGTGTGCGATCGAGCCCTGGGCCGAACGAAGAAGCCGGGGGCAGCGCTGCCACCCCCGGCTCACGGGTCGTCCAGGTTGTATCCCACCGGTATCGACGCACCGATGCCGGCGCGGCGCCTGGAGACCGGCTTACGCCGGTTTCTCGGCGTAGACCGTGACGCTCAACAAACGTGCGCGGACGGCCGAACCGTCGGCCGTGTTGAGGGACCCGGCCACATGCTCGCGCGCCACGCGCGCATTGACGAAGCCAGTCTCGGTGATCAGACCCAGATAATCGGACTTGTCGACGGCGCCGCCGATGCAGGCGGCGTAGGCCGCCAGCGACGCGCGCACGTCGGCGGGCACGTCCCCTTCGGAGACGATGTCGGAAATGCTGAAGTGCCCGCCGGGTTTGAGCACGCGGAACACTTCGGCGAAGGCCTTGCGCTTGTCGGGCACCAGGTTGAGCACGCAATTGCTCACCACGACGTCGACCGTGTCCGACTCGACCGGGAGCGCCTCGATCTCGCCCAGACGGAACTCGACGTTGGCGAAGCCGCGCTTCTCGGCGTTGGCGCGGGCCTTGGCGATCATGGCCTCGGTCATGTCGACGCCGATCGCGCGGCCGGTCTCGCCGACGATGGCGCGCGCCACGAACACGTCGTTGCCGGCGCCGGAGCCAAGGTCGAGCACGGTTTGTCCGGGCGCCAGCTGTGCGATCTCGGTCGGCAGACCGCAACCGAGGCCGTAATCGGCTTCGGGCACGTAGCCCGGCAGGTTGGCGTAGCTGGGCGCCAGGCTGCCGGAGGTGTCAGTCGGGCCGCATCCCTCGTCGCCGCAACAACTGGAGCCGCCGGTGCTCGCCGTCGGGGCGCAGCAGCTGGCGTTTGCGGGTTGCAGGACGATCTCGGCGTAGCGCTCGCGCACCGCCTGCTTGATGTCTTCGTTCGTCGTCATCGAAATCACTCCTGATTGATCGATACTTGTCGATGAATTGAGGCAAAAAAACCGACCCGCCTAGGAGAGGGTCTGTTTCACGGCCTCGGTGCTCGCCTCGTCAGGCGCGAACCGAACCATCAATTGACCGCAACACAACGCGATGCGGTTCTGATTGAGCGTGTAAAAGGTCTGGCGTCCTTCGGCCCGGATGTCGACCAGACCGGCCTCGCGCAGGATGGCCAGGTGGTGCGAGACCGTGGGCTGCGACACCTTCATCTTCTCCGTGATCTCGGCGACCGAGACCCACTCGCAGCAACAGAGCTTCATGATCTGCTGCCGGGTGGAATCGGCGATTGCTTTGGCGAAGAGGACGACGTCGTTCGTGCTCATAGGTGCTCCGTGATTATATAGATATCTGTCTATGAGTCAAGATCCAAGTTTCGGGTCATCGCACCCCGGCGCCATCGGGCCCAACCGCGCCGCGCATGACGCGAATCTCTGATCGCTCGATCCAGACGTGCCACTCTTCAACCGGGTTGGACGGGACAATGCGAAAAACGGGTGGTGCGTGGGGCGAGACGATACCGCGCCCATGCACCACCCGTTCTGCCCGTATTCGCGTCAGGAAAGAAGCGTTGTCCGGGTCCGTGGGCGTCGTGCCCACACGCGTGAGTTCAGCCCTCAACCGTGTGCGTTCAGGCCATAGACCCTGGCGGAGTTCCCGGCCAGGATGGACCGCGCGGCCTGTTCGGCTTCGGTAGCCGTCAGGGCGCCGACCTGGATCGCCTCATCGAGCACCTGGCCGAGCCCCCATCGGCCCCACCGCGCCGCCAGCCAGTAGATATCCGGGACGCTGTAGGCGTCAGTCGAGAACAGCACCTTGCTGAAGGGCGTCAGCGCCAGGGTCTGGCGCCAGACCGCCGGGATGTCGATGGTCGCGAACGGAACCGCAAGCCCGACATCCATCCAGACGTTGTGGTAGATCGAGGCCAGGTAGCCGAGTTCGCGCACGTACGGATAGCTGGCGTGCAGCAGCACAAACGGCACGTTGCGGAACTTGCCGCTCTCGAGCGCGGGGCGCAGGTGCAGGGGGTTGGCGTACCACATGTCGAGGTCGTTGTCGCCCAGGCCGGTGTGGAACTGCACCGGCATCTGCCCGCGTTCGGCGATCTCGAGCGCGCGCACGACGAGCCAGTCGTTGAGCGGCTTGTCGGCCAGGCGAACCTTGCCGTCGCGTTGCACGACCAGACGGGCCCGGTTGAAAGCCTCGATGGCGTTGCCCTTGCTCGGGTCGGCCGGGATGGCCAGCCCGGTGCGATATGCGATGATGCTTTTCAACCCGACGTCGCCCTGGGCGCGCGCGCCCTCGACGCGGGCGCTAAAGGCCTCGGCGAACGAATCGAACGTCGCGTGCTGGGCGATCAGATCCTGCGCCAATACCTCGAGCCGCAGCACGGGCTCGACGCGCACGTCGGGCACGACCGCGCGCATCTGCTCGATCGACAGGCGGCCGACGCCGCTCAATCCATAATCGATCAACAGCGTGTCGATACGCGCGTCGCGCAGCATGGCCTGGCTGAGCTCGGTCAATGCCCGCGCCGCGCGCGCCGTGCGCACGGCCTCGGCGGTCGGCTCACACCCGAGGAAGCCCGCCAGTTCCTTGATCGCCCAACGATAGAACAACGAGTTCGCCGTGTGTTCGGCCACGATCGTGTCGTCGCCGCCCTCGCTGAACAGTCGCTGATAGTCGAAAGGCGTGTACGGGCCGTCGTGCTCGACGAACGAGTGGCAGTGATGGTCGAGGATGGGGTAGGCGCTCAGGTCCATGGCAGCTCCAGTGGCTCGGGAAGCGAATCGTCGCTCCCCGAGCCACGCTCTTTCAGAATTTCCAGAAATGGTGCTTCAGCTCAAAGGCCACGTCGTGCTGGCTGAAGGTCTCATACTCAAGGCGCTTGACGGCGATGTAAGAACGGGCCAGACCCGGGCCGAGGGCGTTCATCAATACCGCGTCGCGCTCGAGGTTGTCGAGCGCCTCGGCCAGCGATGTCGGGAAGCGTTTGATCCCCAGCGCGGCGCGTTCGTCGTCGCTGTAATTCGCCGGATCGACAAGCGTCGGCTTGCCGGGCGTCAGCTGGCGGCGGACGCCGTCCAGACCGGCGGCGAGCAGGCCGCCCATGGCCAAATACGGGTTCGACGATGCGTCGCTCGATTTCAACTCGGCGTTTGTCGAGCCGCTCGGGTCCGATTTGAACTTCGATGGCACGCGCACGGCGGCCTCGCGATTGTCGGGGCCCCAGGCCGTGTAGGCCGAGCTCCAGAAGTGCGGCTGCAGGCGGCGATACGAGTTGTAGCTGGGGCAGGTCAGCGCGAGCAATGCGGGCAGATGGTCGAGGATGCCGGCGATGAAGTGATAGCCGAGCCGGCTCAGCCCGTATGCGTCTGTGTGGTCGTACATCAGGTTCTTGCGGCCGGCTTTGTCCCACAAGCTGAAGTGGATGTGCGCGCCGTTGCCGGCCTGATCCACCCAGGGCTTGGGCGCCAGCGACGCATACAGACCGTGGTTGTAGGCGACATTGCGCACGGTCTCGCGGTAATAGACCTGGTTGTCGGCGGCGCGCAGCGCGTCGGCGTGCCGGATCGGGAGCTCCTGCTGGCCGTGGCCGAGTTCGGGATAGTACTGGTCGATGCCCATACCCTGGGCCTCGAAGGCCGCGATGATGTCGTCCATCACGCGCGCCGAGATCGTCATGCCCGTGGTCGCGAAGCACAAAGCCTCATCCACCGGCACGAACGCGCCATCGGCCTCCTTGCGCGCCAGACTGAACTCGATCTCGAACACGGATTGGGCCGTAAAGCCCTCGGCCGCGCAGGCCGCGATCTGGCGCTTGAGGAACGAGCGCGGGCAGGCCTCCCACGGCGAGCCGTCGTGGTTGAGCATGTCGACGGTCATCGCCGCGGCGTTGGGCGCGTAGGGCAGGATCTTGAACGTGTCTGGATCGGGCACGAGCCGGATCTCGCCGACCGGGCCCATGCCGTCGACGGCGGCCAACTGGTCGAGCATGTTCATGGCCTGCATAGCCTTGGTCAGCCCGATGCCGTCGGTGATGCGGTTGCGCAGGTGCGCGATATGCGTTGCCTTGCCGCGGGTGACGCCCCCGTTGTCGGTGTACAGAAAGCGCACCAGGCGCACGCCGGCTTTTTGGGCCTGGGCCGTGACGCGATCGGCTGGGGTTGACGTTCGTTTGGCCATGGACGGATCTTCCTTAGATGAATTCAAAATACTCGGCGCGTTCCCATTCGTGAACGGTGTTTGGGTAATCGGGGCTGTCGAAATTCGGGATGGCGGCGCGGGCTTTGCCGATTTCGTGTCGTTTGACGGCGGTGAAGAGCTGGATGAATTCAGCGCCCAACACGTCGCGCAATGCGGCGTCGGCCGCCAGCGCGTCGAGCGCGCCTTCGAGCCGCGTCGGCAGATCCGTGACGCCGGCCAGGCCATAGGCGATGCCGTCGACCATCGCCGGCGGCTCGATCCTGTTCTTGATTCCATCCAGACCGGCGGCGACCGTGCTGGCCAGCACCAGATACGGGTTGGAGCCGCCACCGGGCAGGCGGTTTTCGATGTGGGCCGAGCTGCTGCCGGGCCCCTTGATGCGGAACCCGACCGTGCGATTCTCGATGCCCCAGCTCGCATTGGTCGGCGCGAACGAGTACAGCTTGTAACGCTTGGCGCAGTTCACGGTCGGTGACGCGAACGCGGTGAGCGCGGCGGCATGGGCGACCAGGCCGCCCAGCCACCACCGGCCGACGTCGGTCAACGGCGCGCCGTCGCTGCTTTGCAGGGCGTTGCGCCCATTCTTGAGCTCGTACAGGCCGTGGTGATAGTGACAGCCGTTCGCGCTCTGATCGGCGTACGGCTTGGTCATGAATGACGCCATGTAGCCGTTGCGCTGCGCGATCTCCTTGACGCCGTTCTTGAACGTGAAAGCGTCGTCGGCGGCCGTGATGCCGCGCGCCGGGGCGAAGTTGATCTCCATCTGGCCGGGGCCGTACTCGGCATTCGAGGTGATGATGTCCACGCCGATCGTGCTCATGCTGCGCAGGATCCGATAGATCAAAGCTTCATCGAAGCTGTTGCGCAAGGTCGAGAAGATCTGGATGCCGGGGAAGGGCGCCTCGCGCGTGGCTGCGTTGACGAAGTAGCACTCGTATTCGAAGCCCGAGTACAGGCCATAGCCCAGCGCGCCGAGCGCGTCGAGCTGGCGGCGCGCGACGAGCCGGGGCGCGGCCAGCGCCGGTGTGCCGTCCTGAAAGAAAGGCTCGCACAACAGACGCGCCGTCTTGTCGGCCCAGGGCAGCACGCGGTAGGTCTCGAGGTCGGGCTTGATCCGGCTGTCCGGAAAGCCGCGCTCCTCGAGATAACCGGTGCCCGGCGCCACGCCGGCCTGGGCATCAAAGCCGAGCTGGCCGAGCAGGAAGTTCAGGCCGCGCTCGGCGAACTCGCGCACGTGCCGGGTCGGGATGGTCTTCGAGCGCGCGATGCCGTGCGTGTCGGATTGCTCGAAGCGCACGAAGTCGATGCCGTCGCTGGCGAGCAGGCGTTCCAGACGCGCGATGGGGTCAAGACGTCGAGGGGCAGCTTTGCGAGTGGCCATGGCGTTTTCCTTTTCGGCGCGTCGTTCAGGCGCGCAGGATGCTGTGAACCAGCCCGGCCACCAGCGCCGCGCGCGGCGCCAGGCTGTCGATCTCGATGTACTCGTCCGGGCTGTGATCGAGCCCGCCGATCGGGCCGAGCCCGTCGAGCACCGGCACGTCCCAACCCGCGATCACGTTCGCGTCCGATGCGCCGCCCGTCGCGGCGTCGTTCACGCTGAAGCCGCTATCCTCGGCGGCGGCCCGAGCCAGCGCGACGAGCCGCGCGATCGCGGGCGTGCGCGCCATCGGCGGGTAGCTAAAGCTGCCGCTTAGAGTCAGACGCGCGCCCGGCAGGATCGGTTGGAGATTCTCGAGCGCGGCCTGCACGGCTTTCGCACCGGCTGCGTCGATGGCGCGCACGTCGAACTCGACCCAAGCCGAGTCGGGCACGACGTTCGTGGCGATCCCGCCGCCGATCAGACCGGCATTGACGGTCACGCCCGGCTCGAGGCCATTGAGCGCGTGCAGGGCTTCGATCTGGCGCGCGATCTCGAGGACGGCGTTGACGCCCTTCTCGGGCTCGACGCCGGCGTGAGCGGCGCGGCCGAGCGCCGTGAGCCGATACTCGCCCGAGCCCTTGCGGGCGCTGACGATGTCGCCGTTGGCGCGGGCCGACTCGAGGACGAGCACGGCGTCGGCGCTCCGCGCGAGCGGTTCGCAATACTTCCGCGACTCGGGCGAGCCGACCTCTTCATCGCTATTGAAGAAGAACGTCAGCTCGCCGAAGTCGTCGAAGCCCGCTTCCTCAAGAGCCCGCAGCGCGTATAGACCGGTGACGAGGCCGCCTTTCATGTCGCACACGCCGGGGCCCGTCAGCCGATGACCGTCGGTGCGCAGCGGACGCTCGGCGACAGTCCCCGACGGGTAGACCGTGTCGAGGTGACCCATCAGCATGACCCGGCCCTGACCGCGGCCGCGCAGGCTTGCACGCCAGCAATCGCCGTAGGTCGTGAGCGGCAATCGCTCGACGTGCCAGCCCCAACCGCGACAGCGTTCGGCGATCCGAGCGCCAACGGCGTCTACCCCGGGCTTGGTCGCCGTGCCGCAGTCGATGCCGCACCAGGCGTGCAGGTCCGCGAGCATCTCGGGCAGACGAGCATTGAGCGAAGGCAGAAGGTTCATGTCAACAGGCCGGGCGGCCTCCCCGACCCCTCCCTGGGAGCGTGCACTGCGCACTTCCAGGGAGGGGAGAAGAGGTCGATGAACGAAATGGGTCTCGTCGACTCCGAGATAACGCCAGAGCTATTCCGAACAGCCGGGGCGATTTCCAAGAGGATCATTCCGCATTTGACTACGTATCACGCGGAAAGACCTTCCGGCTTATCGTCAGGTTCCGCAATCCTTACCCTTGCTTGAAGCGCCTCCCCTGTGATCGCCGCGCTCGTTGCCCCTCCCGGGAAAGCGTCCAGACATCTCCAGGGTTCCTACAACCCGTGACGCTTTCCTGGGAGGGGTCAGGGGTGGGTCAGGGCGCCGGCACCTTCTCAGGCACGATCTCGGCGCCGAGCGTGTACGCGCCGTCCTTCAGCGCGATCATGGTGACGGCCTTCTGGGGCACGTTGACGCCGGCCCCGAATGTGATCGAGCCCGTCACGCCCTTGAAGTCCTTGGTCTCGCCAAGCGCCTTGATCACGGCCGCCTTGTCGGTCGAGCCGGCGCGCTTGATGGCGTCGACGAGCAGATACACGGCGTCATAGCCGAGGCCCGCAAACGCGTTCTCCGGCGGCTTGCCGTATTCCTGCTGGTACGCCGCGTAGAACTTCTTGTAGGCATCGGTGCCGGCCGACGCGTCGTTGAGCGCGTGGGTCGTGAAGTACACGTTGTTCGCCGAGGCCCCGGCCGCCGCGACCCAGGTCGGATCGTCGTAGCCGTCGCCGCCGATGATCGGGCCGGTCAGCCCAGCTGCGCGGAATTGCTGGACGACCGCGCCGACGTTGTAGGGCATCGCGGAGACGTAGTAGAACGCCGGCTGCTCGGGCAGCGCCTTGATCTTGGCGATCTGGGCCGAGAAGTCGGTGGCGCTGTCTTCATATTGATCCTCGAGCACGATCGTGCCGCCCATCTCGGTGAAGCGCGCCTTGAAGTAGCCGCCGAGCAGGGTCGTGTACTCGACGCCCTTGTCCCACAACAGGTAGGCGGTGTTGCCGAAGGTCTTGTAGCCATACTCAGCGCCGGCCGCGGCCTGGACGTTGTCGCCGAAGCAGGCCAGGAACAGGTTCGGGCCGACCTGCGACGGGATCTTGGGCGACGTGGCGCCGGCGATCACGTACGGGATGCCCGCGGCCGCGACGGTCGGGCCGGCGGCGAGCACCGAGTCGGTGTCGGTGAAACCGACCATGCCCATTACCTTGTCCTCTTCAACCAGCTGCTTGGCGATCTGGGCTGTGACGTCCATCTTGTACTGGCTGTCGCGGACGATGAAGTCGATCTGCTGGCCGAGCACGCCGCCGGCCGCGTTGATCTCCTTGGCCGCGAGCTTGGCGCCGTTGGCGGCAGGCAGGTCGAGCGCGCTCTCGGCGCCGGTCAGCGCGAAGCCGCCGCCGATCTTGATCGGGCCGGAGGCCGAGCCTCCGCCACCGGTCGCCGGTGCGCAGGCCGCCAGGACCAAACCGGCGGCCGCCAGGATGCTCAAGGCTTGTCTTTTCATGATCTCTCTCCTTGTGAACGGCAATGACGAATGGTCGATCAGGTGCTGGGTGGTTCCTACGGGCCGCGACCACCTCCTCTCACGAACCAGCGATTGAGCGGGATCTCGCGCTGGCCCATCAAACCCTCGCGCCGGAAAATGATGATGATCAGGAAGATCAAGGCCTGGACGATCTGGCTCAAACCGTAGATCTGCGTCCGATCGGCGATCCGCCGCAACTGATCGTCGAGCACGAGCAGCAGCACGACGCCGATCACCGAACCGCTGATCGAGCCCATGCCCCCGACGACCAGCATGGTCACGACGCGGAACGTCAGATCGAAGTAGAAGACCTCGGGCGAGAACGACACGAGGTAGTGCGCGTACAGCGACCCCGCGATGGCCGTGAAGACGGCGCTGATGACGAAAGCCAGGAGCCGCGGCGGCATCACGTCGATGCCGATGGCCTGCGCCGCCCAGCGGTCTTCGCGCTGAGCCAGCATCTCGCGCCCAAACGCCGAGCGCTTGAGCCGCCAGACCACGTAGAGCACAAGCAGCGCCCAACCCCAGGTCCACCACAGGTCGGTGTACGGCGTGACGTTCGAGAACGTCCGCGAGCCGCGCGTGAAGTTGTCGGCGTTGACCAGGATGATGCGCACGATGACCAGGAAGCCGAGCGTGGCCACGGAGACGTAGTTGCCGTTGAGCCGCATCAGCACAAGACCCACGCCGACCGCGATCACGCCCACGATCACGGCCGCGATCAACGTCGCGATCAGGAAGCCGAGCGGGAACGGCCCCAGCAGGGCGTCGAGGTGCACGCCCGCCAGCCAGGGCGGCAGGTTGGGCAGGTAGTTCCCCTTCTCCTTCAGCGGCAGGGTCAGGATCGCGCTGATGTACGCGCCGAGCGCCATGAAGCCGATGTGCCCGAGCGAGAACACGCCTGTGAAGCCGGTCGCCAGGTTGAGGCTGACGGTCAGGATCACGAAGATGCCGATATTGACAAAGAAGCCCTCCCAGAACGACGACCCGCTGGCCTGGATGAGCGTCAGCACGGCGGCCAGGACGACGATGGCCAGAAGCGGCCCGAGCCAGTTGCGTGGTGTGCGCATGACTTACTTCATCTCTTCTCGGCCGCGTTGCCCGAGCAGCCCGTTGGGCCGGAACAGCAGCATGCCGATCAGGAACAGGAACACAAAGGCGTCGCGGTAGCCGCTCAGCCAGTTCGGCAGCCAGGCCTGGAGCAGTTCCTTGCCCGCCGCGCCCGCCGGGAGCAGATCGCCGATCCCGGGGATGGCCGTCAACGTCACCTCGAGGCCGCCGAGCAGATACCCGCCGAGCACGGCGCCCGGCAGACTGCCAAAACCGCCGATCACGCAGGCGATAAAGGCCTTGAGCACCGGGCTGAACCCGATGTACGGATTGATCTGCCCGGCCTGCACCGCCACCAGCATGCCCGCGACGGCGGCCATGCCGGAGCCGATGGCGAAGGCCGTCGCGATCGTTCGGTTGATGTCGATGCCCATCAGCCGCGCGGCAGTCAAGTCTTCCGCCGCGGCGCGCATCGACAGCCCGAGCGTGGTGCGCGTGACGAACCAGGTCAGAGCGCCGAGCAACACGATGCCGGTCGTCAGGCTGACGATGTTGAGCTTCGAGACCGTCAAAGGCCCGACCTGGATCACGCCCGCGAGCACTTCGGGCGCCGGGAAGTTGATGACCAGCGGCAGCGCCAGGACACGCGTGGTTACCAGCGTGCCGTTTTGCAGGATCTGGCCGATCGCGAACGAGGTCAGCAGCGCCGCGACTTCAGGCGCGCCGCGGATCGAGCGGTACCCGACGCGCTCCATGAGCAGGCCGATCGCCACGGTGCCGGCGATCGCCAGCAAGGGGATGACGGGCAGCGGCAGACCCAACGCCAGCCCGGCGTACGCCAGATACGCGCCCACCATCATCAGGTCGCCGTGGGCGAAGTTGATCATCCGCAGGATGCCAAACACCATGGCCAGGCCGACGGCCATCAGGGCGTACAAGCTGCCCTGGCTGACGGCGTTGATCGCCTGCTGAGCGAAATAGATCACGAGGGTCATAGCGTTATGCACCGCCCAGATAGGTCGCCTCGACCTGGGGATCGAGCTTGAGTTCGACGGCCGGGCCCGACAGCGTGACGCGCCCGGTCTCGAGCACGTACGCGCGATCGGCGACATTGAGCGCCAGCCGCGCGTTTTGTTCGACCAGCAGGATCGTCACGCCCTGCTTCTTGAGGTCGGCGATGACGTCGAAGATCGCGGCCACCACGAGCGGCGCCAGCCCAAGCGAGGGTTCGTCGAGCAGGAGCAGCCGGGGCCGGCTCATCAGCGCCCGCGCGATCGCCAGCATCTGCTGTTCGCCGCCCGAGAGTGTGCCGGCCGATTGCGATCGGCGCTCGCGCAGGCGCGGAAACAAGTCGTACATGCGCTCGGCGTCGCGCGCCACGTCGCCGTCGCGGCGTTGCGCCGCGCCGAGCCGCAGGTTCTCGGCGACCGACAACCCCGGGAACACGCGCCGACCCTCGGGGCAGTGCGAGATCCCGAGCTTCACGATCTCGTGCGCCTGAAGCCTGTCGAGCGCCTGGCCGCCGTAACGCATCTGCCCGGCCTTTGGGCGCAGCAGCCCCGAGATCGCGCGCAGCGTCGTCGACTTCCCGGCGCCGTTCGATCCGATCAGCGTCACCAGTTCGCCGTCTTCGACGCGCAACGACACGCCCTTCAAGGCGAGGATGTTGCCGTACGCTACTTGCAGGTCGATCAGTTCGAGCACAATTGCCTTCCATTGCTGATTGCTGATTTCTGATTGGTTTTTAGTCAGCAATCAGAAATCTGAAATCAGCAATCTCAATGTCCCAGATACGCCTCGACGACCCTCGGATCAGCCCTCACCTCACCGGGCGTCCCCGTTGCGATGGTCTGGCCGTAGTTGAGCACGACGATGCGCTCGCACAGGTTCATGATCAGGCGCATGTCGTGCTCGACGAGCACGATGCCGACGCCGAACAGGTCGCGTAGCTTCAGGATCAAGGCATGCAGCGCGTCGCTCTCGGAGGGGTTCATGCCGGCCGCCGGTTCGTCGAGCAAGAGCAAGCGCGGGCGTGTCGCCAGCGCGCGCGCGATCTCGAGCCGGCGCTGATGGCCGTAGGGCAGACCGCCCGCGGGCCGATCGGCGAACTCGCGCAGATCGAGCAGGTCGAGCAGACGCTCGGCCTCGGCCGCGATCTCGGTCTCGGCGGCGCGAAATCCCGGCAGCCCGAGCAGCGTCGCCCAGAGCCCCGCGCGCCGGTGCAGTTGCGCGGCGGCGACGATGTTCTCGCGCGCGGTCAGCGCGCCGAAGACGCGGATGTTTTGGAAGGTGCGCGCCATCCCCAGACGCGCGACAGCCGCCGGCGGCCGACCGGTGATGTCGTGATCGTCGAAGAAGATACGGCCCTCGGTCGGCATGAGAAAGCCGGTCAACGTGTTGAAGCACGTCGTCTTGCCGGCGCCGTTCGGGCCGATCAGGCCGACGATCTCACCGGCGCGGACGTCGAGTGAAAACTTCGACAACGCGAGCAGGCCGGCAAAAGCTTTGCTGATGCCTTCCGCACGCAGCAGGGGAGCGTCCGAAGTCATAGCGCCTGCAGTTCCTCGTAAGTGGTCGCGTCCAGATGTCCGTCGGTCAGACAGACCTCACGCAACGTCTGCTGAAAGCGCGACCGCCAGACGGTCTGGTTATCGCGGATCACGGCGACGCCGTGATGCGTCGGCAGGTCGTGGATGTACGCGGTCGCCCGGTCCTCGACCGCACGGCAGAAATGGGCCTCGGTCTCCTCGACGGCCTCGGCCAGAACGGCCTGGACGTCCGGCGGGAGCTTTTGATACTCGTGTTCGTTGATCGCGATCACGAGCCCGGGGGCGTAGCCGTAATCGAGCAAGGTCGCGTAGCGGCCGGCGGTGTGCAGATCGACCGAGGCGTGGTGATGCGCGGGCATCAAGAAGGCTTCGATGTCACCGCTGCGCAGGCGCTCGGCGCCGTCGTTCCAGAAAGTGTGGACGGGCACGGCGCCAAGGCGCTTGCGCAGCGCGATCGCCACATCCGAGGCGTAGGTGCGCCAGCGTCGACCGCGCAGATCGTCGGGCGTGAACACCGGGAAGGTCGAGAACAGCAACTCGCTGCTGGCCGCGGGATGGCGGGTCAACGGGTTGAGCAGCCGAATACCGTGGCTGAGCAGCCGGTCGCGCACCTGCGATTGAAACAGCGGGCTGGCCAGGAAGCGGTGGTAATGGGCGGCGTCGTTGAAGAAGAACGGCTGAAAGACCACGCCGCAGAGCGGAGCGTAGTGCTCCAGGCTGAGCAGGTCATCGATCAGCAGATGGATCGAACCGTCGGCCAGGCCTCGCACCTGATCGTAGATCTCGCCGGGCACGGCCTGCCGGTAGATGCGGATCGACACCTGTTGGGCGGTCTTCTCGGCGACGCGGTCGGCGAAGTGCTGGGCCGAGAGCGCCTCGATCGACATGCGGTAGATGACGGTGCCGAGTGCGCGGGCTTCGGGGCGCTCGACCAGCGCGTATTCGAGCGGGCGACCCAGGGCGTCGCACAGACGGCGCAGGGTCGGGATCGTGGGCATGAGCGTGCCCCGCTCGATGTCCGAGAGGTGGCTGCCCGAGATGCCGATGCGGTCGGCCAGGTCGCTCTGGCGCAGGCCGAGCGCCTTCCGCGCCTCGCGGATGCGGCGGCCGATCTCGAGCTCGATTCCAGGGTGGACGTCCGCCATCAGCACATCCGCCTCACGGCCACGGCCGGCGCCGTGGGTTCAGAATCTGGCGCGGTAGCGCCAGTGGAATACGGGCTGTCCGGTGCGTCTTGGGACGGTCAGCGTCTGTTTGGGCGACCTCGAACGTATTCGAGATCTGACGTTTCGGCTGGAAAACCAGGAACTTAGGCTCCAGTATAAGTAGCGACATGCGTGGGTCAATGGCCAAAACGGCGAATTTCGGCCCGGTCGAAATGGGCGAAATGGAGGTGAGGCCGTCGGGTGCACGCCCCGACACCAGCGAAGCGCCGCCGCTGCCACGGTGCGGGGCTCAAGGTTAGAATTCCGGCGGTTACGGTGTAACCACGATTTTCGAATGACCGTGTTTTGAGGGAAATCCAGGTGGACCTGTCAGGTCGATGGTTAGAATCCCTGAGCGGGTTCTTATCCGCCTGGGCTATACTGGCGCCACGCCGCTCGGGCCGCCAGGCCTGAGGTTCCTAACAACGGGTGTCATGTCCGCCGATACACACGCCACTACCTCCCCCACTGAAACGACAGCCGAGCGCGTCCGCGGCTGGCTGTTGCCCGCGGCCTGGCTCCAGGCCCTTGTCGCGATGGTCGGCAGCCTGTACTTCAGCGAGGTGATGGGCTACGTGCCCTGCAACATGTGCTGGTACCAGCGCATCTGTATGTACCCGCTTGTCGCCGTCTTCACGGTCGGCCTGCTCAAGCGCGACGGCACAGCCCGCGCCTACGGCCTGCCGTTGGCCGTGATCGGGCTGGCGATCGCCATCTTCCACAATCTCGTGTACTACGGCGTGATCGCCGAGGGACAGGTCGGCATCTGTCTGGCCAGCGTGCCGTGCACCACGCGCTGGTTCGAATGGTTCGGCTTCCTCAGCATCCCGCAGATGTCGCTGATCGCCTTCGCGGTCATCACGGCCTGCCTCGCCTTCATGCGCCCGGCTCCGGCGCTCGAGGAAGTCGAGGCCTGATCGCAAAGGATCAGAACTGCTCGCCGCGCTCGAGCCGCTTCTTTTGCGCCCAGGCGATCAGTTCACTGATCGGCGCGGTTGCCAGCCAGGCGTAGTGCTTGTCGGGATCGGGCTGCGGCTCGAGCAGGACCTTCTTGACGCCCCGCAGGGCGGGGTTGGTTTCGACGCGCTGGATCGCGCGGTCGCGGACGATTGTGTTGGTCATAGGTCTCCTATCCCTGTCGGGCGAACGCCGGGTCCACCCGCGCTTCGCCCGACGTCGTGTGTATTGTAAGACGGACGCGCGTATGTGGACTTTCGTGCTTCAAGGCCTGACCCTGGGGTTCTCGGCCTGCGTTTCGCCCGGGCCGTTCCAGGCGTATCTGCTCGGATTGGCTTCCCGCGCAGGCTGGCGGCGCGCCATGCCGGCCGCACTTGCCCCGCTCGTCAGCGACGGCCCCGTGGTGACGCTCGTCTTGATCGCGTTGACCCAGATGCCGGATTGGTGGCTGGGGGTCCTGCGGCTGGCCGGCGGGCTGCTCTGTCTGTGGCTGGGGTACGGCGCGCTCATCGTGTGGCGATCCGGCCCGGCCAAGACCGACGGACCGACCGACAGCAACGTCTGGCGGGCCGCGGCGGTCAACCTGATCAGCCCGGCGCCCTGGGTGTTCTGGTCGACGGTCGGCGGCCCGATCTTGCTCGAGGGCTGGCGCACGGCGCCGCCACTTGGCCTGGGATTCATGGTCGGCTTCTATGCGGTGCTGATCGGCGGCACGGCGGCCCTGATCGGGCTGTTTTCAGCCGCCGCCCGGTTCGGCGCCGGCGTCACGCGCGCCCTGAACGGGGTGGCCGGATTTGCCCTGATTGCGTTCGGAATCTGGCAGTTTGCAAACGCCGTGATGCCATGGATGGGCCTCAAATGGTAGAATGACTTCAAAGGGCGTTTCGCCGCGGACCATCGGCGGGCGCCCTGTGTTGGGCCCCGCCGCAGTATGGGGCGGGCCGGAGGATACAGCCATGACCACGGTAGAAGTCAACGGAACCGATCAAAAGGCGCAGGGCACTGTCGCGCTCAAGCGCGGCCTGGCGCAGATGCTCAAGGGCGGCGTCATCATGGACGTCGTCACGCCGGATCAGGCCAAGATCGCCGAAGAAGCCGGCGCGTGCGCCGTCATGGCGCTCGAACGTGTGCCGGCCGACATCCGCGCCGACGGCGGCGTCGCCCGCATGAGCGACCCCGAGATGATCGTCGGGATCATGGAGGCCGTCTCCATCCCCGTGATGGCCAAGTGCCGCATCGGCCACTTCGTCGAGGCGCAGGTGCTCGAGGCGCTCGGCATCGACTACATCGACGAGTCCGAAGTGCTCACGCCGGCCGACGAGGCCCACCACGTCAACAAGCACGACTTCAAGGTGCCGTTCGTGTGCGGGTGCCGCAACCTGGGCGAGGCGCTGCGGCGCATCGGCGAGGGCGCGGCCATGATCCGCACCAAGGGCGAGGCCGGCACCGGCGACGTGGTCGAGGCCGTGCGCCACGCGCGCCAGGTGCTCGGCGACATCCGCCGTCTGCAGTCGCTGTCCGAGGACGAGATCTACACCTTCGCCAAGGAGATCGGCGCGCCGATCGAGTTGGTGCGCGAGACCCGCGAGCTCGGCCGCATGCCGGTCGTGAACTTCGCGGCCGGCGGCATCGCGACGCCCGCGGACGCGGCGCTGATGATGCAGCTCGGCGTCGACGGCGTCTTCGTCGGCTCGGGCATCTTCAAGTCGGGCGACCCGCTCAAGCGCGCCAAAGCGATCGTCCAGGCGACCACGCATTTCCGCGACGCCAAGATCATCGCCGAGGTCAGCCGCAAGCTGGGCGAGCCGATGGTCGGGCGCACAGTGTCGTCGCTGGCCGAAGGCGAGAAGCTGGCGAAGCGCGGCTGGTAAGGGTTCCACGATCTCGGTTCACGAACGGGGCGCCCCGCGGCGCCCCGTTGTGTTGTATGGGTTCCGCATGCGTATCGGAGTGCTGGCTCTTCAAGGCGACTTCGCCGAACATATCGTGATGTTGCGCCGTCTCGGCGCCGAGGGAGTCGAGGTGCGGCTGCCCGAGCACCTGGCCGGGCTCGACGGGCTGATCATCCCGGGCGGCGAGTCGACCACGATCGGAAAACTGGCCACGCGCTGGGGGCTGATGGAACCACTGCGCGACTTCGGGCGCGCGAAGCCGATCTGGGGCACCTGCGCGGGCGCGATCTTCCTCTCGAAGGACGCGCACCGTGACCAGCCGTTGCTGGGCCTGATGGACATCACGGTCGCGCGCAATGCCTTTGGCCGGCAGGTCGACAGCTTCGAAATCGGGTTGGATGTGCCCGCGTTGGCGAAGCCAACGGAGCCGCGTGCCACGCAGGACGGCGCCCCGTTGTTCCACGCCGTCTTCATCCGCGCCCCGTTGATCGAGACGGTCGGGCAAGGCGTCGAGGTGTTGGCCCGGCTTGAGGATGGTCGCATCGTGGCGGCGCGCCAGGGACGCCTGCTGGCGACGTCGTTCCACCCTGAACTGACCGGGGACACGCGGTTTCATCGCTTTTTCCTGAGCCTGGCCTAGTCTGACGCGACCGGCCCACCGGAGATCGCCATGAGCAATGATCAAACGCTGATCCTGTGGGCGACCGGGTGCATCGGGCTGATCTGGTTGGCGGGGACCGCGCTGCTGGTCGTGGTGGTGCTGCGCAACTGGCTGAGGCTGCGCCGGTTCACCGCCGGCTCGCCGGTGGCGACCGGCATGTATGCCGCGCTCTTTGGCTGTCTGGCGCTGTTTTGGGTCGGGTTTGGCGTCGTCCTGCTGGCCTTTATGGCCTCGGCTTGGTTCGCGGGCGCCTGAACGCGGGCCACGCCCAGTTTGACTCTGGCACGCGCGTCGACGCCGGTTCGACGCGCGGGTCAGGGCGCGTGTGGTCGTCCTCCCGCGCTCGACCCACTTGGCTCACAGGTATCTGGAACGATCATGGCCGTCACCGAATTTACAGTCCGCGATGTCGTCCCGGGCGACCGGCGCTCCCCCTGGCGCTGGGCCGTGAGCCACGCCGTGCGCAGCCCGTGGGTGCTCTCGATGTTCCTCGGCGGCGCGACGCTGAACGCCGTGTTGGCGGCCAGTCAGCCCGTAATGATCGGGGCCGCCTACGCTGCCGTGGTGACGGCGACGCCGAGCGCCGAGACCCTGCTCTGGGTCGCGGTCATCCTCGTGACGACGCAGTGGATCCGCTCGCTGTTCATGTTCGGGCGCAATTTCGGCGCCGAGCTGGTCGGACAGCGCATCGAGCGCGACGCGCGGAGCGAGCTGTACGCCAGCCTGTTGGGCAAGTCGATGACGTTTCACGGCCGGTACTCGGTCGGCGAAATCATGGCGCGTGCCACAAACGACGTGCGCGAGTTGAACCTGATGTTCAACCCGGGCGTCAACCTGGTGATCGGATCGACGGCGTTTCTGATCATGCCCGTCATCGTCTCGCCCACGATGCACCCACAGCTGGTGATCGTCCCGGCGCTGTTCCTGATCGGCTATTTCGTGTCGGTGACGGCGTATCTGCGCGAGCTTGGTCCGATCACGGATCGGGTGCGCGAGGCCTTTGGGCGGATGAATGCGCGGCTCGAGGAGGGCCTCGAGGGCGTCGAGACGGTCAAGGGGTTCGCCCGCGAGGTCGAGGAGGGCGCGGCGTTCTCGGAGCGCGCCGGCGATTATCGTGACGCCTACGTCAACCAGGGTCGGGTCGAGGCGCGCTACATCCCGTTCTTGCTGTTCGGCCTGGTGCTGGCGTTCGGCTTTGGGCACTCGGTCTGGCTGCGCGCAACCGGCGCGATCGGGGCCGACACGCTGGTGTCGTACAACTACCTGCTGCTGCTCTTCGGCTTCCCCGTGTTCGTCTCGTTGATGTCGTTCTCGCAGATCGCGTCGGGCATGGCCGCCGGGCGGCGCATCCTCGAGTTGATCAACACCGAGACCGAGCTCGACGAGAACCCCGCCGGCTTCGTCGGCGCGATGCAGGGCGCGGTGCGGTTCGAGGGCGTCAGCTTCGACTATGGCGCCGGCGCCGGGGTGGGGCTGCTGCGCGACGTCTCCTTCGATGTCGCCCCGGGCGAGACCGTGGCCGTCGTCGGCCAAACCGGCTCGGGCAAGAGCAGCCTGATCAAGCTGATCAACCGCACCTATGACGTGGACGCCGGCCGTGTGTCGATCGACGGTCGCGACGTGCGCGATTGGAACCTCGAGTCGCTGCGCCAGCAGATCTCGATCATTGAGCAGGACGTGTTCCTGTTCTCGCGCACCATCGCCGAGAACATCGCCTTTGGCAGGCCGGACGCGACGTCCGAGGAGATCGAGGCGGCCGCGCGTTCTGCCCAGGCGCACGCCTTTGTCTCGCAGTTCAAGGACGGCTACGCCACGGTGGTCGGCGAGCGCGGCCTGACGCTCTCGGGCGGACAGCGTCAACGTCTGGCCCTGGCGCGCGCCTTCCTGACCAACCCGCGCATCCTCATCCTCGACGATTCGACAAGCGCCATCGACAGCGCGACCGAGGACGAGATCCAGAAGGCCATCTTCCGCGCGGCGGCGGGTCGCACGACGTTCATCATCACGCATCGGCTCTCGCAGATCCGTTGGGCCGACAAGATCCTGGTGCTCCGCCAGGGCCGCGTCGCCGCCCTCGGCACGCACGAGCAATTGATGAAGACGAGCGAACCCTATCGGCGGATATTCGCACGGTATCAGTGATTGTGATCGTCGTGACCCCCGCGTTTGGGTCAAATTTACCTGGAATTTGGCTGTATTTTGGTGGACGGCGCTCGGACCCGAGCATAGGCTGATCCTGGGTGGGCCCTGCAGCCAAACCGCATACCCGCAGGCCGTTCACTCCGGGGACTAAATGCGATTCGTTCTGGGACTATGGGGACGTCTTGAGACACGCTTGGTGGTCGGGTTCGTCAGCCTGGCGTTGATCACTTCAGCCATCCTCACCGCGACGTTCTACCTGACCGTGCGAAACCAGATTCGCGCGATGACACGTGAACGCCTCCATGATGCGGTCAGCGTGGCTGCACTGCAGGTGGACGCCGCGCTTCACGCGCAACTGCAACAGCCGTCAGACGAGGGGCGGGACGCCTATGTCCAGATCCGTCAGACTCTGCGCAATGCGCGAGACGCTGCGACAGATGTAGTCTTTGCCTACACCCTGCGTCGCGGCGATGACGGTGTGTACCGTTTTGTCGTCGATGCCGAAGAGAACGAAGAGGATGTTTCACATCTAGGCGATGTATACGACACGCCTAGCGCCGAGCTGGTTGCACACTACGACACGCTGACCAAGACGTTTGTGGAGGAGGACTTCTATACTGACGAGTGGGGCACCTGGCTGAGCGGCTACGCCCCGATTATCGGGGCGGATGGAAAACTCGAAGCGGTCCTCGGCATGGATATCAGCGTTGACAGAGCCCAGGCCGCGGAGTGGCAATTGTTGTGGTATGCACTGGCGGCTTTTTTTGTGATCGCGCCGATTGCGGTCGGGCTGGCCTTGGTGAGCGCGCGGCGGATCGCACGTCCCATCGTGTCGCTTGCCGCAGCGATGTCCGCCATGGCCAGCGATGACCTTCCCGCACTGTCTGAGGGCATGTCCGCCCTGGCTGACGGTGACCTGACCCAGACCATCGATTTGCCGAAGAGGGTGCTGCCTAAGGCCGCGCCAGCCGCGGGCGCGGAGATACAGCAACTTGTGCTGGCATACAACCAGGTGGGCGGGCGTCTGACCGAGATTGGGTCGGGATTCGCTCGAATGGCGCGGCATTTGCGCACCTCGGTCGGCGAAGTCGCCGGCAACGCTGCTCGGATCGAGGCTGCAGCTGATCGGCTGACTCTTGCAGCCGATAACAGCCGCGAGGGCGCGCACCAGATCAGCGCGACGATGCAACAAATCGCTACTGGCGCTGCCCAGCAGGCCGGGTCGGTGACGACAACCGTGTCCTCGATGGCCGAAATGCAGCGCGCGATAGACGGGGTGGCTCGCGGCGCAAAGGATCAGGCGATCGCCGTGGTTGCGACAAGTCAAAGCCTTCAGCGTTTGACCGGCGCAGTCACCTCCATCCGCACCGGCGCTCAGTCGCAGGTGGACGAGCTTCGCCATGCAGCGGCAGCCCAAAGAAGTTTGCAGGAGTCGCTGACCTGTGTCCAGGTCGCGACTGCCGCCATCGCCGGCGCGGCCCAGGAGTCCGCCCATTCGGCGGGCGCCGGCGCGCGCCTGGCTGCCCAAAGCACGGGCGATATGGCGCGGCTCAAGGGAGCGACTCAGCAACTGGCCGATCGCGTGCGCGAATTAGGCAGGCACTCGCGCCAGATCAGCGCTGTGGTAGAGACCATCGACGACCTCGCGGCGCAGACGAATCTTCTGGCGCTCAATGCCGCAATCGAAGCGGCACGCGCTGGCGAGCAGGGTAAGGGCTTCGCTGTCGTGGCTGAGGAGGTGCGCAAGTTGGCTGAGCGCTCGGCTCAGGCCACCAAGGAGATCGCCGAGATGATCGGCCTCGTTCAGCAAGGCGCCAGCGAAGCGGTGACTTCGATGGAGCAGGCGGCTGGAGATGTGGGGGCGGCGACCCAGGTCGTCGCCCAGGCGGGCACCGCATTCGACGATATCGCCCAAGATGCCCAGGGGTTGTTGGCCCAGGTTCGCGCGATCGAAAGCATCATCGAAGGGCTCACGGCTGCAGGCGTCGAGTTGGACGGCGCCATCTCCGGCGCGCGGAAGGTCTCCGAACGCAACCTGGAGACCGTGGCTTCGGTGGCTGGCGAGAGTGCGCTTGTGGCGGGCAGCCTGGAAAACGTCAACGCAGTCATCGAAGAGAACACGACCGTGACCGAGCATATGGCTGCCGGATCAGCAGACGTCGCGCACGAGATCGAGAACATTGCGGCTGTCAGCGAGCAGAACAGTGCCGCGATCCAGCAGGTTAGCGCCGGCGCCGACATGGTCAACACGCAGGCCGCCGATACGGCAGCCGCCGCACAAAACCTGCTCGAACTCGCCCACGCCCTGCGAGCGGTTGTAGCCCGCTTCACGACTGGCGAAGACGTCGTCACGCCCTCGCTTCCCGAAGCGACAGTGACCGTCTCGACCGCGCTCAGGGCGGCCCTCGGCACTCGTCCACGCTAAACGGGGCAACGGGGACGCCATGTTCTGCTCGGCACGGGATTGGATTGTCACCGCAATACTGGGCAGGGAATCGTTCTGGCGCGGATCTCCGCATGAGCCGGATGGACGTCCGTACAGATGCCGCGCGCCACGCCGCCGCGCCGGGAATTGAAAGAAGCACGTCCGGTGACGAGACCCTGGCGCGAGTGGGTTGTGTGAAATGGCCATCCAAGATGGCCCAGGGTCGCATTGAGACAAACGCACTACCTTCGGTACAATACTTGGGTGGTCGCTGGTGAGGTCTCGTGCGCGACCACCTGAGAGCGCCCCGGCTGGAACTGCAATGACCCAGGATGCGACGGGTCTTGGGCCCGCGCCATAGGCACCCTCAAGTCATGCGCCCAGCGGGCTAGCCCCCAACCCCAGAGGGATCGGGGCTGGCTGCAGACTGTCCCAACTAGATTGTTTCACGCTCGCTACCATGGGATTCTTTGGAAGCCTCGCGGCTGAAGCCTACGATCGCCAGTACACCGACGCGCAGTTGCTGCGGCGGATGGCGGACTATTTCGCGCCGCAACGCCGGGCCGTGGCGATCGTCGCGGCGACGCTGCTGATCACGGCCGTGCTCGATACCGTGCCGTCGCTGGTCATCGCCTATGGCATCAGCGCGGCCGAGGGCGGGGCGGCGACGACGCTGCTGTTGCTCGTGGCGGGCGGGCTGCTGCTCAATAACGTCGTGTACTGGTGCACGAACTACGTCCGCCGGCGCGTGACGACGCGGTTGATCGGCGACGTCATCCGCGGGCTGCGCGAGGACGCCTTCCGCGCCTCGATCGGCCACGACCTGTCGTTCTACGACAAGATCGCGACGGGCCGCATCGTCAGCCGGATCACGTTCGACACGCAGGAGTTCGCCAACGTCACGATGCTGGTCGCCGACACGCTCAGCCAGCTGCTGGCCGTGGCGATCTTGAGCGTCGTGTTGATCCGGGCGAACGCCGGGCTGACCGGCATCCTGGCGCTCTCGACGGTGCCGGTGTTCACGTTGGCCGCCGCCTTCCGCCAATTGGCCCGCCACGTCACGCAGCAGGGCACGCGCGCGATGGCGAACGTCAACACGTCGATCCAGGAGACGGTCTCGGGGATCAGCGTCGCCAAGAACTTCAGACAGGAAGCCCTGGTCTACGACGAGTTCCGCGGGACAAACGGCGAGTCATACCGTATCAACGTCCGCCGCGGCTTGGTGCTCGCCTCGGTCTTCCCGACGCTGCACCTGGTGTCCGGGCTGGCCGCCGGTCTGCTCACATACTACGGCGGCATGGCCGTGCTGGCCGGCGCGATCTCGGCCGGCACGTGGTACCTGTTCATCCAAAGCGTCGAGCGCTTCTTCTTCCCGTTCCTCAACCTGGCTTCGTTCTGGCCGCAGGTCCAGGCCGGGCTCTCGGCGGCCGAACGCGTCTTCGGCTTGATCGACACCGAGCCCGTCGTGCAGCAAACCGGGTCAACGCAGCCGCAGACGCTGCGCGGCGAGGTGGTCTTCGAACACGTGCGTTTCCAGTACTCGGACAAGGAAGGCGTGCTCTCGGACTTCTCGTTGCACATCCGTCCGGGTGAGACGCTCGCGCTGGTCGGGCACACCGGCGCCGGCAAGAGCTCGATCGGCCGCCTGATCGCGCGGTTCTACGAATTCCAGGGCGGGCGCATCCGCATCGACGACCTCGACATCCGCGATCTGGACCTGCACGCGTATCGCCGGCACCTGGGCATCGTGTCGCAGGTGCCGTTCTTGTTCGAGGACACCGTCGCGAACAACATCCGCTACGGACGGCCGGAGTTGAGCGACGCCGAGATCGACGCGCTCTGCCGGCAGGTTGGCCACGGCGATTGGCTCGAAGGGCTGCCGGACGGCATCCAGACGCACGTCGGTCAGCGCGGCGGTCGGCTCTCGCTCGGCCAACGTCAGCTCGTCGCGCTCATGCGCGTGCTCGCGCAGCGTCCGGCGATCTTCATCCTCGACGAGGCCACGGCCAGCATCGATCCCTTCACCGAGAGCCAGATCCAGGAAGCGCTGGATCTGATCCTCAAGCACAGCACAGCGATCGTGATCGCGCACCGGCTCTCGACCGTGCGCGCCGCCGACCGCATCATCGTGCTGCAGAAGGGCGCCATCATCGAGCAGGGCAGCCACGATCAGTTGTTGGAGCGCGGCGGACATTATGCCGAGCTGTACAACACCTATTTCCGCCACCAATCGCTCGAGTTCATCGAATCCGCGGCCGAGCTGAAGAGCCGGGCCAAAGCCGCCGGCGCTGAGTGAGGCGGAACGCGGGGTGCCGCATGTGCCGGGGCGAAGCCCGACCCACGCAGCACCCCGCGTTCGGTCTCGCGCATCTCCGAGTGTGCAGCGCACTTCTGGTAACTCAACGGTAACTCCCCCGTGGATCAGGCGTGATCGACGCCCCCTAGGCTGTGAGCAGTTGCTCGATACGCTCATCGCCAGGGGGAGCCATGCGCCCGATCACCACACCCGACCTTCGCCTTCCGCATTTGCCCGCGCTCGACGGCATCCGCGCCATCTCGGTGCTGGCCGTGTTTCTGTATCACAGCCGCTTCCCCTGGGCGGCCGGCGGCTTTCTGGGCGTCGAGAGTTTCTTCGTCATCTCTGGCTTCTTGATCACGTCGTTGTTGCTGCGCGAGTGGCTCGGCGCGGGTCGCATCGACCTGGCCGGCTTCTGGATGCGCCGCGCCCGCCGGCTGCTCCCCGCGGTGTGGGCGCTCCTTCTCGCGGCGCCGCTCCTGGCGGCGATCTGGGCGCCGGGCACGCTGCCGCGTTTGGCCGAGGACACGCTGGCCGCTTTGACATACGCCACCAACTGGGCGTATATCGTGCGCCGGATCCCGTACTTCGAGCAGTTCGCCAACCCGCCGCTGCTGCAGCATCTGTGGTCGCTGGCCGTCGAGGAGCAGTTCTACCTGATCTGGCCGCTGGCCCTGTGGGCGATCGTGCGCGGGCTGAAGATCGCGTCGTTGCGCGACGCACGCCGCCTCGTTCCGGGCTTCGTCCTGATCGCGCTGGCGTCGAGCCTGTGGATGGCCGTCTCGTACGACCCGGCCGGCGACGCCAGCCGCGTGTACTTCGGCACCGACACCCGGGCCGCAGGTTTCCTGGTGGGCGCGCTGCTGGCGGCTGTATGGCAGCCGGGCGCGGCCGCCGCGGCGCGGCGTGGAACCGACCTGGCCGGTTGGGCGGCCGCCGCGCTGTTGCTCGGCGCGTTTGTGGGCGTCGACGAATACACGCCCTGGCTGTACCGGGGCGGCTTCCTGGCCGTCGCGCTCATCACGGCCCTGGTCATCCGCCTGGCATTGCCGACCGGCACGCGGCTGTCGGTCGTGCTCGGCAGCCGACCGTTCGGCTGGTTGGGCGCGCGCAGCTACAGCATCTACCTCTGGCACTGGCCCGTGATCGTGCTGACCGGCCCGGCGCTCGCCGGCCTGCCGTGGGGCATCGCCGTGGGCGCGCAGGCGCTGGCGACCGCGATCCTGGCCGAGGCGAGCTACCGCTGGGTGGAAGGCCCGATCCGCGCGCAGGGGTTCAAGGCGTGGGGGCGCGGTCTGGCGATCGGGTGGCGCGGGCTGCCGACGCAGGCGCGCATCAGCCTGGCCGCGGCCGTGCTGGCGTTCGTCAGCTACCCGGCCCTGATCGCGCTCGATCAGGCGACGCCCGTGGCGCCCGCGCAGGCGGCCGTGATCCCGACCGAGACCCAGGCCGCGCCCACGCAGTCGTCCACGGCAAGGCCGACCGATGCGCCGACGCAGGTGTCGGCGGCGGCTGGCCCGACGCAGGCGCTGCCGCTCGCGCTCGAAGTCGAGGCCGAGGCCAGCCCGACCTTCGTCCCGCCGACCGCGACGCAGCTCGCCGAGCCGACGCGTCTCGTGCCGACGACCACGGTCGCTCTTCCGACCGCGACACAGCCAACCGCGCCGACACAGGCCCCGGCTGACCCGACCGTGCAACCCGTCGTGGCCGCACCGGCGGGGATCGCGGTCACGCTGATCGGCGACTCGGTCATGCTGGGCGCGGAGCCGGCGCTGTCTACGCGGCTCGGCACCGACGTGACCATCGACGCCGCCGTCGGGCGGCGGATGGGCGATCTGTTCGCGGTCGTCACGGATCTCGCGACGCGCGGCAAGCTGGCGGCGACCGTGGTGGTGCATCTGGGCTCGAACCAGCCGTATGAACCCGCGGTGCTGGACGCCGTGATGGAGACGCTGACCCAGCATGGCGTGCAGCGCGTCATCTTCGTCAACGTCCGGCGGCCGGCGCGCTGGGTCGAGGGCCTGAACTGGCGGATGGCGGAAGGACTCGCCCGCTATCCGCAGGCGCAGCTCCTCGACTGGTTCACGCTCTCGAACGCGTACGACGGCTGGTTTATCGCGGACGGCACGCACCTGACCTACACGGGGATCGACAACTACGTCGAGGCCATCGCCGCCGCGCTGGGGCGGTGAAGAATTGGGTGATTGGGCGATTGGGTGATTGGGTGAATGGCGCGGTTGCGTCGATCATCCACTCTCTCAATCACCCGCTCACCCAATTCCTCACATTTCAGTGAACGTGGTCTTTGGCGGTGCCGTGGCGAGGAAGTCGCCGGCGAAGCGGTCGAGATAGGAGTTGAGCAGCGTTTCGATCCGGCCGGCGTCGGGCGATGCCACGATGAGGCCGGCGTGATGTTCCTTGTGCAGGCGCCAAACGATCTCCTGATCGGTGTAGCCGCTCAGGTCCGGCCATTGCTGGCGCGCCAGACAGACGAGCACGCCGGCGGCGTCGCCGCGGGGTGTGGGCAAGGCATAGGCGTGCCCGGTGAGATAGGCCTCTTCGATCCGAGCCCATTCGGCCCAGAGATTGATTCCGCTGGCGTGTTCGACCATCTCGGCGATGTTGGCGCCGCCGACGCGGGCCGCGCATTCGAGGAAATACAGCTCGCCGTCGGCATGGCCGCGGATGAACTCGGCGTGGTTGGCGCCGCGGATCATGCCCAGGGCCCTTAGAGTCCGCGCGTTGATCTCCAGCAGATCCTGCGCCAGTTGCGACGTCGGGTCGAGCGTGCGCGAGCCGAAGACGCCGCCCTCGTGGTAGACGTTCATCGGCGGGCGGGCGTACGCGCTCGGCCGTACGAACACAGGCTCGCCGTCGTTGACCAGCGAATCGACGTGGAAGACGTCGCCGGGCACGAAGCGTTCGAGCACGAAGAACGATTGGCTGTCGCCGAGTTGATCGAGCGTGCGCCAAAGCTGCTCCGAATCGTGCAGCTTGCGGATGCCCATCGCGCTGGCTTCCGAGCGCGGCTTGAGCACCCAGGGCGCCGGCACGCGCGCCATGAAGTCGCGCAGTTCGTCGTAGTTGACCACGCGCGTGTAGTCGGGGACGCGGACACCCGCGGCGCGGGCCAGTTCGCGCATGGTGAGCTTGTCGCGGAAGGCGCGCGCGGCCGTCTCGCCGAGGCCCGGCAGACGCAGGTGCGCGCGCAGCAGCCCGGCTGTCTCGACGTCGAAATCGTCGAGCGCCACAAGCGCGTCGACCTTGCGCCCGCGCATCAGCCAGGCGATCGTGTACAGCACATCGGGCATCTTCTGCAGCGACGGGAGCACGAACAGTTCGTCGATGACGTCACGCGGCCAGGGGTCGTCTTTGTGCTTTTCGGCCACCAGCAACAACACGGAGTGCCCCATCGATTTCACGGTCCTCAGGAAATCGACGCCCTTGAAATAGCTCGCCATGCACAAGAAGGTCAAAGACATGTCGGGTGTCCTGTCGGAGAATCGTCTGCTCGTCGGCTGGTCGGCTGGTCGACTGGTCGGTGATCTGGCCGGCCAATCAGATGACCAGCCGACACTGTGACTACAAGACCGTCTCTTCCGTCTCGCGGATCAACTGATCGACGACGGCCTGGAGCGAGCCGGTTTCATGGAAGGTGCGCAGCTGGCGCTCGGCGCTCGTGCCGTGTTCGAGGATGTGATAGGCGTATTCGACCTCCTTGCGCGTGCCCAGCTCGTCGAGCACGTCGTCGAGGAACCACCCGATCATCTCGCGGATCAGATCCTTGGCGGGCATCTCCTCGCCCTTGCCAAAGTCGATGAGCTTGCCCTCGATGCCGTAGCGGACGGCCCGCCACTTGTTCTCGTCGATCAGCACCGATGAATAGACGCGGAAGGTCATGTTCTGCTGGCGCAGCTTCCAGAGCTTGTAGATCAGGGCCTGGAAGATCGCGGCGATGCAGACGGCTTCGTCGACGCGCGTGCACACGTCGCAGACCCGGAACTCGAGGGTCGGGTAGTTGAAGTTCGGTCGCGCGTCCCACCAGATCTTGGTGCCGTCCGGGATCGAGCGCGTGCGGACCAGCGTGTCGCGGTAGCGCTCGAACTCGGCCCACGACGACAGACGCGGCGGCGTGCCGGTGCGCGGGAAGTTGCGGAAGACGATACTGCGATAGCTCTTGAGCCCCGTCTCCTGGCCGACCCAGAACGGCGAGCTGGTGCTGAGCGCGAGCACGTGCGGCATGAAGTAACGCACGACGTTGAGGGCGTCGATCATGAAGTCCTGGTTCTCGATGCCGATGTGGACGTGCGTGCCGAAGATCAGGAGTTGCTGCGCCAGCATCTTCATATCGTTCTTGACGCCGGCGTAGCGCTCGAACGGCGTGATCTCCTGCGTCTGCCAGTTGGAGAACGGGTGCGTCCCGGCGGCCGCGATCTTCAGACCCTTCTGAGCGGCCAGCTCCATCACGCCGCGGCGCAACCGAACCAATTCGGCGCGCGCCTCGGCCGGCGTGTTGCACACGCTTGTGCCGATCTCGACGATCGACTGGTGCAGCTCGGCCTTGATCTGCTCGGCCATCACCATCTTGCCGGCGGCCAGCATCTCGGTGATGTAGCTCTTGAGCTCGCGCGTCTCGGGGTCGATGATCTGATACTCTTCCTCGATGCCGATGTTGAAGGAGGGGACGATGGTCATGGGATTCTCTTCTCCACCACAAACGTCGGCACCGTGCTCCCGCCGCCGGCTGTGACGTTGAGCAGCGACGCCGTCGACAGACGTGTCAGACAGCCCGACATGTACTGGCCGTACCAGAGATACGGGTTAGTGTCGAGCATCCGGTCGTAAATGTGCACGTCGCCGTCGACCCAACTGGCGTAAGGGAATTTGGGCAAGTTGACCCGTCGCTGGACGATGCTTGGCTCGGCAAGGGCCGTGCGCAGAGCCCGCTCCCATTGCGGCTGATCGACCTCCCAGCCGAGCACGATTCCTTTGCCGCCGTACTCGTCGTTCGGCTTGAGCACGTAGTCGTTCTTGTGCTTGGTCAGGTGGTTGAGCAGATCGACGGTCCGGCCGTCCACCTCGGTCTTGCGCTCCGCGACCACGCGCGTCCAGGGGATGTGCGCGGCGATGGCCTTGCGCTCGCGGGCGTTGAACAAATGGGCGTTGGCCTCGTCGCTGAGCACGGCCAGGCTGGCCTTCTTGTGCAGGATCTTGCACCGGAACGGGTTGACCATGCACACGGCGCGTTCGCGCACGGCCTTGAACACCGGGTGGTTGCGCCCGCCGCGCGCCTCGAGTTCGCTGATCAGCACGCGCTTGTAGATGATGTGGATCGGCCGGCCCTCGGCGTACAGTCGGCCGTTGGTGTAGGTGACGTCGCGCGGGTCGGCGATCACGCACTCGTAGCCGTGCGACTCGAAGTAGTCGTGGAAGAGCACGAACTCGCTGTACGTCGGCACCTCGCTCCAGTCGAGGATGGCGATGCGCGGCTTCTCCTGGCCGCCCCAGGACCTGTAGCAATCGAGCAGCGTGTGCAGCATGCTGTGCCGGGCGGGCAGCGGGCGCAGGTCGTAGCGCTTCTCGAACTCGCGGATGACCGGCAGGGCCAGGAAGACCTCGGTGAGCGCGTCGTTGTAGGCGATCGCGGCCGGTGTCTCGGCGTTGTACTCCGTGATCCACAACCCGTTCTGCTCGTCGAAGAACGTGTCCATCCGCGCCGTCGGGCTCGGCGCGGCGAAACCCGGGTCGAGGTGGATGAGCTCCTCCTCCCAGTCGTTCAGCCGGAACTGATAGCGGAAGTCGGCATCGGCCAGAGCGGCCTCGTGCGCCTTGGCGAAGGCCGGCATGATCGCACGGATCGATTCCTGGAGGGACCGGTACTGTTTGGGGTCGAGGAACCGCGGGCGCAGCACCGTGCACAGCGCGCGATCGCCGAAGAACAGGCCGCGTTGCTGCTGTTGGGCGACCAGCTGGTCGTGGCTCTCCCCGGCCGTGCGCGGATCGAGCAGCGAATGGTAGAACTCGATGGCATCGCGCGTGTCATTCATAGGACCTCCGGTGTGGGCCCTCGAAGAAGTGGGTGATTGGGTGAATGGTGAATGGGTGAATGACGCTGCCGCGCCCTCCGACAATCTCCCAATCCTCCGATCGCTCACTCACCAAATAGCTTGTTCCAGCGCGTCTCGGTGACTGGCGGCTTGTCGTTGGTGGCGAGCTCGATGCACAGGTCCGCCATCTTCTCGACGCACCAGCGGTGATAGTCGTAACCGGTCGAGTTGACGTCCATGTCGGGCGCCGGGTTCATGAAGTCGATGGCGTACGGCACGCCGCCGCGCACGGCCCACTCGATCGTGTTCATGTCGTAGCCGAGCGCGCGCACCAGCTTCAGGCTGTCGGCGACGATGCGGTCGATCAACTCGGGCGACAGACCGTCGGTCGGCAGGTACTGGCGCGTGTTCGGGTCGTAGCGCTTGACGAGCACGTCGCGCTGGCCGAGGCACATGCAGCGCACGTAGGCGTCCCAGGTGATGAACTCCTGCAGGACCATCGTCAGCAAGCCCGACTGGTTGTAGGCGTTCCACAGGTCCTCGAGCGAGCGGCAGACGTGTACCTGCTTCCAGCCGCCGCCGTGCGCGTCTTTGAGGATGACCGGGAAGCCGCCGACCGCCTCGACCAGGCTCTGCCAGTTGAGCGGGTACTCGAGGTTGCGCAGGCTCTCGGTGTGGACGATGCCGGGCACGTACTCCTTGTTTGGGAGCACCACGGTGCGCGGGCTGGCCACGCCGATCCGGTCGGCGAGCGAAGCGCCGAAGAACTTGTCATCGGCCGTCCACATGAACGGGTTGTTGATGACATGGGTGCCCTGGAGCATCGCGTTCTTCAAGTACGAGCGGTAGTAGGGCACCTCGTGCGAGATCCGATCGACGACCACGGCGTACGGGCAGGGCTCGTTCATGCGCGTGCCGCCCAGCTTGGCGTACTCGGCAATCACGCCTGCGTTGCGTTTGTTGACTTCCTCGATAAACGCCGGCGGCCAGCTCCACTCACGTCCGACGATGACGGCGATCTTCTTCATGTGTCCTCCAGACCTGAGTTTCCGTGAGAAGCGGGCGGCCCTGTGTCGGGGCGAAGCCCC
>JBGAJV010000067.1:0-33676 GCA_044224715.1 Anaerolineales bacterium | reverse complement strand
ACGCGGATCGGGGCGCTGCCGCCGCAGCTGGCGGCGATCATGCAGACGAACGTGAACGTGCAGGCGCTGGCGGTGGAGGCGGCGCTGACGGGCAAGCGTGAGCACATCTACCACGCGGCCATGCTCGACCCGCACGCTGCGGCCGAGCTGAGCCTGGACCAGATCTGGGCGATGGTCGACGAGTTGATCGTCGCGCACGGCGACCTGCTGCCGACGTACGGAGGGTGAGTGGGGGAGCGGGGAGCGCTGTGAGCGAGGGAGCAGGGGAGCGCTCGCACATGTGCTTTTGCCTTGAGTTGTAGGGGCGATGCATGCATCGAACGCCTGCGCGAACGGGCTGCGGCAGAGGGGGCACCACTGCATGTCGACGATGGCGGTTCAGTCCGATGTCAGTCCGGCGGGATATTCGCGCGCGCGATTCGCGTGGGCGGTGTTGGCGGTGTTCGTCGTGGCGGCGGTCATCTACTGGCAATCGGCGCTCGCGCTCGGCCGGGTCGCCTCGCCAGAAGATGCCTATTTCGACCGGCTGGCCGACTCGTTTTTACATGGGCGGCTCGACCTGGTTGCGCCCCCGTCCAAACATGACCTCACTCAACACGCCGGCCGCTGGTATGTGCCGTTTCCACCGTTGCCTGCGCTGCTGTTGATCCCCTGGGTCGGCCTTCGCGGCCTGGCCTCCGTCAACACCGTGACGTTCGCCGTCGCCGTTGGCGCCGTGAACGTGGCCCTGGCCTTTGTCCTGCTGCATGGGTTGGGTCGCCGCGGCTGGATCGCCCTGGGTCTTGGCGATCGCCTGTGGCTGACGGCGCTCTGGGGTCTTGGCAGCGTGCACTGGTACATGTCGACGTTGGGGTCGGTCTGGTTCGTCAGCCAGCTGTGCGCAGTGACGTTCATGCTGCTGGCCACGATCCTGGCCACGACCCGCCGCGGTCCGATGCTGTCGGGTCTGGCTCTGATGGCGGCGATGTGGGCGCGCCCGCTGGTGGTGCTTGTGCTTCCATTAATCGTGGCGCTGGGCACGCTCGATGACGCGGGTCGACTCGACTACCGGCGCGCGCTGCGCTGGGCCCTGATCGCGGCGATCCCGATCGGCCTCGGAGCGCTGGCGTTATTGGCGTACAACGCGGCCCGTTTCGGTGACCCGTTCGATTTCGGTTACCTCACGCAGAACGTGGCGCGCGAGGTGCGCTCGGATCTGCACACGTATGGGCAGTTCAGCCTGCATTACGTGTCACGCAACCTGTGGGCGATGTGGGCCGCGCTGCCCATTATCGACAAGCAGGGTCAGTTGGTGCCCGTCATCGAAGGGATGAGCCTGCTGCTCACCACGCCGGCCATCCTGGTCGCGCTGCGTGCACGGACACCGCGCCGGCTCGTCGTCGCAGCATTCGTCTCGACACTGCTGCTCGCGGTGCCCTTGGTGACGTACTACAACACCGGGTGGTGGCAGTTTGGCTATCGCTTTAGCCTGGACTTCATGACGCCTTTGTTCGTCTTGATCGCGATCGGGGCGCGCGCCCGCGCGGGCTGGCTCCTGCGAGCTCTGATCTGCATCGGCATCCTCGTGAACGCCTGGGGCACCTGGTGGTTCCTCAATCCCGCGTACTTCACGTGAGCGCCGCGCCCCAGAATACTTTACTGGACAGCATATTCCAAGGAATGTATAGTAGGCATCACGTGGGCTGAAGGCTCGCAATCGGGCCTACGCGTCGGCGTAACGCCGGTCGCCCCCTCAGCCAGCTTGGTGGATCGCTGTGAACGTCGAACGTCATGAAGACCCGTATCGCTGGATCATCCTCGCCCTGAGCACGTTGTCAAATGCCGTGCTCGTCGCGGCGCCCAGCATGGCGCTGGCCGTGCTGTTCAACGAGATCCAGCACGACCTGCATCTGACCCTCGTCGAGGTCGGCATGATCTGGGGCATCGGAGCGTTGCCGGGCATCTTCCTGAGCCTGATCGGCGGCGCGCTCGGCGATCGCTTTGGCGCAAAGCGCATGTATCTCGTCATCGCCGTGTTGGCCGGATCCCTGGGCATCGCCCGCGGCTTAGCCCAGGACTTCACGCAGTTGATCGTGCTCAGTTCCCTGATCGGCGGCGTGGCTATGTTGGGTGCCATCACCAGCTACAAGGCCTGCGGCACGTGGTTCCCGCGTCGACAGCTCGGACTCGCCAACAGCCTTCTGGCGATGGGGATGGCCGGCGGTTTCCTGATCGGCTCCCTGATCAGCGCGACCTGGATTTCGCCATTGTTGGGCGGCTGGCGCAACGTCATGGTCTTCCACGGCGTGCTTGGCGGCGTCTTTGCGGTTCCATGGCTGTTGACGCGCGCGGCGCCGACGACCGCCACGCCGCCAGGCGTTCCGAGTGCTCAGGCCGGTGCGGAGCCGGCGTCACCACCTGCGGCGGTGCCGGTGCGCGAGTCGCTGGCCGTCGTCGTCCGGCTGCGCGCGGTCTGGATGCTTGGCCTGGTGCTGATGGGTCTGTCCGGATGCGTTCAGGGTGTATTGGGCTATTTGCCCCTCTACCTGCGCGGCATCGGCTGGGACCCGGCTGCCGCTGACGGCGCCCTGGCGCTGTTTCACACCGTGAGCCTGGTCTTCGCCCTGCCCATCGCGCTGAGTGCTGATCGGCTGGGCACGCGCAATCGCATCCTGTGGGTGGCGCTTGCGCCGATGTCCGCTGGGGTGGTGACGGTTGCGTTTGCGACCGGCTTGGGGATATGGGTCGCGATCGTCGCGGCCGGTATAGTCCGCGACGGTTTCATGCCGATCTATATGACGGCGGTCGCCGAAGTGGAAGGTGTGGGCGCGCGCTGCGTGGGTACGGCCACCGGGTTTGCCATGGTTCTGGGAAGCCTCGGCAGCCTTTTTGGCCCGCCCATCGGCAACAGCCTGGCCGCCATCAGCCCGAACGCGCAGTTCCTGTTTGGGGCCCGTCTGTCGCTGGCGGCGCTGGCGTTTGTACCGGAGCCGCGACGCGCGTTCCCGACGTCGGCGTTGGTCGAGCCGAACTGATCGTCACGACGCTGCCGGATCCAAACACCCATGGTTTGCCACATTTGGAGTTCACGATGCCCCGATCCAACACTCGAATCGAATGGTTCAGCGATTTCGTCAGGTTGGAGATCGACCTTTGGACGACCATCGACACCGGGCTCAAGGAGAAGCATGGTCTCTCCCTGGCGTTCTTTGAAGTGTTGTATGCCGTCGGACGGACGAAGGCAGGCAGCCTTCGGGTGGGCGACATCGCCCAGGCGCTGACCATCACGGTCGGCGCAGCCAGCAAGCTTGCTGATCGCGTCGTCGCGGCGGGGTTGGCCAGACGCGAACTCGACGCCGACGATCGGCGGGCCAGCCGCCTGGCGCTGACCGAGGCCGGACGACGCGGGCTCGCCGCTGCAAGCGTGACTTACGACAGAGCGCTGGCGGCCCGGCTCGACAAAACCCTCTCCGCGGAAGAGCAACGTGCGCTCCACGCTCTCGTCAAACGACTCTTGGCCGCCTCGACCACGGCGGGCCGATCCTGACGCGCACATAGCGCTCAAGAAAGACGCATGACCATGCAACACCCGACCGTGCCTGACCTGACGACACTTGTGACCTCGGTGGGACCAGACTCCCCAGTCCGCTTGAACTGGGTCGACGACGTCAAAGGACGGTCCGCCCTGAGGATAGAGCCCACCAAAACCGAGTTCTCAATCGCCGACGAATGGATCGTCGGGTTGCCCGGCCTCTCGTTCACCGATGGCGTCATCGAGTTCGACGCACTCGGCCAGAGCGAGCCGCCACAGAGCAACTTTCTGGGTGTCGCTTTTCATCTCGTCGATGCGGTGACGCACGAGGCGGTTTACTTCCGCCCGTTCAACTTTCGGGCTGACGATCCGGACCGGAAGTCCCATGCCGTCCAGTACGTGTCGCATCCACACCACCGGTGGTGGGACCTGCGCGAGCACTCGCCGCTCCGGTACGAGCAGCCCATCGAGCCCGCGCCAGACGGCGATGCGTGGTTCCACGCACGGATCGAGGTCGACGGATCTGTCGTGCGCGCCTACGTGAACGGCGCCGATACCCCAAGCCTGGTCGTCACACGCCTCGGTGCGACCGGCGTCGGGGTGGGGCTGTGGGTCGGGCCGGGACGCGGCGGCTATTTTGCGAATCTCACCGTGACGCCCGTGTCGGGCTTGCGACGCTGACTCGGATCGAGCACCTGCGCCTGCCGGCGCGGAATCCGCCGTCGTCGGCGCGCTACCACCCGACCAGGTTTGGCTTTGACTCTACAAACACGAAAGCCCTTGAAGGGTGAACTTCCCTGTATTCACAGCACACGTTGGCAGATTCAGGCGTTGTCGTCGTGGGTGTTCCGCAACGTCGCGCGCAGCGGCTGCGCGATCACGCGAAGCCCGGCCAGCAACACGGACGAGATCCAGGCGAGCGCCATATTGATCCGCGTGACGCCGCCGGCGAGCCAGCGAACGACGGGACGCGCCCTCTGCAGGGCGCGCGAATGGGCGTAGAGCAGGGTGATGGCGATGATCGCGACCGAGAGCACGAAGCGCATCCAGTCGGCGATCTTGACGCCGGCCACCTCCTCGAGGAGGAGCTGTATGCCGATGTTCAGCACAAGCAAGTAGGCCGCATCATTGAGCACGGGTTCCTTGAGCACAGCCCTGGCAAAGAGGCCCGCCGCGAAACGCATGGTCAAAATGCCGATGGCCACGCCCAACATGACGACCCAGAGGTCCTTCGACAGCGACACGGCGGCGACGACGTTGTCGAGGCTGAACACCAGATCCGCCAGCTCGACGTTCAACACCACCCACCAGAAACCCTGAGCGGCCTGCGCGGCCCGCGTTGCGCCCGCGTCGGCGTCTTCCGGCGCTCCCAGGTTCTCGAACGCCAGCCGGATCAGGTACAGCGCCCCGACCAGTTTTAGCCATGGGTTCTGGATGACGAGGCTGGCGAGCACCAACATGAGCCCGCGGCCCAGGTAAGCGCCCAATAGCCCGACCCGCAACGCCGCGACGCGTTGGCTTCCCGTGAAGGGCGCCACGAGTTCGCCGACTCGACGCAGCGCAACGGGCCAGTCGATGGCGCGGTCGTCGGGGAGCGCGGCCACCATCGCGCCCAGCACCGCCGAGTTGTCGATCGAGAGGATTCCCTCGAGAAACACGAGCTGAAACACGATCCCCACTACCGTCAACGACATTCCTGTCACCCTCGATCGTTTTGGCTAATCCGGAACGAGACTCTACACCAATCGGCTGGGCCGAAACGACGAGTTCCTCGGCGCAGCCCGCTTGGGGCCGATCGCGATTCGCTTCGGACAGCGCACGCCGGGCCCGGCCCGGCAACCAGCCTCCGATAGGAAGCAATATCCGCGCAGCCCGCACGACCCGCGGACAGGGCAGCCGGCGATGGAATCGCTTGACTCTGTGTGACGGATTGTATTACTGTAATACAGTTTGTCATACGGGACGTTCAAAGCACGATGGCCAAACGACTCTCCAAACTCGAGCGAACCCGGCGCAACGGCGACACCCAGGTCGAGTACCAGCGGGCGAACATCCTCGCGGCGGCCGAGCGCGTCTTCCAGGCCAGGGGTCTCGAAAACACGCGTATGAGCGACATCGCGGCCGAGGCCGGGATCACGCGCGCGTCGTTGTACCGTTATTTCCCGGACCGCGACCCGATCGCCTTCGAGATCGCCTCGCGGATGCTGCGACGCATCACCGAGGCCGCCATGCAGGGACCGGCAAGCCCCGATCAGGAACGGATTCGGGACGGTCTGCTCCGGCTGATCGATCAATTCGACGCACAGCGCGATGCGCATCGTTTCCTGGGGATGTTCGACCACCTGTACAGCGCCAGCTATCCGAGCGTGACCCTGGCCGCCTGGTACAAGGAGCGGATCTTGTCGCTCGGGGATCGCTGGGCCTCGGCTCAGGGGAACGCGACCGGCGTGACGGTGGACCACGTGACCATGATCGGCAATTGCGTCCTGAGCTTCCTGCAGAAGATGGCTGCCCGTGGCGATCTGCTCGCCGACGAGCAGGGCGTGGAGCTCTCCCGGCAGCTGGCCCTCTTCAGAGCGATGATCGACGGCTACTTCGAACGTCTGCTCGCGGTCCAGCCAGCGCCGGACCTGCTGGCCTGAGTTGCGACGCCTACTCCAAACCATGAACACCGACCCCAACCTCCTCCAGCAACTGACCCTCGAAGAAAAAGCGTCGCTCTGTTCCGGCCTGAACTTCTGGTATCTGCGCGGGGTCGAACGGCTCGGCATCCCGTCGATCATGGTGACCGACGGTCCGCATGGCTTGCGCAAGCAACTCGGCGATGCGTCGAGCGTGGGGCTCACCGACACCGCGCCGGCCACGTGCTTCCCGACGGCCTCGGCGCTCGCCGCGACCTGGAACCGGGACCTCATCCGCGAGGTCGGCGTCGCGCTCGGCGAGGAGTGCCGCCAGGAGAAGGTGAGCGTCATCCTCGGCCCGGGCATGAACATCAAACGGTCGCCGCTGTGCGGCCGCAACTTCGAATACTTCTCGGAGGATCCGTACCTCACGGGCGAGATCGCCAGGAGCCACATCACCGGCGTGCAGAGCCAGGGCGTCGGCACGTCGGTCAAGCACTTCGCGCTCAACAACCAGGAGACCCGGCGCATGACGACCGACTCCGTCGTCGACGAGCGCGCCATGCGCGAGATCTATCTCGCCGGCTACGAGACGGCCGTCAAGGGCGCGCAGCCGTGGACGGTCATGTGCTCGTACAACCGGATCAACGGCACCTATGCCAGTGATCACCGTGCCCTCATGACCGACATCCTCAAGGGCGAATGGGGGCATCAAGGCCTGGTCGTCACCGACTGGACCGCCATGAACGAGCGCGTCGATGCGCTCACGGCCGGCGTGGATCTCGAGATGCCCGGGCCCGCGAAGACCAATACCGCCCGGATCATCGCGGCGGTGAAGACCGGCGCGCTCGACGTGCGCGTGTTGGACGGCGCCGTGGAACGGCTCCTGGCGTTGATCGGCAAGGCGCAGGACACGCTCTCGCGTTCGGCGGATTTCACTTACGACGCCGACGCCCATCATGCCCTGGCGCGACGCGTGGCGGGGGAGGGCGCGGTGCTGCTCAAGAACGAGTGGGCACTCCTGCCCCTACGAGCCGGCGCATCGATCGCGCTGATCGGACGTTTCGCCAAACAGCCGCGCTATCAGGGCGCGGGCAGCTCGCAGATGAATCCCACGCGGCTCGACAACCTCCATGACGAACTCGCGAAACTCATCGGACGGGACCGCATCATCTATGCGCCTGGCTACACGGATAGCGGCGACGCGGCCGATGAGGCCCTGATTCAGGAGGCGATGGGCGCCGCGCAGCGCGCCGAAGTCGTCGTGGTCTGCGCCGGGCTGACGGACATGTACGAGGTGGAAGGACTCGATCGCCGCCACCTGAACCTGCCGCCGGGGCACGATGCTCTCATCGCCAGGCTTGCGGCGGCTCACGCGAACGTCGTGGTGGTGCTCAGCAACGGCGCGCCCGTCGCGATGCCCTGGATTGCGGACGTTGGGGCCGTGCTCGAGGGCTACCTGGGCGGGCAGGCCGGCGCCGGCGCGATCGCCGACATCCTGATCGGCCGCGTCAACCCGAGCGGCAAGCTGGCCGAGACGTTCCCGCATGCGCTCGCTGATACGCCGGCGCGGCCCTTCCCGGGCGGCCCGGTGACCGTCGAGTACCGCGAAAGCCTCTTCGTCGGCTATCGCTGGTACGACAGCGCCTGCATCGACGTCCTCTTCCCGTTCGGGCATGGGTTGAGCTACACGACCTTCGCCTATCGCGACCTCGAGGTGGCGCCGGCCGACGACGAGGTCATCGTCCGTTTCAAGGTTCGGAACACCGGCGCCGTTGCCGGGAAAGAGACAACCCAGGTCTACGTGCGCGACATGCAGTCCACGCCCTTCCGACCGAACAAGGAGTTGAAGGGCTTCGCCAAGGTCGATCTACAGCCGGGCGAAGAGACCGAGGTGTCCCTCACGCTCGACGCGCGCGCGTTCGCTTTCTACGACGTCCCGGGACGCGCGTGGGTCGTCGAGGCCGGGGACTTCGAAATCCTGGTTGGCGCGTCGTCGCGCGACATCCGTCTGACGGCCGTCTGCGCTCGCGCCGCCAACGGCGTGGTCTCCCCGGTCGACCGTGCGCGGCTGGCCGCGTATTTCGACGTCGCGGCGGGGCCGGGCTTCAGCCAGTCGGATTTCGAACGCCTGCTCGGGCGACCTGTGCCGCCGAACGTGAAGTCCCGCAAGGGCGAGTACACGATGGTGACGACGTTGGGCGACATGGACGACTCGTTCATCGCCCGGCAGTTCCACGGATTGATCAAGAAACAAACCGCCAAGATGATCAAGGACACGGGCAATCCGGTCGTAGGTCTGATCGTCGGCGTCACGATCCAGGAGATGCCCTTGCGCGGCATGGCCGACATGCTGGGCCGGGCCCGCGTCGAAGCGTTGCTCGCGATGATCAACGGCCGCTATCTCAAAGGCCTGTGGGGGTTGATCACATCCGGCGGCCCTCAACGTTGACGCTCGTTGGCCCGTGGCCGAGGCCCGGGCCGGCGAGGCGCCTGCTCGCCCTGGTATAGTCCCGGCGGTGAGGCGCAGGGTCGGGCGTCCACCGGACGAGGCGTCGCGCTCGGGGCAAAACGAGACGGATGAACATGTCTTCTCTGGTCAGGTCGAACTCGGCTCGAATCATCGTCGGCGGGTTGGTGCTGATGGTCCTGTTGGCGATGAGCCTGCCCGCGTTGAGACTCGAACGTGGCGCCGGGCTCTTGTTGCCGTTGACGGCCGCGCCCCAGGGAAGCGTCGGTGCGCCGGCCGAGCAGGCGGATTGGGCGATCTGGCTGTTCCGCGGGTTGCTCGCGCTCGCCATCGTCGCGCTGCCGTTTTACATCGTCATCAACCTCTTCTCGCCGGAAGGCCGACGCCGCCTGGTGGCCGATCTCATCCTGTTTGCGGTCGTCTGGGCAGCCGCGAGCTATCTGGCCGACCACCCGTTGACGGCAACCAATCCGACGGAAGAGACCCAACAACAGGCTGAAGACCAGGCGCCATCGGATGCGAGCGAGGGCGCTCAGCCGCTGCCCACGTTCCGGTCCCAAATCGAACCTTGGATGACGGCGACCGCGGCGGGAGGGCTCGCGATCGCCGGCGCTTTGGTCGCCTACTTGATCATGCGCCGATTGCCGCGACCGGCGCCGGTGGTGGATGGCGCGCTCGAGTCGTTGGCCGACGAAGCCCAGACCGCGCTGGCCGCATTGTCGGCGGGCGACTCCCTCGAGAACGTCATTGTGGCCTGCTACGTGCAGATGAGCCGCATCTTGCGCGACTCGCGCGGCATCGAACGCTCCGGCGCCATGACGCCCGCGGAGTTTCAAACAGAGCTCGTGCGACGCGGCCTGCCGGCCGAGCCGGTCAGCCGGCTGACGCAGTTGTTCGAGCAGGTGCGGTATGGCCGACAGGCGGCTGGCGAGGCCGAACAGCAACGCGCCGCCGAGAGCCTGGCCGCCGTGGTCGCGTACTGCCGGGGGCGCGGATGAAGATCCAACCGCTGGCCGTCGCCATCGGCGTCTTCGCGCTGGCGCTCGTCGCCGCCCTGTTCTTTCAGGACGCGGTGCGCGACGTGGTGGTGGTGCCGATCCTGTACCTCGTCTGGTTCGTGGGGTTGTTGATCCGCAGCTTCGATCAGGGCTGTCTCTGGACAATCGCGTTGGTCGCAGCGCTCGTCCTGGGCGTGGCCACCATCCGCCGCCAGCCGGTCGAGCGCGACGTCGTGCCCCAACCGTCCGCGCGGGCCAAGCCGACAGGGCGGATCCAATACTGGCGCAACCAGGTGTTGGCCAGTCGCGCATCGGACATCGCCCAGGATTCGTTCCGCTTCGAGATGCGCCGCTTGATCACGGAACTCTGGTCGCATCGATATCACCAGCCCGTTGACGACGTCCGGCGGCAACTGCGCCAGGACCAGCTCCCTTTGCCGGATGTGGCGCGTTCGGCGCTCGGCCTGAAACGGCTCGCCAGTCCGGAGCGCGTTCGCTGGTGGGAACGGATCGGCCGCTGGTTCGCCGCGAGGCTCAACAGACCCGGGGCCGCGCCATCGAGCCCTGAACTGAACGGGACCCTGGATTATCTGGAGGACTTGATGGAGGTCGCGCATGACACTCACCCACGCTGAGGTGGCCGAGCGTTCGGCAGGGATCATCGCCGAGGTCGAGAAGGCGGTGGTCGGCAAACGGCAGGCTCTCGAAATGATCCTGGCGGCCTGCTTGTGCTCCGGCGGGCACGTGCTGCTCGAAGACTATCCAGGTCTCGCCAAGACGCTGATCGCCAACAGCTTCGCGACGGCGCTGGGCATGGCCTTCAAGCGCATCCAGTTCACGCCCGACCTGTTGCCCGGCGACATCACGGGTGGCTATATCTTCGATCGCGCCCAGGGGCAGTTCACGTTGCGCAAGGGCTCGATCTTCGCCAATCTGATCCTGGCGGACGAGATCAACCGCGCATCGCCGAAGACGCAATCGGCGCTGCTCGAGGCCATGCAGGAGTATCAGGTCAGTCTCGAGGGCGAGACGATGCACCTCCCCGATCCGTTCATCGTCATGGCGACCCAGAACCCGATCGAGTATGAGGGCACGTTTCCGCTGCCCGAGGCGCAATTGGATCGCTTCATGCTCAAGCTGGCGCTTGGGTATCCGAGCCGCGGCGATGCCCAGGAGATCCTGCGACGGCGTCAGCAGCGTCGCCAGGATGCCTTCTCGCTCGTGGCCGTGACGGACACCACGGGCTTTCTGGCGATGCGGGCGGCCGTGGAAGAGGTCTATGTGGACGAGGACCTCGAAGGCTATATCGTCGACCTGGTGCAGAAGACGCACGAGCATCGTCACATCACGGTCGGCGCCAGCCCGCGTGGCGCTTTGGCGCTGCTCAAGCTCGCGCGCGCCTGGGCCGCCATTCGCGGCCGCGCCTACACGATCCCGGACGACATCAAGCTGTTCGCCCAGGGTGTGCTCGGGCATCGTCTCATTTTGGAGCCTGACCTGTGGAACAGCCGCCAGGCTGCGGGCCGGATCATTGAAGAGATCGTCGGCGCCGTGCCGGTGCCTGTCGTGAAAGACCTATGACGTCGCGCGCGTTCTGGTTGGCGGCCGTCGTGCTGCTGGCGATGGCGCTGACGGGTCTGTTTCTGTACCAGGGCGAGTGGATCGCGCTGGCGCTGCCGCTGGCCGTCTACGTGGCGCTCGGCTGGCTCGAGCGGCCGACATCTCCCGCGCTTTCCGCCGAGCGCCAGTTGAGCACCGATCGCATCACCGAGGGCCAGCCCGTCACGCAGTCGCTCACGGTGACGAACAACGGCGCCGCGCTGCCCGAAGTCGACGTTCGCGACGTCTGGCCGCTCGGGTTGCAACTCAATTCGGGCGATCCCTGGCGCGTGGTGCATCTTCCGACCGGTGACTCGATCGAGCTGGACTTTTCGTTCAGCGGCGCGCGGGGCCGCTACTTCTTCGAGCCGGTGCGTGGCCTGGCGCGCGATTCGTTCGGGCTCTTCGAAGCGCCGCTCACGGTCGCCGCTCCGGCCAAGCTGTTGGCCTACCCACGCGTGACCCAACTGCCTCCGCTCCCGATCCGTCCGCCGCAGACGAAAGGGTTCTCGGGGCCGATCCCGTCGCGGCGGCGTGGGGCCGGGCAGGACTTTCTCGGCGTGCGCGAGTATCAACTTGGCGATTCCCTGCGGCGCATCAACTGGAGAGTCTCGGCGCGCCATGAAGCCGAGCTCTTCGCGAACGAGTTCGAGCTCGATCGCGTCGCCGACGTCTGCCTGATCGTGGACGCCCGGCCGCACACCGATCAGCGGGTCGGGGGACGGCGGCTGGTCGACTATGCGATCGAAGCGACGGCCGGTCTGGCGCAGGGGTTCCTCTCGGCCGGGCACTGCGTCAGCGTGCTGGTCTACGGCGCAGGCATCACCCGGGTCTATCCGGGTTACGGCAAGCATCAACTCGAGAAGATCATGCGCGTGTTGGCCACGGCCGACACGGGCGTGAACTACGCGTTCGAAGCGCTGCGCAACCTGCCTGTGCGGCTGCTCCCGGCCAACGGCCAGGTGGTTTACGTGGGGCCGCTGGTGCCCGCCGATCTCGAACTCCTTGTGCAGCTGCGGGCCAGCGGCTATGCGGTGCTGGTCGTGAGCCCCGATCCCTTGCACGGCGAGCGCCTCGAGACACCTGATCCTGAGAACGCCGACTTCGTCCTGGCGGAGCGACTTGCCCGGATCGAGCGCGCCATGTTGTTACAACGGCTGAGCCGGGCCGGGGTGCAGACCGTGCCCTGGCGCGTGGACCAACCGATCGCTCCGGCCCTCGAACAGGCCGCGCGAACTCTAAAGACCGGTCGTCGGCCGGTGGAGACGCGCCCATGACGCGCGTACGAAGCGCCCGGCGGGCCGCCCTGGCCGGGGCGACCGGTGCGCTGGCGCTGGCTTTCGCGATCCCGGGCCTCTGGTTGGGTGTGGCCGTGGCGGCGGCGCTGGGTCTTGTGGTCGCGATCGTCATCGAGCGCCGTTGGCCCTGGGCGAGTGGGGTCCATCTGGTCGGTGTGGCCGTGCTCAGCCTGGCCGCCACCGTCTTGGGCCAATCGGCCTGGCTGCCGCTTGTGGCCCAGCTCGCGGCCCTCATGGTCTGGGACCTCGATCGCTTCGACCAACGCGCGTCTCGAGCCGGCGCTCAAGGCATCGAGTTGCTCAGCCAGCGTCATCTGCGACGTCTGGGCATCGCCGTGGTGTTGGGCGGAAGCCTCGCGGCGATCAGCCTCGCGGTCCGGACGCCGCTGGGTTTCTGGCCCACGTTGGCGGCGGCGGTTGTGTTCGTTCTGTTGCTCATCGGCGCGTTGCGTCGGGTCGCCGCGTGATGGCGATGCTCTATCCTCTTGCAAGTGCCCGCTGAGACGAGCGATAGCGGCCAGACCCAGTCAGACACGTTTGTAGCGACTGTAGCCCCCTCAAGCGCGATCGCGCGGCGCCAGAACTTGGGTGCATCGTCCATGAGATCGGCGTTGGCGATTCTGAGCCGATCCGTCACGACGGAATTCGACGGGTTGACCGGGTCGCAGCGCAGCGAGACCGCGGTTTTCCGGATCCCCGCGCCCCAGGTCATGCCGACTGTGCCGACGTCGTACTCACCCTCCTATCCGTCCCTGCCCGTTCCGCGAGCGTGCGCAAATTCAGCGTCGGCCACGAGATATTGGCCGAGGTTCGGCGCGATGTCACCGCACAACGGGCCGCTGAAGCCCTACGCAACGCCCCTTTGAGCGCACCTCTCCCGCCAGGGCCGACGGCGCGACGGCGTGGTGCCTTGTTTGATGTAGTACCTTGACAATCATAGTACTGTGTCATATCATGGCTAGAAAAGCGGACCTGCTGCAATGAGTGAAAACAAAATCACATCTGACTTGCTTCGTGGCCATACCGATACCATGATCCTGCGGCTTTTATGTGAAGCCGACCGCTACGGCTACGAGATCGTCAAGCTGATTGCCGAGCGCTCGGGCGGCGAGTATGAGCTCAAGGAGGCCACGATGTACTCCAGCGTCCGGCGGCTCGAATCGGAGGGCGAGATCGAGTGGTATTGGGGCGACGAATCTCAGGGCGGAAGGCGAAAGTATTTCCGGATCACCGAGAAGGGCAGGTCCACCTACGCCATGAACAAAAGCAATTGGGAGTATGCCAAGCGCGTACTCGATCACTTACTCTGAGGAGCCGTGATGAACGAGAAACTCGATCAGTACTTGAATGGTGTTTTCGCGCCATATGAGGGAGTCAAGAGCGTTGCCGACCTCAAAGCGGATTTGCTCGGCGATTTGCAGGAGCGGTTTCGAGAACTGAAGGCCGCGGGCAAGGACGACGACACAGCCTTTGCGATGACGATCGACAGTATCGGCGACATCGAGCAAACCGTGCAGGAGGTCGCGAACGTCTCGCGCTCGCTCGAGCGGAAGGTGCTGATCAACTTCAGCGCGAGCAACCTGCCCAAGAGCGACTTCGCCGGTGTTTCGGCACGCCAGCGAAAGTTCGAGGCAAGCGACCTGCGCGGCTCCGACTTCTCCGACGCGGATCTGACCGGCAGCTTCTTCAAGGTCAGCGATGTGCGCGAAACCCGCTTCGACAGGGCGGACCTGACCGACTGCGACTTCAACACAGTGGACCTGACGAACGCGAGCTTCAACGGCGCGATCATGGTCAGGACGAAGTTCAGCCTGTCGACCCTCGATGGGGCGCAGTTCGCCAGAGTTAAACTGCTCGACGCCAGGCTCAGCCTGATGGAGCTCAAAGGCACGACGTTCGAGGCATGCAGCTTCCACGGCGTGGACTTCAAGGAATGCGATCTCGACGGCGTGTCTTTCGACGGGCAGACCTTCATCGGCGTCAAATTCGACAAAACGTCGCTGAAAGGCGCGACGTTCAGGCGGGCCACCCTCAAGAACGTGTCCTTTGTCGCGCCGTTGACCGAGAGCTGGTGGGGATGGTCCAAGCGGTTCTATCGCGCCATCAAGACGATAAGTTTCGACGGCGCGACGATGGACAAGTTGACCTATGCCGCGCTCAAGGGCATGGAAGCCGACCTCTCGAAGGTCACGGTGATATAGGAGGCCCAGACGATGCACGACAGTGCCATTCAGGTCAAAGGGTTGCGAAAATCTTACAAGACCCTGCAGGTGCTCAAGGGCGTCGACTTCGAGGTGGGGAAGGGCAGCGTCTTTGCTTTGCTCGGCTCAAACGGCGCGGGCAAGACCACGATCGTCCGCATCCTGACCACGCTGCTCAAGCCCGACAGCGGCACAGCCAGCGTCAACGGGTACGACGTGGTGTCGCAGCCCGGCCGCGTTCGGCAGTCCATCAGCCTGACCGGGCAATTCGCCGCAGTCGATGAGATCCTGACCGGACGCGAAAACATGATCATGATCGCCCAATTGCGGCACCTCTCGGATCCTCGTCAGGTTGCCGAGGGCCTCCTGAAGCGCTTTGGTCTGGCCGACGCCGCCGATCGCAGGGTTGCCACCTACTCGGGTGGTATGCGGCGCAGGCTCGATATCGCCATGAGCCTGGTCGGGAAGCCGCCGCTGATCTTCCTTGACGAGCCGACGACCGGGCTCGATCCCGAGGCTCGCATCGAGGTCTGGAAGACCATCAAGGAACTTGCTCACAACGGCACGACCGTCTTCCTGACGACGCAATACCTTGAAGAAGCGGAGCAACTCGCGGACCGGATCGCCATTCTCCACGAAGGCCGGATCATCACGAACGGCACTCTGGCGGATCTCAAACTGCTGTTCCCGCCGGCAAAGGTCGAGTATGTGGAGAAACAGCCGAGCCTGGAAGAGATCTTCCTCGCCCTGGTCGGCCACAAGGAGACCCTGTAAATGGAAGCCACGCACCACCATCTCATCGGGGACATGAGCGTGATGCTCGGGCGCTCCATGCGCCATGTGTTTCGGAGCCTGGACACCATCATCACGGTCACGATCATGCCGATCGCGTTCATGTTGCTGTTCGTCTACGTGTTTGGCGGCGCGATCGAGACCGGTACAGATAATTACGTGAATTACCTTCTGCCCGGCATCCTGCTGATCGCGATCGCCAGCGGTATTGCCTACACGTCCTATCGTCTGTTCATGGACAAGCAGCGTGGCATATTCGAACGTTTCCACTCCATGCCGATCGCCCGCTCCGCTGTGCTGTGGGGGCATGTCCTGACTTCGCTGGTCTCCAACGCGATGTCCGTCGTGGTCATCATCCTTGTGGCGCTCCTGATCGGCTTCCGCTCGCCTGCGGGGATTCTGGCCTGGTTGGCCGTGGCCGGGATCTTGACGGTGTTCACACTGGCCCTGACCTGGATCGCGGCGATCGCCGGGCTCACCGCGACTTCGGTGGACGGGGCGGGGGCTTTTTCCTACCCGCTGATCTTCCTTCCATTCATCAGTTCGGCGTTCGTCCCGACCGCCACCATGCCGCCTCTCGTCCGCGCCTTCGCCGAGAATCAACCGGTGACGGCGATCGTGGAATCCATCCGTGCCCTGCTGTCAGCCCAGCCAGTGGGGGGCGACCTCTGGGTTGCGCTCGCATGGTGCGTGGGGATCATGCTCACGGCGTACGTCTTTGCGATGCGGGCCTATCGTCAACGCCTTTAGGGCTCGCTAAGCCCAAACGACCCCACGGCACGACTGCCAAGACGTAAACGCCGCCGCCGCTGGCGGCCGCCAATGCCTCTGGGCTTGGCCGGTTACCGAAAATGATGGCAATAGCGGGATGCTGCATGGGTCGGGGCGAAGCCCCGACCCATGCAGCATCCCGCTATTGCCTCGAAGCAGTCTCTTCAGCCTGCATTTATCGTCTGGGGTCGGATGCAAACATGCGGTACATTTACGACGGGCCGCGCCGGCCCGAACCGACCTGACACATACCGTGATCATCGGGTTGCGCGAGGCGCGCAGGAGACGAACATGCAGCTTGGACTTCAGATCCCGTCATTCAAGTACCCGGGCGGCACGGCCGCGATCCGGCCCACCTTGAAGAAGATCGTCGGCACGGCGGAGGCCGCCGGTTTCTACAGCCTGTGGGTGATGGATCATTACTATCAGATCCAGGGATTGTTCGGCGAGACCCACACGGACCCGATGCTGGAGAGCTACACCACGCTCGGGTATTTCGCGGGTCTGACCGAGAAGGCCTACCTCGGCGTCCTGGTGACCGGCGTGGTGTATCGGTATCCCTCGGTGCTGATGAAGATGGTCAATACGCTGGACATCCTCTCCGGCGGTCGCGCGTATCTCGGAATCGGCGCGGCCTGGTACGAGGCCGAGGCTCAGGGCTTTGGCATCCCGTATCCGTCGACCTCGGAGCGCTTCGAGCTGCTGGAGGACAACTTGAAACTCGCCACGGCGCTCTGGGCGGGCGATCAGGTCGCGTTCCAGGGCAAGCACTTCTCGGCGCCGGCCATCACCAATAACCCGCGCCCCGTGTCCAACCCGCACCCGCGCATCATGATCGGCGGCACGGGCCCGAACAAGACCTTGCGTCTGGTCGCTCAGTATGCCGACGCCTGCAACATCGGCGATTGGGTGGGCGCCGATAACATGCAGAAGGCTCTCGACAACCTCAAGGCGCACTGCGAGGCCCTGGGGCGCGACTACGCAAGCATCGAGAAGACGTCGCTGTGCAGCGTGAACCTCTCAGGGAGCGACACGCCGGAGAGCGTCATCGAACGCATCAAGACGCTGTCGCGGATGGGCTTCACCCACGCGATCTTCAACATGCCGGACGTGCACAACCTGACGTCGCTCGAGACGTTCGGAAGAGACATCCTCCCAGCTGTGGCCGGGCTTTGACCGCAGGGCGACCGCCGCGTCGTGTGCCGATTCCGCCGTCTCGGCAGGGTTGGCTGAAATCGCCAGGAGTGGTTCAAGTCGCTGAGCTGCTCCTGGCGATTTCTCGCCACGCTCACGACTGGCGGGGAAAAGACACGCCCGTCAGATCGCGACAACGGTCGAGCAGAGCATCCTGCAGGGCGACGTCGTCGGCCTGCGGGTGGCACCGCTGTTCGACCTGGTGATGGAAATAGCGGCCGCTCACGGCGGCTGCGCGCTCCTCACTGACTGCGAGCCATGTCTGGGTCTCGTATCCCTTTTGGAGACTATCGGGCGCGCCTGGCCCACCCATCTTCGTCGGGACCCAACCGGGATCGACGGCGTTGGCGGACACCTCCGGCCAGAGACGGGCGACGGCCTTGCACAACATCAACACGTATAGCTTCGAATCGGAATAGCTGACGCGCACGTTCGCTTTCTGGATCGTGTCAGGCGTGGCTCGCCCCTGCAGATGCATGCCTGAGCTCAGGTAGATCAGCCGCCCGGGTTTGTGGATCAGGCACGTCAGCAGATACGGGGCGAGCACATTGACCATGAAGATCGCCTGGGCCGGTGCCTGATACACACCGGCGTTGTGGATCACGGCGTCGAATCGCCCAAGCGCGTTGGCTGCGTCGGCGATGGCCCGCGTTTCGGTCAGGTCTGACAGATCCCCCGCGACGACGTGAGCGGCTTTTGGCACGCGTCGCAACGCCTCGCGTCCGCGTTCGGGGCTGCGCGCGTGCAACACGACCTGGTGGCCCTGGTCGGCCAGCGCCCTGGCCGACAACTGCCCGAGGCCGTCGGCCGAACCTGTCACAAGTATTCTCGCCATGATCTCGACTCCGTGTGCGGGTAAGTCCGCTGTTGGCTCCTTCGGATTGTAGGCGCTATGGCGCACGATCCTGGCTCGGCCGCCGATTGCGACAGTCGAACGAAGCCGTTTGTCACTAGGCCCGGATCGGGGCGTTCTTATACTTCAATGTACATTGAAGTATCGAGGCGACCCCGTGGCATCCAAACCGATCTCGCGCCCGCCCACCGACCTGAAACGTCTGGCTGAACGGCTCAAAATCGTGGCCGAGCCGAATCGGCTGCAGATCCTGCATCTGTTGATGGAGGGTGTCCACTGCAACTGCGAGCTGGGCGACGCGCTCGAGATGCCGGCGAACCTGATTTCGCATCACCTCCGCATCCTGCGACAGGCCGGGCTGGTCGACGTCGAGCGCGATGCCGTGGACGCGCGCTGGGTGTATTACGCGCTCAATCGGGAGGCCCTTGAGACGCTCAACGCCGCCTTCGACGGCTTCTTCGACCCGACGCGGATCAAGCCGCGGCGCCCCACCTGCGGCCCACAGGCCGCAGTCGTGCAGCTAGCCGACGTGGCGCTGACGCCACGCTGAGGTGATTGGAGCATACCCATGACGTCCGATCTGACGCTCTTCGACGTGGTGCCCGCGCACAAGACTTGCGCCATGGTGGAAATCTTCGATCCGCCGATGTGCTGCCCGACCGGGTTGTGCGGCCCGGCGCTCGATCAGACTCTGCTGGACGTCAACCAGATGGTCATGACGCTGCGCGCCGAGGGGCTCAGCGTCGAGCGCTATCAACTGACCAGCCATCCGCAGGCCTTTCTCAACAACGTCGACGTGATGCGCCGGGTGCGCGAACAGCAGACCGCGGCCCTGCCGATCACGATCGTCAACGGGCGGTTCGTCAAGTCCGGCGCGTACGCGACGCTTGACGAGGTGCGCGCCGCGCTGGCCGGGACGCAGGCATGACGCAGTCGATCTTCTTCTCGGGCAAGGGCGGCGTCGGCAAGACCAGCCTGGCCTGCGCGACAGCCGTGCGCCACGCCGATGGTGGGCATCGTACGCTGATCGTCACCACAGACCCGGCGTCGAACCTGGCCGACGTCTTCGAGCAGCCGATCGGACATCGGATCGCCGCGATCGACGCCGTCCCGAATCTGTGGGCCATGGAGATCGATCCGGACGAGGCCACGCGCGAATACAAAGACAGGGCGCTCGCGCCGTTGCGGGCCGCCTTTCCGCCGCAGCTGCTGCAGGTGGTCGAGGAGCAGATGAGCGGACCGTGCACGTCGGAGGTGGCGGCCTTCGATCGCTTTACGGATTTTCTCGTGCTCGATCCGACTACCGCGTCGGTGGCCTTCGACGTGATCGTCTTCGACACGGCGCCCACCGGCCACACGCTGCGTCTGCTCGAGCTGCCGGCCGAGTGGACGCGAACGATCAACCTTGCCGAGCAGGGCAGCGGGCAGACCTGCATCGGGCCGACGGCCGCCATCCAAAGCGCGAAGCTCAAGTACGAGCGCGCATTGGCCATCCTGCGAGACGACACGCGCACGAGCTTCGTGTTCGTGCTGCATCCCGAAGCCATCGCCCTCCGCGAAACGGCGCGCGCGATCGGCGAACTGAGCCGCCTCGGCATCCATGCGCATCGGCTGATCGTGAACGGCCTCATCCCGCCCGAGGCGACGGTTGATCCGCTTTTTGCCGCGCGGGCTGCCATGCAGGCCGGCTATCTCGCGTTGATCGCGGCCGAGCTGCCGTATCCTGTCGAGCGTATGCCGCTGCTCGACGGCGAGATCAAGGGCGCGGCACGGCTGCGCGACGTCGGCCGGCGGCTGGCCGGCGAGGCCGTGTCGCCGCGAGCGATCGAGGTCGAGCGGGTCGCGCCCGCGCCGCCGGTGACCGGCGCTTCGCTCGAGCAGCTACACGCGCGTCTGACACCCCGGGGCGGTCCCCGAACCGTGTTCTTTGCGGGGAAGGGCGGCGTCGGAAAAACGGTGGCCTCCTGCGTGACCGCCGTCTGGCTGGCGCGACAGGGCTATCGCACTTTATTGCTCACGACCGATCCCGCGGCGCATCTGGGCGATGTGTTGGGCGTCCCGGTGGGCGACAGTGCGGCGCCCGTCGACGGCCAGGCAGGCCTCTGGGCGGCCAGGATCGACCCGAAAGCCACGGCCGAAACCTACAAGGCCCGCATCCTGAACGATGCCCGCGCACGCGGCCGGCCGGCCGAGGCGATCGCCGTGATGGCGGAGGAGCTTGAGTCGCCGTGCACGGAGGAGATCGCGGCGTTCGATCGCTTTATCGAGTTCGCCACCCAATCAGGCTGGGACGCGGTCGTCTTCGATACGGCGCCGACCGGCCACACGCTGCGTCTGCTCGAGCTGCCGATGGATTGGAGCCAACAGATCGACGTCAAGGTCTTTGCCAGCGTCGACGGGGGACAGGCCGACGACGTGGCCAAGCGGCGTTTCGCCGAGGTCATCGCCTTGATGCGCGATCCGGCGCGCAGCACCTTCACGTTCGTGATGGTTCCCGAAGCCACCCCCATCCTGGAGGCCGAGCGGGCGAGCACGGAGTTGCGCAACCTGGGCATCCCGACCGGGCTGGTCGTGGCCAACCTCGTGATCCCGCCCGAGCAGGCGACCACGCCGTTCGCTCAGGCCCGGCGCGCGATGCAGTCGCGCTATCTGGCCGAGATCGGGTCGCGTTTCGGGGTGCCCGTGCTGCAGATCCCGCTCCTGCCCGAGGAGGTGCGCGGCCTGCCCATGCTCGCGGCGCTTGGCGAGCGCCTGCTCGGGGTGCTGCCCGAAAGGATCACGATATGAACCCGGTGAACGTGGTGCAGATCGTCGGCGCACCGGTGGCCTGCGCCGACGGTGTCAAGGACACCTGGCGCGAGGTCGCGACATGGGCCGCCGGCCAGCTCGTGGCTCGATTTGGATCCTCGGTGCGCGTCGACTACTTCGATCTGTTCGACCCGGCCTGTCCGCCGTTGCCCGACGGCGCGCAGTTGCCGCTTGTGCTCGTGAACGGTCAGGTCGTGAGCAGCGGCGGCAAGGTGTCGGTGCCGGCGATCCGGCGGCACCTGGAAGGGCAAGGGATCTGACCTCATGGTGACCGAGGCCGAAATCCGCGCCGAGCTCGATCGTGTGATCCACCCGTCGTTCGGGCTGTCGCTTGTGGCGCTGCGCATGGTGGAGACGATCCGGGTGAGCGAGGCCCTGATCGAGGTTGACCTTGTGTTGAACTGTCCGGGCTGCCCGGCCAGCGAAGCGGCGCTGGCCAAGGCGCGTGAGCGTCTGCGACGGCTCTGCGGCGAGATCGACCTGCGTTTTCAGCTGTTGCCCAAGATCTGGACGCCGCCCTGGAACTCCTGGCTGTGAGGCGCGGCGCATTGCGCCGCACCGCAATCGTCTCCGATGGGTCATGCCGGTTGCTCGCACAAACTCACCTGAGTCGTCGCCTCAACCGCACGTCAGACCCACACGTCACGCGGTCCAGGCTCGCCGGTTTGGGTGCAAGTTGGCCGCCGCGCTGCCCACCACAACGGCACAATCAGGCAATGATCCCGGACGATCAGGCAATCGGCACGGCCTGTGTTCGGTCATCATCGGACAGAAAGCAGCAACACCATCTTCGAAAACCGGGTGTTGTGCGCGGGCGCACAGCGCAAATCGGTCGCACGGGTGATCGTGCGCTGGCTGACCCAACGCGGAGTCGTGGCCATCCCCAAATCCGAGTGGCCGGAACGGATCGCCGAGAACGTCGACGTCTTCGACGTCACCTTGACTTCAGACGACATGACCGCGATCGCGGCGCTCGACACCAAGACCAGCGCGTTCTTCGACCATCGCGATCCGGCGATCGTGAGGATGCTGGGCACCGTCAAACGCCCCACGTGATCGGCGGTAGACTCACATCGGGTCGTCCTGGCTGATATGAACATCTACGCGCGAGCCTGATCTCAGGCCGCAGGAGCAAGCTGATGAGCCTGCCATTACGCACATTGGGTCGACAGGGTCTGGTCGTTCCGGCGATCGGGCTGGGCTGTATGGGCATGAGCCAGTCGTACGGCCCGGCTGATGAGACCGAGTCGATCGCGACCCTTCACCGGGCGATCGCGCTCGGCTGCACGTTCTGGGATACGGCCGAGGTGTACGGCAATCACGCGAATGAAGCGCTGCTGGGCCGGGCGTTGGTCGGGCGCCGCGATGCCGTGACCCTTGCCACCAAGTTCGGTTTCAACCTGGGCCCGAACGGCGAGCGGCTTGGCGGCCTCAACAGCCGCCCCGAGCACATCAAAGCCGTGGTCGACGGCTCGCTGCGCCGTCTGCAGACGGACCGCATCGACGTGTTGTACCAGCACCGGGTCGACCCGGCCGTGCCAATCGAAGACGTGGCGGGAGCGGTGGGTGAGCTGGTTCAGGCCGGTAAGGTGCGGTATTTCGGTCTGTCCGAAGCCGGCGTGGCGACCATCCGACGCGCCCATGCCGTGCATCCGGTGTCGGTGCTCCAGAGCGAGTACTCGTTGTGGGAGCGCAACCTGGAAGCCGACATCATCCCAGTGCTGCGCGAACTTGGCATTGGTCTTGTGCCGTTCTCGCCCCTGGGGCGCGGCTTCCTGACCGGCGCGGTCAAGCGGGCCGAGGACCTCCCGGAGGGCGACTTCCGGCGTGGCGATCCGCGCTATCAGGGCGCGAACTTCGACGCCAACCTGCGCGCTGCGGAGGCCGTGCATGAGATCGCGCGATCGCTGGGCCTTGCGGCGGGGCAGGTGGCCATCGCCTGGCTGTTGCACAAGGGGACCGATATCGTGCCGATCCCGGGCACCAAACGGGTGAAGTACCTGGAGGAGAACGTCGCCGCCGCGACGGTCACCCTCGACGCCGCCCAGATGAAGACCCTCGACGAGGCGTTGCCGCCGGGCAGCATTTCCGGGCAGCGTTACAGCGCCGAGTTGATGTCCACGATCGATCGTTAACCGATCCGAGGCGAACTTGGGCGAAAAACGAGGCGGTGCGAGGGTCGGAGCCCCGGCCCTCGCACCGCCTCACTTTTCGCCAGTCTTGGCGCGACCGGCATGTGTGACTCTTGGCGTGCGAACGGGTGCATTTCGTGAGGCGACCCTGACCGCGCAGTCAGGCACAATCGAGACACGATGGTCAATCAACTCCCCCAATCACCGCGCCAGCGCTATCTCGGGTCAAGCGGCCTGATCGTCCTGCTGGCCCTGCTCTCCGCTTTTGTGCCGCTGTCGACCGACCTGTATCTGCCGGCGCTGCCGACGATGAGCAAGAGCCTGCAGGCGCCGGCTGATCAGATCAACCTGACGCTCACCGTGTTCTTCGTCATCTTCAGTGCGGGGATGCTGATCTGGGGGCCATTGAGCGATCGCTATGGCCGCAAGCCCATCCTCCTGATCGGGCTTTCGGCCTATGTGCTCGCTAGCGCGCTCTGTTCCGTGACAGCCAGCGTCACGGCGTTGATCGCGTTCCGTGCGTTGCAGGCGCTCGGCGGCAGCGCGGCCGGGGCTGTGGCCTCGGCCATCGTCAAAGACACCTTTAGCGGACGAAAACGCGAGTCGGTGCTGGCGATCGTGCAGTCGATGACCATGATCTCGCCGGCCGTGGCCCCGATGTTCGGCGCCGCGTTGCTCAGCGTCACGTCCTGGCGCGGGGTGTTCTGGACCCTGACCGGGATCGGCGCGATCGCGCTGCTGTGTGCGGTGCTGCTGGAGGAGACCCTGCAAACCCGCAACACCGGCGCCCTGTTGGCCACCTATGGCCGGCTCGGCAACGTGCTGCGGAACCGCGGCTTCACCGCGCTGTTGTTGTTGTTCTCGCTCGGCGGCGTTTCGGGTCTTGCCTTTGTCACGGCGTCGACATACATCTACCAGGATGGCTTTCACCTGAGCAGTCAGGTCTACAGCTACTACTTCGGCCTGAATGCCGTGTGTTTGATCCTGGGGCCGATGCTCTACATGCGCCTGTCGCGCCGCTTCCACCCCGAGACGATCATCCGCGCCTGCTTCCTCGCCACGCTGGTCAGCGGGGTGTTGGTGGTGTCCTTGGGGAATCTGGCGCCGTACGTCTTCGCCCTGGGAATCCTGCCGTCGTCGATCGCCGGGAGCCTCATTCGTCCGCCTTCCACCAACCTGATGCTCGAACAGCAATCGGGTGACACCGGTTCGATGGTCTCCGTGATCGGTTGCGTCAACCTTCTCATGGGCGCGCTTGGGATGGTGCTGATCTCGCTGCCCTGGGACAACACCATCGTCGCGTTGGGCGTGATGACCATCCTGACCTCGGCGACCAGCCTGCTTGCGTGGCCAGTGGTGATCAAGCTGGCCGTGCGCCTGCCGCATCCCACATCGCCCGCCGTTGATCTGGAGGCCTCCAATTTCTGAAGCGGTCTGGCCGCAGCGAAGACCTCACAGCCTGGGTGATCGACTCGGTGTCGACGTAACCCGCGACTGCATCTCACCCTGTCGGCTGATCGCCAGACCCAACGTTCGCGTTTGCCTCCTTGGCGTCTTGGTTGGGCGGGGCGCGCCGATGCACCGATTCCAGGCCCGGATTGGCCGCAAATCTCCCGCTGAGTCGCTATGTCCGTCGAAACTAACGGGATCCGATGACATTTGCCAGATGTCAGACGAACTTTGTCGAGTTATGAAGATCCGGTATTCAAAATGCCGAATATGCAGGTTTGGAAAGCGCAGGCGCAGGTCTTCAAGGCTTTGACTCACCCGACGCGGCTGGGCATCGTGGTCGCCTTGCGCGACGGTGAGGCGTGTGTGTGCCATCTGGAAGCCGTCCTGGGGCAGCGCCAGGCCGCGATTTCCCAGCACCTGATGGTTCTGCGGTCGGTCGGGCTGGTCGACGACCATCGGGTCGGCAGCCATGTGTATTACCGAAACTGCGACCCGCGGCTGCCGGCGCTGTTGGATGCCCTGCTTGGCCCGCACCAGGGCGCCAGCGCTCCGACCGATTCGCCCGACTGCTCCTGCCCAAGGTGTCAGGCGGCCCGGGGCTCGGACCAATCGGCCCTGACCGCTGTCCTTCCCCGATCGGACGGCCGCGACCCTGTCGGCCTGGACCGATCGCCGTCCGCCGGTTGACCATCGACGTGTCGTGTCATGCGAGGAATCTGCCCATGAACTCGTCCAGCTTTGCCGCCCTTCGTAGTCGTCCGCCATCGCCGCCTCGGTCCGAATGGGCTCAAGTCGACGAACAGGGCCGGCTGGTCTTGCCGGCGCGTCTGGCCGCTCAGTTCGGGCTCGGGCCGGGCGCCGAGGTGCGCGTCGAGATCGGCGATAACGGGCTGCGCCTGCATCGCCCGCTCTCGAACCTGGCGAAGGTCTACATCGAGCCGACGATCGACTGCAACCTCGATTGCGTGACCTGCTTCCGGCACGGGTGGGATGAGACCCGCGGTCGCATGACCGACGAGACGTTCGCGGCCATCCTGGATGGGTTGCGCGGGCTGAATCCCATGCCCACGATCTACTTCGGCGGCATCGGCGAACCGCTCCATCACAAACGCACGATCGCCTGGGTGGCGCAGGCCAAGGCGTTGGGCGGGCGCGTCGAGATGATCACCAACGGCACGCTGCTCACCGAGGGGCGCAGCCGTCAATTGATCGACGCCGGGCTTGATCTGCTCTGGGTGTCGATCGACGGCGCCTCGCCCGAAAGCTACGCCGACGTCCGCCTCGGCGCCGAGCTGCCGCGCGTGCTCGAGAACCTGCAACGCTTCCGCAAGATGCGACCCGCCAGCCACGACGCGCGCCCGGCGATCGGCATCGCGTTCGTCGCGATGCGCCGCAATATCGCCGATCTGCCGCAGGTGCTGCGGATCGGGCGCGAGCACGGCGCGCGTTACTTCAGCGTCAGCAACGTTCTACCGGTGACCGAGGATCTGCAGGACGAGATGCTCTACACGCGGGCGCTCCGCGACGTGGCGTATCTGCCCGGGCGTGACGTGCCGCGGCTGAGCCTGCCGAAGATGGACTTCAGCGAGCTCACGCGCGACGCGCTCTTCCAGGCCTTCCAGTCGGGGTTCACGGTCAGCTACGCCGGCAACAGCTGGGGCGGGGCCAACGACGTCTGCAATTACATCGAGAGCGGCTCGATGTCCATCGCTTACAGCGGCGACGTCAGCCCGTGCTGGCCGCTGATGCACACGCACCAAAGCTATCTGCACGGCAAGCCGCGACAGAACCTCAGCCACGTGATCGGGAACGTGCGCGAACGCAGCGTCCTGGACCTGTGGATGGACCCGGGCTACGTGGCCTATCGCCGCAAGATCCAGAACTTCGACTTCGCGCCGTGCACGTTCTGCGGCGGCTGCGAGATGTCCGAATCGAATGAAATGGACTGCCTGAACAACACGTTCCCGGCCTGCGGCGGTTGTTTGTGGGCGCAGGGCGCGATCCAGTGCCCGTAAGCGCGCCGACCGCCTGGGCTGGAACGTCACCCGTATTGTGAGCACGACCGTTCGGCCCCGGTCCGAAGCGTTAAGGCGAAAACGGGGAGTGTCTGGTTCGGGGCGAAGCCCCCATCCAGACACCCCCCGTTTTTCGTCTAGCTTCCCTGCGGGCCGGGCAGTTGTCGTTGCGTCGCCGCCGGGTCGGTATGACGTGGGTCAATCGTGACCGGCGGCGGCGCGCTCACGGCGGCGAGCGCGTGCTCGGCCGGGGGAGGGTTCCCCGTAGGCCGAGGTGTAGCGCCGCGTGATCTCGGCCTCCAGCCCGTCGGTGAACGATCGGAATCGCTGGATGGCATCCTTGGCGCCGGGCGTCAGCCTGGCGCTGCCCCCCTTGTGTCCGCCGATCGTGGTGACCACCACCGGCGTGCCGAGTTCGCGTTCGATCTCGCGCACGCGCTCCCACGCACGGCGATACTGCAGGTCGAGCGCCGCGGCGGCCGAACTGATCGATCCCAACTCGTCGATCTTCTCCAACAGCCGAACACGCCAGGGGCTGAGCACAACGTGGCCGTCATTCTCGATCCAGATGTTGTACTTGGGGTTCATACGCGTCCTGTCCTGATGCGAGTCGCTGGACCTCACAACGTTCCCTCGAAAACGATACACCCGGTTTCGCGGATCGCATAGCCCGGCTGGGCCGCGAGCAGGCGTTTGAAGGCGTCTTCGTCGACGACGGCCAGCACCTGCTGCACGATCGGATGCTCGGCTTGCGCCGCCGGCACCACCAGATCGTAACGCTCCCAGCCGATGGAGATGAAATCCAGACCGAGCGCGATCGCGGCGCTGCGGACCGCCATGCCGCAGTCGGCGACCCCGCTGGCCACGGCGCCGGCGACCGCCATGTGCGTGTATTCCTCGTGAGCGTATCCCGCGATCGTCTCCGGCGCGAGGCCGCGCTGCTTGAGCAGATAGTCGAGCAGCACCCGCGTGCCCGCGCCACGCTGGCGGTTGACGTAGCGCAGGCGCGGCAGATCGTCCAGGCCGCGCACGTCCTTCGGGTTGCCAGCGGCGACGATCAGGCCTTGCTCGCGATGCGCGAACGTGACGACGCGCACGGCCCGACCCGCGAGCTGGCGGCGCAGATCGGGCAGGTTGTATTCGCCGGTGGCGGCATCCAGCAGGTGCATCCCGGCCAGATGCGTCTCGCCGCGCCCAAGCGCGACGATGCCGCCGAGCGACCCGACGCTGGCGCTGGCCAGCCGGCTGCCGGGGAAGCGGGCCGCCAGCTCGCCCGCGAGCAGGTCGAGCATCGGGTCGTGGCTGCCCGTGATCAGCGCCGTGCGCCGGATGTCGTTCAGCGAGCGATACAGGATCACGTCGACGTTGCCGCCGCGGTCGACGCCTTCACTGAAGCGCGGGATGTGCGCCAGCCCGTCCGCGCGGACGAGCGACGTGATCACGCCGGCGCCGCGGCTGAGCGGCGTGGCGAGCAGGCGTCCGTCGATGTCGGCGATTGTCACGCGCGCGTAGTCGTCGTCGCCGGCCGGCGACGCGAGGCGTCGCGTGAGGGTCGCCTGAGCCCGCGGGCGGGTCTCGATGTCGGGCTGCGTGCCAAGCCAGCGCGCCAGCAGCGGTTGGACGAAGAGCTCGCCGGTCAACGCCGCGCTCACCGGGTACCCCGGCACGCCGATGATCGGCACACCGGTGCCGGCCACGCCCATGATCACCGGGTGCCCGGGCCGCACCGCCACGCCGTGCACGAGCAGCCGCCCGATCTGTTGCACAAGCCGCGAGGTGTAATCGCGCGTGCCCGCCGACGAGCCCGAGAGCATCAACACCAGATCGGGCGAGCGCTCGAGCGCCTCCTGCAGGGCGGTCGCCAGCGCCCCCGGGTCGTCGGGCGAGATGGCCGTGATCTCGGCGTCGCCGCCGGCGGCTTCGACCTGCGCGCCCAGCACGACGCTGTTGTATTCGATCACCTGGCCGGGCTGCGGGTCGCCCTCGGCGCCGACCAACTCGCTGCCGGTCGGCACGATGACCACGCGCGGTCTGCGCCGCACAAAGACATGCGTGTGCCCGCAGCCGACGATCGCGCCCAGATCCATCGGCCGCAGCCGGTGCCCGGCCGGGACGACGATCTCGGTGGCGACCATGTCCTCGCCGAGCATGCGCACGTGTTGCCACGGCGCGACGGGCGCCGTGATCGTGATGCCATCCGTCTGTTCCTGGACGTTCTCGATCATGATCACGGCGTCGAACAGCGGCGGCAGAGCCGCGCCGGTGTTCACGACCTTGACCTGGGCCGCCGCCAGCGTCAGCGGGCGCGTCTCGGTGGCGCCGACAGTGTCGGCCGCGTGCACCGCGTATCCGTCCATGGCCGCGGCGTGATAATGCCACATTGCGTTCGGTGGACATGGATACTCCGCGAAGACGCTGGGCATGGGCCGGGACGCCCTACATGATCGTCACGTCGACCTCGGTCCCCGCGCGCAGCCCGTTGGAATTGAGCGGGACGACGACGAGGCCGTCCGATCGGATCAAGGTGTAGATCAAATTCGACTTGCCAAAGACCGGCTCGGCCTCCAGCCGTCCGTCGCCGCGACGCAAACGCACCGGCACCGTGTCTTCGCGCCCCGTCGTGCTGGCGATGTTCTGAGTCAGCGTGGCCCGCACGTGGGCCGCCCACTCGGGCTGAGCCCCGAGCAGGTGCGCGATCAGGGGCGCCACGATCTGGCGCGCGACGAGCAGGGCCGAGACCGGGTTGCCCGGCAGACCGATAACCGGCCGCCCGCCGCAGACGGCCAGGATGGTCGGCTTGCCGGGCTTTACGGCCAGGCCGTGCTGGAGCACGCCCGGCGCGCCCAGCTGGCCGATGACCGCGCTGGTCAGATCGCGAGCGCTGACCGAACTGCCGGCGGAGATGACGAGCAGGTCGGCATCGACGAACGCCTCGCGCGCTTTGGCCAGCGTGTCTTCGAACGTATCGCGCGCGATCCCGTGGGTGGTGGCCTCTGCGCCGGCCGCCTCGAAGAGCGCGGCCAGCATCGCGGCGTTGATGTCACGGATCTGGCCGACGCCCGGCGCTGCGTCGGGCGAGACGAGTTCGTCGCCGCAGCTGAGGATGTGGACGCGTGGGCGGGCCACGACATCGACGTGCGTGATCCCGACGGCCAACAGCCCGCCGAGATCCTGCGGACGCAGACGCCGACCTTCCGGCAGGATCGGGGCGTCCAGCGCCACGTCTTCGCCGATCTGCACGACGTGTTCGCCCGGCGCGACCGGCGCAAGCACTTCGATCTGATCGGCGCCGAACGGCTGGGTGCGCTCGACCATCACGACCGCGTCGGCGCCTTCGGGCAGCATCGCGCCGGTGGCGACCTCGACCGCCTGCCCCGACGCGACCGCCACGGTCGGCTGCTCGCCCATGCGGACCTCGCCGACGCGGGTCAAGTACGCCGGCAGCGAGTCCGACGCGCCAAAGGTGTCGCTGGCGCGAACCGCGAAGCCGTCCATCGCGCTGCGGCGGAAGCTCGGCAGCTCGACCGGCGACCGCGGCGCGCGCGCGACGACCCTGCCGGCGGCTGCCTTGGTCGGCAGTCGTTCGCTGCGGGCGAGGGCGGGGGTCTCGCGTCGCAACATCTCGAGCGCGTCAGCGACCGACTTCACGGTGAAGAACAGGGAGTCTTGAGCCATGGGCTGCGTTCAGTGGTTTTGCGATCCCGCGTTGCGGTGGCCGTTGGCGCGCGAGGCGGGTATCGATCGGTGCGGGCGGCGGCAGGTGTCCAACCATTCGAGGATCACGTCGAGTTCGCGCCGGCGCAGGTCGAGCGCGAGGCCGGTGATGCGCCCGACCGCGTCGGAGTGCTCGGCGATCAGGCTGTCGCGGTAGCGGACACAGGCCCGCTTCTGGGCTTCGACGATGTCGCCGGTCGGTTGCCCCAGAAGATCGGCGATGTGCAGCCGGCTGAGGAACTCGGTGCGGATGTTCCGGGTGCTGGCCGACGGGTTGGGATCGTTGAGCCACCGGTACAGGAGCTCGCGCCCGCGGTCGGTGAGCCAATAGACCGTGCGCATCGGCGCATCGGGTCGCGACTCCTCGCGCCCCTCGATCAGCTCCTCGCGCTCCAGGCGCTTGAGGATGGCGTACAGCTGACTGGTGCCGAGGTTCCAGATCCGACCGAGCTGCTCCGTCGAGCGGAACTGGTCGAGCAGATGGTAGCCGTAGGAGGTCTGGGCTTCCAGTAATCCGAGAAACACGGGTTCGGGGGTGAGTTTGGGCATCCGCGAATAGGCCTGACGGGTTCAGACGTCGGGAAGCGCCTCGCTATTCCAGCCTGGAATAGCCGGCTGGGCAGGGTAGATTATACGGCACAGGTCCCCAATCTCGACACACGATCCACCATCTCAAATCAGGGAGGCAGCCATGACGCTTGGAGGGTACGCAAACCACATCGGACGCATCAACCTCAGCACGGGCGAGGTACGCTACGAAGGTGTCCCGGAAGAGTGGGCGCTCAAGTACATCGGCGCGCGCGGCCTTGGCGTGCGCTACATGCTTGAGGCGGACCCGACGTGCGATCCGCTCGGCCCCAAGAACCTGCTGTGCTTCATGAACGGACCGTTGACCGGTTCGAAGGCCAACATGAGCGGCCGTATGGCGGTCGTCACCAAGAGCCCGTTGACGGGCACCGTGACCGACAGCCACCACGGCGGCTGGTCGGCCGCGCGTCTGCGCTGGGCCGGCTTTGACGGCCTGATCTTCGAAGGCGTTTCGGAGAAGCCTGTCTACCTGTACGTCGAGGGCGGCAAGGCCGAGCTGAAGGACGCCAGCGACGTTTGGGGCAAGGACGTTCACGAGACGATCAAGCACATGCAGGGCCTGTACGGTGAGAAGGACCTCACCGTGATCGCGATCGGCCAGGCCGGTGAGAACCTGGTCAAGTTCGCGGCGTGGATCAACGAGAACGACCGCGCCTCCGGCCGCGGCGGCACGGGCGCCGTCGGCGGGTCGAAGAAGCTCAAGGCCATCGTGGTCAAGGCGCCGCGCAACTACACTGAGGCGCAGGACACCGAGGCGTTCAAGAAAGCCCATGAGAAGGCCCTGGCCACCATCATGGACGAGAAGAACATCACGGCCCCGCGCAAGGGCGGCCTGAGCCTCTACGGCACGAACGTGCTGATGAACATCACGGCCAGCATCGGCGCGCTCCCGACGCGCAACAGCCAGGTGACCTCGTTCGCCGAGGCCGAAGAGATCAGCGGCGAGAAGATCCGCGAGACCATCCTCGTCTCCGAGCCGACCTGCCACGCCTGCCCGGTCGCCTGCAAGAAGGAAGTCGAAGTCACGTACAACGGCGAGAAGATCCGCACCGAGAGCTACGAGTACGAGACCGCCTGGGCCTTCGGCGCGCACTCGGGCAACGGCAATCGCGAGTCGATCGCCTACATGATCTATCTGTGCAACAAGTACGGCATGGATACGATCGAAATGGGCAACTGTCTGGCGACCTACATGGAAGTCAGCCAGAAGGGTTGGGACGGCCAGGAGAACCTCGCCTGGGGCGACCACGCGCACATGGTCAAGCTCATCGAGCAGACGCCGTTCCGCAAGGGCCTGGGCGATGTGCTCGCCGAGGGCGTCACCCGGATCGCCGCGCACTACGGCCACCCGGAGATCGCGATGGCGGTCCGCGGCCAGTCGATCCCGGCCTACGACCCGCGCGGCCTCAAGGGCATGGGCCTGGGCTACGCCACCAGCAACCGCGGCGCCTGCCACCTGCGCGGCTACAGCCCGGCCAGCGAGCTCGGCGTCATCGGTCTGAAGACCAACCCGCTCGATTGGAAGGGCAAGGGCGAGCTGCTCAAGCTGCTGCAGGACATCCACGCCTTCAGCGATTCGCTGGATCTCTGCAAGTTCAGCGCCTTCGCCGAAGGGCCCGAGGAATACGCGCTGCAGTACGCGGCCGTCGTGGGGCTTCCCGGCTTCTCGGCCAACGACGTCCTCGCCACGGGCGAGCGCGTCTACAACCTGGAGCGCTACTACAACCAGCTCGCCGGCGAACAGCCCGGCGCCGACAAGCTGCCGCCTCGCTTCCTGAACGAGCCCAGCACGATGCCCGGTTCCGAGGGCCACGTGTGCGAGCTCGATCAGATGCTCGAGGAATACTACGCGCTCCGCGGCTGGGGGGCCGGTGGCGTCGTCGGGGAAGAGAAGCTCAAGGCGCTCGGCATCCTGGCCTGAGCGACCCCGCTCCTTCCTGTATCGCTAGAACCAGGGCGCCGGGATTTCCCGGCGCCCTGAGTTGTTTTTCGCGATAGGATTGCCGGTGATGAAGACCATCCGCTTGTTTGCAACGCTACGCGACGTGACCGGCGCCAAGGAACTGTCGATCCCATTCACCGACGGCCAGACCGTGCGCGAGATGCTGCACACGGTCGTCGACGCCCAGCCCGCGCTGCGCGACAAGATCTTCGACGGGCAGGGCGATCTGACCGGGCTGGTCCACGTCCTGGTCCATGGCCGCAACATCATGTGGCTGAACGGGCTCGACACGGTCGTGCGTGAGTCGGATCAAATCGTGTTGCTTCCGCCCTCGGCGGGCGGGTGACGCATGCGGTTCGAGCTCGAGCTACGCAACCTGCCGCTCGACCGGCTGGGCGAATACCTGGTCGCGGCCGGGGGCACCCTGAACGACGCGCGCCACGCGACCGGCCCGGGCTGGACCGCGCAGATCCTGGAACTCGAGCCCGCGACGCTCGGCAAGTTCCGCATCCCCCGCGATATGCTGATCCTCGAAGGCGACGACGACGCGGCCGTGCAGGCCGTCAACGCCTTTATGCGTCGTCAGACCATGCGCGGCGGCGGATGAGGCAACCGCGACGCGGCCACCGGTCGGCGCGCCGCACGGGGGCCGCGTCGCGTTTGTTCAGTACACCAGATCGCCGCGCAGGAAGGCCGCCACCTGAGGAACCCGCGGCG
>JBGAJV010000066.1:0-35157 GCA_044224715.1 Anaerolineales bacterium | reverse complement strand
CGTCCTTGCCGAAGTGGATGTCGCCGCCGTTGTGGTTGCCGGCGAGGGACGGGATGTTGTCGATGATGGTGGTGCGGGAGGCGGCGCTGAAGGTCCAGTTCGGGTTGACGGTGAAGCGGATGACACGACCGTCGTTGGAGGAGTCGCAGGGGCCGAAGTTGGCGAAGACGTAGACGAAGCGGTTGCTGGCGAAGGCCGGGTCGACAGCGACGCCGAGCAAGCCGCGTTCCCAATCGGAGCAGATCTCGGTCGAGAGATCGACGGCCTGGGTGATCAGGCTGCCGCTGAGTTCGTAGACCGCGGCCTGACCGGTCTGGCGGGTGGTGATGAGCTTGGGATCGGGCGCGGGCGTGAAGGCGATGGCGGTCGGGCTGTCGAGCCCGGTGACCAACGTATCGGCGAAGCCTGATGGCACGGTCGCCAAAACGCCTTCAAGTGATTGCGGTTGAGGTGCCGGCGCCGATCCGAGCGTGCTCAACGATAGCGCCGCGATCAAAGCAAGACGAAGCGCGGGATATTTCACAACGTGCATGGACTTGGTCCTACGGGTGCCGGATGACCGGCAGCCACATCTTCTCGGTCAGGTTCGCGGCCGTGTACACGACCCGCCGGACCTGGCCGCCGTTCTGGTAGCTGGTGTAGTAGAGCGCCTGGCCGCCCGAGGCGGTCGGGCCGAAAATGAGCGCCGTGGCGCTGCTGCTGCCGAGCGCGCTGACGAAGACCGAGCGCGTGTACTGGTCGGTGCCCGTCTGGCTCGTCCGGTTGAGCCGATAGATCACGCCATACGGATAGTCTGCCACGAGGTAGGCACTGGTGTATTCCGCCGGCCAGCCGATGTTGTTGGGCACGAAGGCGCCGCCGTGGGCAGGTTGGGCGTGCAGACCTGGCCGATGGGGCAGGGTCCTTCGCGGACGGGCCAGCCGTAGTTGGCGCCGGCGACGTTCTCGTCAACCTCCTCCCAGGTGCTCTGGCCGACGTCGTTGATGAAGAAGCGGGTGCCGACGGCGTTGGGGTCCATGGCGAAGCGGAAGGGGTTGCGCAGGCCGTAGGCGTAGATCTCCTGACAGGTGCCGGAGCCGGTGTCGCCGTCGGCATCGCCGCAGCGTTGGGCGCCACCCTCGTTGAAGAAGGGGTTGTCGGAGGCAGGCGTGCCGTCGGCGTTGATGCGCAGGATCTTGCCGCCCATGGTGCTCTTGTCTTGAGCTGGGCCGCCGCCGGTGCCGCCGTCGCCGACGGAGATGTAGAGCTTGCCGTCCTTGCCGAAGTGGATGTCGCCGCCGTTGTGGTTGCCGGCGAGGGACGGGATGTTGTCGATGATGGTGGTGCGGGAGGCGGCGCTGAAGGTCCAGTTCGGGTTGACGGTGAAGCGGATGACGCGACCGTCGTTGGAGGAGTCGCAGGGGCCGAAGTTGGCGAAGACGTAGACGAAGCGGTTGCTGGCGAAGGCCGGGTCGACAGCGACGCCGAGCAGACCGCGTTCGAACTCCGAGCAGATCTCGGTCGAGAGATCGACGGCCTGGGTGATCAGGCTGCCGCTGAGTTCGTAGACCGCGGCCTGACCGGTCTGGCGGGTGGTGATGAGCTTGGGATCGGGCGCGGGCGTGAAGGCGATGGCGGTCGGGCTATCGAGCCCGGCGACCAACGCGTCCGTGAAGCCCGATGGCACTGTCGCCAACGGGAGGTCGGGCGGATTGGCTCCCTGTGGCGCCGGGCCGGCGCCCAACAGGCCGAGCGACAGGACTCCGATCAGGGCCAAGTACGTCGAGCGGTGTAGGTTGTTCATCATGGGCTCCGACGCGGATTCTTCCATGTAACGCCACGCCCGACATCCGAAAAAATAACGAGTTGAATGCTCGGTTTGATCCGATTTATGGTCGACGGGCGCGCCTCAGGCTAGAAATTCCGGCAAATCCGCCGCAGTCGTCGTTTTGGAAGCCCTTGAAAAACCGCGAATCGCGAGTGAACCTGACAGGTCGAAGGTTAGAATCGCCCTCATTGATCGCGACGATCCAGCCAGTCCGCGATCCAGCCGAACGCGAAGACGACCAGCAGCACGAGCCCAAACAACGCGGCGCCGGCGGCCATGCACAACACCCCGGCGCCCAGGCCAAGCGGGCCGTAGAAGAGCAGGATCAATCCGCCGCCGACGACCAGCAACAGCCCGAAGAAGCCGAGCACCAAGTTGCGGGTGGTCTGGCTCTCGTAACGGCGGAGGTCGGAGGGCTTTCGAGAATTGGACACGTTGGGCTCGTCTGGAAAGCGGAAGTCCTCCCAGTATAATGCCCGAATGTCCACCTCCGGCGTCATCGCGCGCTATCGCGATCTGCTCGACCTTCCGCATAAACAGCAACCGATCACGCTCAACGAGGGTGATACGCCGCTCATCCCGCTGCCGCGCCTCGGCGCCGAGTTGGGGTGCGACCTGTACGCCAAGTTCGAGGGATTGAACCCCACCGGCTCGTTCAAGGATCGTGGCATGACCGGAGCCATGACCGAGGCCGCCGCGAGCGGCGCCAAAACCGTGATCTGCGCGAGCACCGGAAACACCGCGGCGTCGGCGGCCGCCTATGCCGCGCGCGCCGGTCTGCGTTGCGTGGTGTTGATCCCCGAAGGCAAGGTCGCCGTGGGCAAACTGGCCGGCGCGGTCGCCTACGGCGCCGACGTGATCCAGATCCAGGGCTCGTTCGACGACGCGCTTTCGCTCGTCCGCCAGATCGGCGAGAGGCTGCCGATCGCGATCGTCAATTCGATCAACCCGTACCGCATCCAGGGGCAAAAGACCGGCGCGTTCGAGATCGTCGATCAACTCGGCGGCCGCGCGCCGGACTGGATGTGTCTGCCGGTCGGCAACGCCGGCAACATCACGGCGTATTGGCTCGGCTATCGCGAATACTACGCCGCCGGGCGCGCGCCGAACCTGCCGCAATTGCTCGGCGTCCAGGCGGCGGGAGCGGCGCCGCTCGTGCTCGGCCACCCCGTCGACAAACCCGAGACTGTGGCGACCGCGATCCGCATCGGGCGACCGGCGCGCGGCGAGGAAGCCGTGTTGGCGGCCGAGGAGTCGCGCGGCGCGATCGTGGCCGTGACCGATGAACAGATTCTGGCGATGCAGAAGCGCCTGGCCGCCGAAGGCGTGTGGTGCGAGCCGGCCTCGGCCGCCGGCGCCGCCGGGCTTTTGCAGGAGACCGGGGCCGGACGGATGGACGTGCGCGGCAAACGCGTCGTCTGCGTCGTGACGGGTCATGGCATGAAGGACCCCGCGATCGTGACCGAGCACTTCGCGGCGCCGCCGGTCGTCCCGGCCACGCTCGCGGCGCTCGAGGGATTGCTCGTGCGATGATGTCCGAATCTCCGGCAACCGCGGATGCTCTGGTGCGCGCCGTCGCGCCCGAGATGCTGGCCGAGAGCGGGCGGCTGTGGTGCGTCGGCGCCCTGATCGCCGACCCGCGCGGGCGCGTCTACGTTCAAAAACGCGCGCCGCATCGCGCGCTCTTCCCCAACTGCTGGGATATCGCCGGCGGGCACGTCGAGGCCGGTGAAACGCTGCACCAGGCTCTGGGACGCGAGATCGCCGAGGAGACCGGCTGGCGCTTGAGCCGCGTCCTGCATCTGATCGACGTCTACGATTGGGAGGACGCCTGGTCGACCGACGGCCGTCCGCGGCGCGAGGCCGATTTCGTCGTGATCGTCGACGGCGACCTCGAGCGGGCGCGGCTCGAAACCGACCGCTTCTCCACCTGGCGCTGGGTCGGGCGCGACGACCTCGATGTGCTGCGTGAGAACCGGGCGCCCGGCGACGACTTCATCATTCAGCTGGTCGAACGCGGGTTGGCCTGGCTCTCGTCCTCGCATTGGGAATGACGCCGGCACGCTTGCGGCCACACACAGGAGTCGATATGGATTACGTGCGACTGGGCACCACCGGCCTCAAGGTCTCGCGCCTGTGTCTCGGCATGATGACCTACGGCGACCCCGCCTGGCGTGATTGGGTGCTGGGTGAGGCGGCCAGCCTTCCGTTGATCCGCCAGGCTTATGAGGCGGGGATCAACTTCTTCGACACGGCCGACATGTACTCGCTTGGCGTGAGCGAGGAGATCACGGGGCGCGCGCTCAAGACCCTGGCGCCGCGCGATGAACTCGTGATCGCGACCAAGGTCTTCAACCCGATGGGCCCCGGCCCCAACCAGGGCGGCCTCTCGCGCAAGCACATCCTCGACGGCATCGATGCCTCGTTGCGCCGTCTTGGCGTGGATCATGTCGATTTGTATCAGATCCATCGTTGGGATCCCCAGACACCCATCGAGGAGACGATGGAGGCGCTCAACGACGTCGTGCGCGCGGGCAAGGCGCGTTACATCGGCGCGTCGTCGATGTACGCCTGGCAGTTCGCCAAGGCGCAGCATGTGGCCGAACGCCGCGGCTGGTCGCGCTTTGTGACCATGCAGAACCACTACAACCTGGTGTATCGCGAGGAAGAGCGCGAGATGATCCCGCTTTGTCTCGACCAGGGCGTCGGCCTGATCCCGTGGAGCCCGCTGGCGCGCGGCTTCCTGGCGGGCAATCGGCGCCGCGACAAGACCGGCGCGACCACGCGCGCCGACACCGACGCGTTCGCGCACGCCATGTACTACAGCGACGCCGACTTCGCCGTCGCCGATCGATGCGCTGAAGTGGCCGCCCAGCTCGGCGTCAAGTCGGCGCAGTTGGCGCTGGCCTGGCTGTTGCACAAACCGGGCGTCACCGCGCCGATCATCGGTGCCTCGAAGGCCTACCAGATCGACGACGCGCTGGCTGCCTTGACGCTCAAGCTCACGCCCGACGTGGTCGCGGCGCTCGAAGCGCCGTACGTGCCGCATCGAATCTTGGGGCATTGAAAGGTGTCCGTCTGATAAAATCGCGCCCACACGTTTGGGAACCGGGCGAAGTGCTCAACTCGCCCGGGGAACCGCCATGCGAAAAGTCACCGTCACCGTCCCTTGCTCCTCCGCCAATCTCGGCGCCGGCTTCGATGTGCTGGCCCTGGCGCTCAGCCTGCGCAACACGGTCGAGTTCTTCGAGACGCGTCAGGGCGTCGAGATCGACGTCGAGGGCGAGGGCGCCGAGGACATCCCGACCGACACGACCAATCTGGTCTATCGTTCGGCCGAGGCGGTCTTCGAGCACGTTGGCCGACGGCCGTCCGGGCTGCGCATCCACGCCGTCAACGCTGTGCCGCCGGGCTCGGGGATGGGGTCCTCGGCGGCCGCGATCGTCGGCGGCGTGGTGGCGGCCAACGCCCTGATCGACGCGCGGCTGTCGCGCGAGGCGCTGGTGCGGATCGCGCACGGCATCGAGGGCCATCCCGACAACGTCGCGGCTCAGATCCTCGGCGGGCTGACGCTGGTCAGCGCGGCCGAGGAGGAGCTGCTTGTGCGCCGGCTCGACGTCCCGCCGTTGACGGTGGCCGTCGTGTTGCCGGACTTCAAGCTCTCGACTGCCGAAGCGCGCCGCATCCTGCCTCAGGAAGTTCCGCTCAAGGACGCGATCTTCAACCTCGGCCACGCGGTCTTCACGGTCCAGGCGCTGACGTCCGGCGATTACGAGTTGCTGCGCTTCGCGATGAATGACCGGCTGCACCAGCCGTACCGCAAGCGCTTGATCCCGGGCTTTGACGAGGTATGCGCGGCGGCGCGTCAGGCCGGCGCGGCGGCGTTGGCGATCTCGGGTGCCGGGCCGTCGGTGATCGCCTTTGCGGCGCGCGGTCACGACGCCATCGCCAATGCCATGCGGCGCGCGTTTGCTGAGTGCGGGCTGAACAGCCGCACGTTCGTCCTCCCGGTCGATCGACAAGGCGTGCAGGTCAGCGTCATCGGTTGACGTTTCGTGCGTGAGTCGTCGTTGCGCACGTTGGCAATGGCGGCACCTCGTAGGGGCGGCCCTTGTGACCACCCTGCTTGTCCTGTCGTTCATTCGCCGCATCGGCCCCGCATCCCCCAACAGGAGACCTCATGGAAACCCGTTTCTTAGGCAACTCCGGCTTCAAGGTGCCCGTGCTCTCGCTCGGCACTGTCACGTTCGGCGGCAAGATCGAGGATTTCGGCGGGACGACCGCCGATGAGGCGCGACGACTCGTCGACATCTGTCTGGACCACGGTCTCAACTGCTTCGACAGCGCGGACGGCTATGCCGGCGGCGAGTCGGAGGAGTTCCTGGGCAAGGCGATCGCCGGCCGACGCGACAAAGTCTTGATCTCGACCAAGGCCACGTTTCGTCGTGGGCCGGGCGCCAACGACGTCGGCTCGTCACGCTTTCACCTGATCCGCGCGATCGATGCCAGTCTGCGCCGTCTCGGCACCGATTACATCGATCTATTTCAACTTCATGCTTTCGACGCGCGCACGCCGATCGAGGAAACGATGAGCACTCTCGACGATCTGGTGCGCGCCGGCAAGATCCGTTACCTGGGCTGCTCGAACTTCTCGGGCTGGCATCTGATGAAGTCGCTGGCCATCGCCGATCGCCATGGCTGGACGCGCTATGTGGCACATCAGGCTTTCTACTCGCTGGTCAGCCGCGACTATGAGTGGGAGTTGATGCCGCTCGGCCTGGATCAGGGCGTCGGCTGCGTGGTCTGGAGCCCGTTGGGTTGGGGCCGGCTGACCGGCAAGATCCGCCGCGGCCAGCCGCTGCCCGAGCGGTCGCGGCTGCGCAGCCAGCGCGTGGTCGACATCGGTCCACAGATCCCCGATGAGCTACTGTTCGGCGTGATCGACGCGCTCGAGTCCGTGGCCCGCGAGACCGGCAAGACCGTGCCGCAGATCGCGCTCAACTGGTTGCTGCAGCGACCGACCGTGTCGACCCTGATCATCGGGGCGCGCACCGAAGCGCAATTGCTCGACAACCTCGGGGCGGTGGGCTGGTCGCTCGACGCCGAGCACGTCACGCGGCTGGATCGGGCCAGCGAGCGGCCGAAGACCTATCCATACTGGCACCAGGCGGGGTTCAAGGAGCGGAACCCGTTCCCGACGGGGTGACCCGGCGGCGAAAGTCGTACCCTGCTGCGCGAGGTTGAGCGCTCCAGACGACACGGACGGAGCGCGAAAGCGCGGGGCGGTCCTGCGCGCTATAGGCCCGTTTGTCACGGGCGGCGCCGCTCACGGTCTTCCGTAACTGATCCTCAAGATCTCACCCATCTCATAGTCGGCGACATACAGCGCACCGTCTGGGCCGACGGTGACGTCGAGCGGGCGGCCCTGCTGATCGAACTGGAGCAGCCATTCGGGCGGGTCGGCGGCATAGGCGTCGCCTTCGCTGTGCAGGCGCACACGCGCGATACCGCGCGGGAGATCGGTGTAGACGTAAGAGCCGAGCACGGCCACGAAGGCGTTGTCGCGGAACGCCTCCGGAAAGGCAGCGCCGTCATAGAAGACCAGGCCGTCGGCCGAGGAGCGCGGCGTGAAAGTCGCGACGGGCGCCACGACGGCCGCGCACGCCGGGTCGGTCGCGCCGACGTAGCACGTCGGCCAGCCGTAGTCGCCGGCGGCGACGATGTGGTTGAGTTCCTCGGGCGGCGCGTCACGGCCAAGATCATCGCGGCCGTTGTCGGTCGAGAACAGGTCGCCGGCGGCGTTGAAGGCCAGGCCGAACGGGTTGCGCAGACCGCGCGCGTATTGGGTCAGGCCGGAGCCGTCGGGCTTGAAGCGCAGGATGCCGGCCGAGCGCGGGTCGGCCTCCACGCACACATCGCAGGTCGAGCCCATCCCAAGGTAGATGTACCCATCGGGCCCGAGCACCAGATCGTCGTTCTGGTGCCGGCCGCCGCTGGGCAAACCGGTGACGATGGCGTCGTGGGTCTCGGCGCGGCCGTCGCCGTCTATGTCCGAATACGCCGTCACGCGGCCGTCGCCCAGCTCGTTGTAGGAGACGTAGAGCTGGGCGCCGATCCACAGCAGGCCGAGCGGCACCTTGACGCCGCTGACGAAGGTCGAGGTCTTGTCCGCCCGGCGGTCGCCGTCGGTGTCGGCCAGTGCGTACACCACGGCGTTGGTTGACGCGACGTACAGGCGACCGTCCGGGCCGAATTCCAGCGCGGTCGGGCGGAACACCTGCCCGTAGACCGTCACCGAAAAGCCCGGCATGGCCACGCCGCGCTCGACGACCGTGTCGGTCGGGATCGTGGGCGTCGGGGAGCTCGTCGGCGTGACTGTGGGAGTGCTCGTCTGAGCGTCGGTGGGGGCGGCCGTTGGGGCGGCCGTTGGGGCGGCCCCTGTTGGGGCGGCCCTTGTGGCCGCCCTCTCGGTCGCCGCCCTCTCGGTCGCCGCCCTCTCGGTGGCCGCCCTCTCGGTCGCCGCCCTCTCGGTGGCCGCCCTCTCGGTGGCCGCCCTCTCGGTCGCCGCCCCCAGCGTCGCCGACGCCATGCCCACGGTCGGGGTGGCTGTCGGCCCGATCGGCCCGAACGGCGTGCACGCGACCAGCCCCGCCAGCGCAAGGACGGCTATGCGCCGGTCGACGGCGCTTCTCGCTCCACGCTGCGGCGCTTCACGCTCCACGATCTTAGAGCTTCGGCAACTCGATCGATTGCTGCTTCTGATATTTGCCCTTCTTGTCGGCGTAGGAGATGTCGCACGGGCCATCGCCCTCGAAAAAGAGAACCTGGGCGATGCCTTCGTTGGCGTAGACGCGGGCCGGGAGCTGCGTCGTGTTGCTGATCTCGAGCGTCACGAAGCCCTCCCACTCGGGTTCGAAGGGCGTGACGTTGACGATCAAGCCGCAGCGCGCGTAGGTCGATTTGCCGACGCACACCGTCAGCACGTTGCGCGGGATGCGGAAGTACTCGACCGTGCGGGCGAGCACGAACGAGTTCGGCGGGATGATGCACACCTCGCCCTTGAAGTCGACCATGGCCTGCGGGTCGAAATGCTTGGGGTCGACGACGGCCGAGAAGACGTTGGTGAAGATCTTGAACTCGTCGGCCACCCGGATGTCGTAGCCGTAGGACGAGACGCCGTAGCTGATCACGCCGGAGCGGACCTGCGTGTCCACGAACGGCTCGATCATCTTTTGCTCGTGCGCCATCTTGCGGATCCAGTTGTCTGGCTTGAGACCCATCCTGCACCTCGCCTCATGAGGGGCCGGGAACCCGTTGATGGGGTTCGGCGGCCACGGTGTTGCGGAGCACTCCGACGCCTTCGACCTCGACCTCGATCACATCTCCGGCCGCGAGCGGACCGGCGCCGGCCGGCGTGCCGGTCAGCACGACGTCGCCGGGTTCGAGCGTCATCACTGACGACGCGAACGCGATGAGCTGCGGCACGCCAAAGAGCAAATCGTGCGTCGAGGTCATCTGACGCGTCTGCCCGTTGACGCGGCATTGTACCAGCGTGTCCGCCAGGGCCAGATGGGTCTGGATCGCCGGGCCGAGCGGGCAGAATGTGTCGAAACCGCCGCCGCGGATCCAAGAGCCGTCGAGCTCGACCAGGTCGCGCGCGATGACGTTGTTGGCGCAGGTGTAGCCGAGCACGTATTGCGCGACCTCTTCGACCGCGATCCAGCGCCCGCGCCGCCCGATCACGACCGCCAGTTCCGCGCCGTAATCGACGCGCGTGCTTTGCGGCGGGAGCCGGACGATGTCGTGGACGCCGCAGACTGCGCTCGGCGGTTTGAGCGACAGCAAGGGGAAAGGCGGCGTCGCCATGCCGACTTCGCGGGCGCGGTCGGCGTAGTTTTGGGTGAAGCTCAGGATCTTGCCGGGGGTGCAGGGGGCGAGCAGTGTGACGTCGCTCGCGCGGATCTGACCCTGGCCGCGGGTGTATGACCCGAACAATTCGCCGATCAGCGGCTGGACGAAGTCATCCTCCAACACGCCGTACCCGATATGGCCTTCGAAACGATAGCGCACGAACTTCATGGCTGGGTGCGTTCGCTACTTGTGCCACTCGCGCCAGCGCGCCCAATGTTCGAGGCCGTTGAACGCGACCTGCTCGTACATCGAGGCCAGCGACGGGTACGCGTACGGCGGCTCCGCCAGGTGTTCGAGCGTGCCACCGGCGTCGATCACGCGCTGCGCGATGTGGATGAGCTCGGCGCCGCCCTCGCCGAGCCAGTGCACAGCCAGCACCTTCTTGTCGGCCGGAGCGAAAAGGACCTTGACCAGCCCGAAGCTGTCGCCCGTGATCTGGCCGCGCGGGTTCTCGGCCACGCTGGCGCGCCCGACGAGGTACGGCTCGCCCATCTGCTTGAGTTCTTCCTCGGTCGGCCCGATCGACGCGATCTCGGGCAGGGTGTAGATACAGCGCGGGATCACGCGCACGCGCGGTGTCTCATTGAGGAAAGCGGCGCGCACGGCCGAGCGCCCCTGCTCCATCGACGTGGCCGCCCACGAGTAGCCGCCGATGACGTCGCCGGCCGCGTAGACGTTCGGCACGACGGTCTGATAATGCCCGTTGACCGGCACGAAGCCGTGCTCGTTGACGGTGATCCCGATGGTCTCCAGACCCAGGCCGTGCGTGTGGCCGCGGCGACCGGCGGCGACCAGCAGCGTGTCGCAGGCCACCGAAAGGCCGTTGCGCAGCCCGACGCGCAGCCCATCGGGGCCGGGTGTCACGTCGACGAGAGGTTCACCCAGCCAGAAGCTGACGCCCTGGTCTTCCATGGCGCGCCGCAGTTGCTCGGCGAGTTCATCGTCGGCCGCCGCCAGCACACGCTGGCTCAACTCGATGACCGTGACCTGGGCGCCGACCGCCATGAACACGCCGGCCAGCTCGAGCCCGATCACGCCGGCGCCGAGCACGACCACGCGCCGCGGCAGCCGATCCATTTCGCCGATGCGCGCGGCATCGTACACCCGCGGGTCGGCAAACGGCACGCCCGACGGGTGATGCGGCGTCGAGCCGGTCGCGACGACGATGACGTCGCCGGTCACCGTGCGCTCGCCCTCCGCGCCGTTCACGACCAGCGTGTGCGGGTCCTGGAATTGCGCATGCCCGCGGATGACTTCGATCTTGTAGCGGTCGACGTTGCGCTGGATCAGACCCCAATCCGCCGTGAGCACCATCTGGCGCCGGTACATCAGGTCGGCCGGGCTCAGCTCGGGATCGACCTGATAGGTCAGGCCCGGGATCGCGCGCCGCCGCAGCGACTGCAGGAAGGCAGCGGTCTCGCGCAGCGTCTTCGACGGCACGGTGCCGGTGCTGATGCCGTTGCCGCCCAGTCGCGGGGCGTGTTCGATCAGAGCCACCGACTTGCCCAACCGCGCGGCCTGCTCCGCCGCCTTGGCGCCGGCCGGACCCGATCCGATCACCAGCAAGTTGAAGTGTGTCATAGGCGATGTCGCGGAATGATACCACCCGGGTGGCGCGGGGAGAGCGCGAGAGCGCGAGAGCGCAGGAGCGCGGGTGCGCGGGTGCGGAGAGCGAACCCGCCCCTATGCTCCGTGCGCTCCCGCGCCCTCGGCGTCAGCGCCCTTCACCGCCCACGCCAGGTCGTATTCGACCTGCCAGCGCTCGATACGGATGTCGGTCAGCGGGAGGTGCGCGAGGCGCCCCGCGAAGTCGGCGCGCGAGAGATGATGACCGAAGATCAGGCGCGCGTTCCAACCGACGCGGTGCGTGATCAGCAGCACGCCGCCCGGCCGCAGCACGCGTAGCGCGGCGCGCAGCACGGCGTCGCTGTCTGGGACGAACTCGAGCGCTTCCAGACAGACCACGGCGTCGAAGGCGGCATCGGCGAACGGCAGCCGATCGACCGGCGCGTTGACCCACGCGGCTCGTTCGGTCGACCATTCGGGCAGGGTCGCGCGCCCGACCCGCAACATCCGGCGGGCCAGGTCGAGGTTGACCACGGTGCCGTCGAAGGCCAGTTCGCGCAACAACGCGCGCGCCGCCCGGCCCGTGCCGCAAGCGAGATCGAGGACGCGCGGTTGTTCGACCTCGATCAGGGCGGTCGTCAGCGGCAGGCCGAGGATCGCGGATTCGGTGGCCGGATCGAACTTCTTGATGCCGACGTCGTAGCGGTCGGCGACCCAGTCGTAGGTCGCGGCCACCACGCGCGGACCGAGGTGCGCGCCCTCGCACAGCACCATCTCCCAATACAATCCGGCGAGCAAGGCGGCCGCGAGGATCAGCAGGACAAACCAACCGGCGTTCATGGGTGTGCCCACGATGCCCGAACAGACATGGCCTCATTGTAGTGTGCCGGGCCGCCAATCCGAGCCGCGGCGATGCGGGTGTGCAAGCACACGTTGATACCGTTGGCAAAACCGGACCGTTCCCGCCACAACGGGATTGACAACGGATGAGATAACGGATCAACGGATGAAACGGACAAGCGCCTGAGGACCACAGCGCGCCCCATATAGCCGATCGCGGCGCTGCCTGCGTGGCCACATGTCGGTCGCGTTGTATACAGGCTGTCAGGCATCCATCCGTTTTATCCGTTGATCCGCTACATGATCCGATGTGGGCCTCTCCCAGCCGATCAGGTACACGGATTCCACGGATGTACACGGATGGCGCGGAGTCGTTGAATCAAGATCCCGCGTGATCCGTGACGATCCGTGCCATCCGTGGAATCCGTGTGCGAGATCAAGCCTCAATCGTGAAGTGCCTGACCGGTCGCCCGTGCACATCGGCGCGCTTCGTCAGGGGCCCAATTGCGTCGGCGAGTTGACGCACGATCGGTGTTTTGATACAGTCATGGCGCGCGATCGGCCAAAGATGCCGATCGCCAATCGCATACCCGCCGGTGCAGACGCCGGCTAGGTGGAGACGGTCACAACAATCAGGTTGCGCCGTCTCTTTTTATTTGTCCCATGTGGTCAGCGGAAGGAGTTGGCGCGGCCGGTTGGGAGAGTCGGCTTCACAAGGGGGATACACGATGTGGCTTTCGATCGTTTGGTTGTTCATGGGGATCGCCGCTCTGCTCGTCGGTGGCGATCGGTTGGTACGCGGCGCCGGGCGTCTGGCGCAGGCAGCGGGTGTCTCGCCGCTTGTGGCGGGTCTGACGGTTGTGGCGTTCGCGACGAGCGCGCCGGAACTGGCGGTGAGCCTGCGTGCCGCTCTAGGCGGCGATGTCGCTTTGGCCGTCGGAAACGTGACGGGCAGCAATATCGCCAACGTCGGTCTGATCCTGGGGTTGGCGGCGTTGCTGGCGCCTTTGCACGTGCCGGCTCAACTGGCACGCTTCGACGTGCGCGTCATGGCGCTGCTCCTCGGCTGCATGTGGGTGCTGGGCGCGGACGGCGCGTATGCGGTGGCGGACGGGGTTCTCCTCGCGACGGGGCTTGTCGCGTATCTGATCGCCGTGACGCAGTCGGCACGCCGGGCCGAGCGCGACCATGGGGAGACGCCGCCAGGCCCACGGCCCGCGTTCGCTCAAACGGCGGCCGCGGTAGGTTGGGTCGCCCTTGGCGTGGGTCTGTTGTTGCTTGGCGCGGATCGTCTGGTGGCCGGCGCGATCGACCTCGCGCACTGGGCCGGCGTGAGTGAACGCGTGATCGGATTGACCGTCGTGGCGCTCGGGACATCGCTGCCCGAACTGGCGGCCTCGTTGGTCGCCACCTGGCGCGGGGAGCGTGAGATCGCCGTCGGGAACGTTGTCGGCAGCAATATCTTCAACACCCTGGGCGTACTTGGCGTGACGGCGATTGCCGCGCCAAACGGGCTGCCGGTTTCGCCGCAGACGCTGAGGCTGGATCTCCCGGCGATGATGCTCGCGGGTTTGATCTGCTTCTGGGTTTGCGCTCGGCCGCGCCAGATCCAACGTTGGGAAGGAGCCGCGCTGTTGGGCGGCTACGCCCTCTATGTCCTGACTCTGGCGGTCGGTGCATAGGCGCAATGGGACGCGGGTGCCGTCAGGCCACCGCGTTCCCCGCGCCCATGTTCTCCGTGAACTGCAGACGGTACAGCCGGGCATACAGCCCATCGCGAGCGAGTAGATCGGCGTGAGCGCCGAGTTCCACAAGGCGACCGGCCTCGAGCACGGCGATGCGGTCGGCGCGCTGCACGGTGGACAGACGGTGCGCGATGATCACGGTCGTGCGGTTGCGCATCAAGCGATCGAGCGCCTCGGCCACCAGTTGTTCCGACTCGGAGTCGAGGCTCGAGGTGGCTTCGTCGAGCAGCAGGATGCGCGGATCCTTCAAGATGGCGCGCGCGATGGCCACGCGTTGGCGCTGGCCGCCGGAGAGCTTGACGCCGCGCTCGCCGACGCGCGTGTCGTAGCCGTCGGGCAGCTTCTCGATGAAATCGGCGGCGTTGGCGGCGCGCGCCGCCGCCTCGATTTCTGTGTCGCTCGCGTCGAGCCGGCCGTAGCGCAGGTTCTCGCGCACAGTCCCCGAGAAGAGCTGGGTCTCCTGCGGCACGATGCCGATCGCGCCGCGGAGCGAACCCAGCGTCAGATCGCGCAAATCGTGTCCGTCGACGCGCACGGCGCCGGCCGTCGGGTCATAGAAACGCGGGATCAGGTTGAACAGCGTGGTCTTGCCGGCGCCGCTCGGCCCGACCAGGGCCAGCACCTCGCCGGGCTGGATCTCGAGCGTGATGTCGTGCAGGACGCGGGGCGTGTCCGTGGGCGATTGGGCCAGCGCCGGATCGGAGGCTGACGCGTCGTTGTAGCTGAACGACACGTCAGCGAAGGTGACCCGGCCCTGGATGTGGTCGAGCGCGACGGCGTTGGGCGCGTCGGCGATGTCGGGCTGTTCGTCGAGCAATTCGAAGACGCGGCGGCTTGCGCCGAGCGCCTCCTGGATCTGCGCATACAGCCCGGCGAAGGTGCCAAGCGCGGCGCCGATGTTGGCGCCGTAGACCAGGAAGGCGACGAGCGAACCGGCCGAGAGCCGACCGGCCAGCACCTCCTGTCCGCCGAACCACAGGATGGCCGCGATCGCGCCAAAGCCCAGGAAGGCCATCGTCGAACCGAAGGCCGAGCGCCAGGCCGTGACCCGCATGGCCGCTTGCAGCGCCGATTGCACGACGGCGTTGTAGCGGCTGGTCTCGAAGCCCTCGCGCGTGAAGGCTTTCACCACACGCACGTTGGCCAGCGCCTCCTCGGCGGCGGCGTTGCCCTCGGCGATCTGATCCTGCACGGTCGTCGACAGCCCGCGCAGCCGGCGGCCGAAGACCACGGCGCCGATCGAGATCACGGGCGCAAGCGCGAGGATGAACAGCGAGAGCCGCCAGTTGAGGGTCAGCATCAGCACGAGCGACCCGACGAACAGCACGGTCTGGCCGAGCACCTCGACCACGTTGTTGGTCAACGCCGCGCGCACAACGCTGACGTCGGACGCCAGCCGCGAAATCAGTTCGCCGACGCGTCTTTCATTGAAGAAGCGCAGCCCCAGCATGTGCAGCCGCGCGTAGGTCTGGCGGCGCAGATCGGCGACGACGCGCTCGCCCACCCAGGCCAACGCATAACCTTGCACGAAGCGGAACAGCGAGTTGAGCAGGAAGGCGGCGACGAGCAGCAACGTGATGCGGTTGAGTTCGCTGCCGTCGCTCTTGGCGAACACAGCGTCGACCAGGTTCTGCATCACCCAGGGGAAGAGCAGGCCGATGCCCGAGGTCAGCAGCAGCGCGAAGGCCGCCAGGGTCATGATCGGCCAGTACGGGCGGACGTAGCTGAACAGACGCGCGACCTGCCCGCGCGACACTTTTTCGCGAGGCGCGTCGGCGTTGGACCGACGAGTGGGACGATTGTTGAATCCAAACATGGGCGGGATTTTACCGCTCGATTGTGGGCGAATTGTGTGGGCCGTGACCGCTCATGGAGCCGGCCAGCTGAATCCTCCGGCGAATGCGGGCACGGCGATCGGCACGGCCACCGACCAGGTCGCCGTGTCGGCCAGGAACCACGGCGCTGGTGCGTCGGCGGTCAATGCTTGGACTACCGCCCACTGCCCATCCGGGCTGAAGAGCTGCACCCGCCCAGGCAGTCTGGTGACCAGAGCCCCGTCCACAACCCGAACGACTCGCTGCATCTGGCCGTCGACAAGCTCTTCCGCAACGAGGACGTAGCGCCCATCGGGCGACCATAACACGGGCCAGCCGGCCCATTCGCGTCCAAAGTCGCCGCTGACGTGTCGATCCAAGACGCGGCCGAGCCCCGTGCCGCGATCGATGATCAGGATGGCTTCGTCACTGCGCGCCGAATCGTTTTTGAAGTAGCAGTTTGTCGCTAGCGCAGCGAGATCGGGTGAGAACCCTGGGCCAAGCACGAGGTCGCACGTTGGCGCCAGACCGAGATTGTCGCGCGTGATGGTCCGGCGGGCGCCATCCGATATCCGCACCAGCACGACGTCGAGGTCCTGAATGAACGCGATCGTGTCGCCGTCTTCACCTAGGGCGAAATTCGTCCGCCCAAGGTCCCCGAGAACCCCCAAAGACCGGCCATCGGTGCCATCGAGGTTCAGCGCGCCGAGCTGCAGGTGCATGCCGGGCTGACCTTCGACGGGCCCATAGTAGACGTGAACCAGCGTGTCGGGTCGGGCGGGCCAGAACCTGGCGCTTTCGTCCTGCGTGCCCAGATCCCCGGTCAGATTCGCTTGACTGCCGATGGCGAGATCGTGGACGTAGATATCGCCGCCCTGGACGCTGACGGCAAAGCGGCCATCGGGTCGCACGTCGCTGACGAACTGCGGCAGATCGAGGACACGACGCGGCTCGCCGGTCTGGTCCAGCTGCCACAACGCGCCGCTCGACATGTAGCGCAGACCGGCCGAGGCTGGATGGCCCGCAACCAGGTTCGACGCAGGAGCCGCGGCGGTCGCCGTGGGAGGCGGCGTGGCTGTTCGCGTCATGGTTGGGGTGAACGTCGTTGTGGCTGTGGCGCCGGCCGCCTGCGCCGCGACGCGGGTCATGCTGGTGCCGGCCTGAGCCGTGGCCTCGGCGGCGCGCTGCTCGGCGTTGAGGCCCGCGCAACGCGTCGCATACGCGCTGGCCGTCGGCTCATAGTCGGCGTAGGCGGTGGCGTTGGCGCCGATGTCCAGCCCGGCATAAACGCCAACACCCGGATAGGCCTCGGCATGCGCGGTCGCGGTGGCCGCGAGCCCGATCGGGTTCAGCGGCACATCGCCGTCCGGCGGTTGATACGGATACGGTTCCAGGCTGTATGCGTCGTAGTAGCACGGCGGCGGCGGCGCGGGCGGCTTCGGCCAGGCCACGATCACGGTTTTGACGACCGCGGCCACGATCGCCGCACCCAGGCCGAGCCACAACAGGATCCGCGGCCAATCGCGAGCTGGATTTCGAGGGGGCGGGCTGTCGTTTGGAGTCATGGAGACCTCACCCGGATCGCGCGAAAAGTATGTGGGTGCGACGCCGGCGCCAGATGAAATGTTCCGGCCGGGCACATGGCCCGGCCGGAACGTCGTTCAGAGGGTTGCGTCGGATCCGCTCAGCGCTTCAGGATGCTCGGGATATGCAGGAACACCTGGATCGCGCCGACGGTGTTGGGCTCGGTGACGATGCGCTCGTTGCCCTGGGCGTTGACCTCGGTCAGCCAGTACGTGTACGGACCGGTGCCTGGCACGGTGTCGGTGCAGCTGTACGAGCTGTCCGACCCGGTCGCCGCTACGTCGCAGACCGGCACCGCCGTCGCAAACGTGCCCGACGCGCTGCGGTAGACGCGGTAGGTGAAGACGTCGATCTCGGCGGCCGTCGCCCATTCGATCGTCACTACGCCGTTCGTCGGACCGGTGACCGTGAACGCCGTCACCGTCGCCGCCGTCGGCACGCCGATCAGACCGGCGTCCACCGTGAGGTCCTGCTGGCCGGCGGTCAGCGTGTACGTGCCCGTGCAACCGGTCGCCGGGTCGGCATCGCTGTCGACCGCGTCGTTCCCGCCCGCGTTCTGGCCCGTCAGGCTGCTGCCGACCGGGATGTTGCTGAAGCAGACCGAGTACGTGCCCGGAGGCAGGTTCGGGAACAGATACGACCCGTCCGCGGCAGTGGTGGTCGTAAAGACCGTGGTGCCGCTGCCGTTGCGCAGGGTCACGACCACGCCACCGACGCCCGCCTCGCCGCCATCCTGCAGGCCGTTGCTGTTGGCGTCGCTCCACACGAAGTTGCCGAGGCTGGCGGGCAGCAGGATGCCGAAGTCGACGGTGAGATTCGAGTTTGCGTCGCTGTCGCCGTCGTTGGTCGGCTCGGCGCCGTTCGAGAGCGTGATCGCGCTCGAACGAATGACGTAGCCGCCCAGGCCGCAGGTGCCGACGCCGTTGCCGTTGTCGTCGTTGTTCGTGTTGTTGTCGGGATCCGGCGGCTGCGTGCCCGGCGTGCCTTCGTACGGCCCTGTCGCCGAGCCGACCGTGCCCGTGCTCGAGCAGTAGCCCGCGGGCGGCACGATCTCGACGATGTAGTCGCCGGCCGGGAGGTTGGCAAAGCCGTACAGCCCGCCGCCGGCCGTGGTCGTCGTGGCCAGCAGCGTCCCGGAGGACGAGAGCAGCCGCACGGTGACGCCGTTGACACCGGCTTCGCCGCCGTCGACCAGGCCGTTGTTGTTGGCGTCGTTCCAGACCAGGTTGCCCAGCGACAGGCTGCCGACCAGGCCGAAGTCGATCGTGAGGTTCGAGTTGTTGTCGGTGTCGCCGTCGTTCGTCGGCTCGGTCCCGGCCGCGAGCGTGACCACGCCCGAGCGCACGACGTAGCCCGGCTGGCCGCAGGTGCCGACGCCGTTGCCGTTGTCATCGTTGTTCGTGTTGTTGTCGGGATCCGGCGGCTGCCCGCCACCCGGGTTGCCCTCGTACGGGCCGGTGGCCGAGCCGACCGTGCCCGAGCTCGAGCACGTGCCCGTCGTCGGCGTCACTTCGATGTAGTAGTCGCCGGCCGGGAGGTTGACGAAGCTGTATAGCCCGCCGCCGGCCGTCGTGGTCGATGCGACCAGCGTGCCGGTCGACGTGTACAGCCGCACCGGCAGACCGTCGACGCCGAACTCGCCGCCGTCGACGAGGCCGTTGTTGTTGGCGTCGTTCCAGACCAGATTGCCCAGCGACAGGTTGAGCACCAGCCCGAAGTCGACGGTGAGATTCGAGTTTGCGTCGCTGTCGCCGTCGTTGGTCGGCTCGGCGCCGCTCGAGAGCGTGATCGCACTGGAGCGAATGACGTAGCCGCCCAGACCGCACGCGCCGACGCCGTTGCCGTTGTCGTCGTTGTTCGTGTTGTTGTCGGGATCCGGCGGTTGCGTCCCCGGCGTGCCTTCATACGGGCCTGTCGCCGAGCCGACCGTGCCCGTGCTCGAGCAGTAGCCCGCGGGCGGCACGATCTCGACGATGTAGTCGCCGGCCGGGAGGTTGGCAAAGCCGTACAGCCCGCCGCCGGCCGTGGTCGTGGTGGCCAGCTGCGTGCCGGAGGACGAGAGCAGGCGCACGGTGACGCCGTTGACACCGGCTTCGCCGCCGTCGACCAGGCCGTTGTTGTTGGCGTCGATCCAGACCAGGTTGCCCAGCGACAGATTGCCCACCAGGCCGAAGTCCACGGTCAGGTTCGAGCTGGCGTCGCTGTCACCGTCGTTCGTCGGCTCGGCGCCGACGGACAGGGTGATGACGCCGGAGCGGATGACAAAGCCGGGCTGGCCGCAGGTGCCGACGCCATTGCCGTTGTCATCGTTGTTCGTGTTGTTGTCGGGATCCGGCGGCTGACCGGCGCCGGGGTTGCCCTCGTACGGGCCGGTGGCCGAGCCGGCCGTGCCGGAGCTCGAGCACGTGCCGGTCGGTGGCGTGACCTCGACGTAGTAGTCGCCGGGCGTCAGGTTCGCGAAGCTGTACAGCCCGCCGCCGGCCGTCGTGGTCGAGGCGACCAGCGTGCCCGTCGACGTGTACAGCCGCACCGGCAGACCGTCGACGCCGGCTTCACCGCCGTCGACCACGCCGTTGTTGTTGCCGTCGTTCCAGACCAGGTTGCCGAGCGAGACGACCGGGATCAGGCCGAAGTCGACGCTCAGGTTCGAGTTGGCGTCGCTGTCGCCGTCGTTGGTCGGCTCGGCGCCGCTCGCCAGCGTCACGACCGACGTGCGCACCACGGTGCCGCAGCCGGAGGTGTGATACCCGTTGTCGTCGTTGTTGACGTTGTTGTCGGGGTCCGGCGGTTGCGTGCCGGGCGTGCCTTCATACGGGCCGGTGGCCGAGCCGGCCGTGCCCGTGCTCGAGCAGTAGCCGGCCGGCGGCGTGATCTCGACGTAGTAGTCGCCGACGCTCAGGCCCGAGAAGAGATATAGCCCGCCGCCCGCGGTCGTGGTCGAGGTCACGAGCGAGCCGGCGCCCGTGTACAGCCGCACCGCCACGCCGTCGAGGCCGGTCTCACCGCCGTCGACGAGGCCGTTGTTGTTGGTGTCGACCCAGACCAGGTTGCCGAGCGAGACCGCCGGGATCAGGCCGAAGTCGACGCTCAGGTTCGAGTTGGCATCGCTGTCGCCGTCGTTGGTCGGCTCGGCACCACCGGTGAGCGTGACCACGCTCGTGCGGATGACGTAGCCGCCCTGGCCGCAGGTGCCGACGCCGTACCCGTTGTCATCGCTGTTGAAGTTGTTGTCGGGATCCGGCGGCTGACCGGCGCCCGGGTTGCCTTCATACGGCCCGGTGGCCGAGCCGGCCGTGCCCGTGCTCGAGCACGTGTTCGCCGGCGGCACGATCTCGACGTAGTAGTCGCCGGGCGCCAGGTTCGGGAAGCTGTACAGCCCGCCGCCCGCCGTCGTGACCGTGGTCACGAGCGCGCCGCCGCCGGTGTACAACCGCACCGTGATGCCGTTCAAACCGGTCTCGCCGCCGTTGACCGTGCCGCTGTTGTCGGTGTCGGCCCAGACCAGGTTGCCGAGCGAGACGACCGGGAACAGACCGAAGTCGACGCTCAGGTTCGAGTTGGCATTGCTGTCGCCGTCGTTGGTCGGCTCGGCGCCGGCCGAGAGGGTGACAGCCGCCGAACGGATGGTGTGGCCGCCCTGGCCGCAGGTGCCGCTGGCCGCGGTGCCGTTGTCGTCGTTGTTGACGTTGTTGTCGGGATCCGGTGTCGACGCGCCTTCGTACGGGCCGGAGCCCGTCATCGCGCCGGCGGCGCCCGTGCTCGAACAGTAGCCCGCCGGGGGAATGATCTCGACGACGTAGTCGCCGGCCAACAACTCGCTAAAGCCGTACAGGCCGCCGCCCGCCGTCGTCGTCGACGCCAGTTGCGTCCCGCCCGAGTTGAGCAGCCGTACCGTGATGCCGTCGAGGCCGGGTTCGCCGACGTCGACCAGGCCGTTGTTGTTGACGTCGCTCCAGACCAGGTTGCCGAGCGAGAGCGTGCCGATCAGGCCGAAGTCGACGCTGAGGTTGGTGTAGCTGTCGCTGTCGCCGTCGTTGACCGGCTCGGCCGCGTCAAGGAGCGTGACGATGCCGGAGTCGATCACATAGCCGCCCTGGCCGCACGTGCCGCTGCCGTTGCCGTTGTCGTCGTTGTTGACGTCGTTGTCGGGGTCTGGCGGTTGCGTGCCCGGGTTGCCCTCGTACGGGCCGGTGGCCGAACCGGGCGTGCCCGTGCTCGAGCAGTACCCGGCGGGCGGCGTGATCCGCACGATGTAGTCGCCGGCGACGAGGCCCGAGAACAGATACAGACCGCCGCCGGCCGTGGTGGTCGACGCCAGCGGCGTGCCGCCGGATGACAGCAACTGCACGGTCACGCCATCGATGCCGGATTCGCCCGCGTCGAACAGGCCATTGTTGTTGCGATCGCCCCAGACCAGGTTGCCGAGGGCCAGACCGCCCGTGAAGCCGATGTCGTACGTGTGGTTGTTGGCGCCGGCGCTGCCGGTCGTCAACGCGATGATTGCGTTGCCGGAACTGACCGACGCATCGGAGTCGATGCTGTCGCTGGCGTTCGCGCCGACGTTGGCCGTGGTCAGCGTGTAGCCGTTGGTGGTGATGACCGACTGGCTGAGCGGAACGCGCACCTGATAGGCGGTGTTCGGCGCGAGGACGTTGCCGCCGGTCAGGTTGCGATTGCCCGAGCCGCCGAAGTACCAGGCGCCGTTGGCGTCGGTGGTGGCCGTGCCGATCTGCGTGCCGCCCTGGTTGAACAGGTTTACGGTCACGCCGCTCACGGCGTTCTCGTTCGGGTCCTGCAGGCCGTCGCGATCGCTGTCGACCCAGACGCGGTTGCCGATCTCGATCGGGGCGTTGGCGCACAGCGCCTCGAGATCGCCCAGACCGCCGGCCTTGCCCATGCTGCCGGCCGAGTCCTGGCCGAAGATCTCAAAGCTGTGCGAGCGTTGCCCGGTTGTGTTGCTGAACCAGGTGATGCCGCCGGCGCGGAAATCGTCGTTCGAGTCGAAGGCCACGGTCCCGAGCTCGGTGCGGCCCGGGACCAGCTTGAGGCCGCCGAGCGTGATCTCGTTGTGCGTGCCGGAGTTCAGCGTCCCGACGGTGTACATATCCTGCCAGTAGAACTCGCCGCCGCCGGGCCCTTGCGCCGGGCTGCTACCCGCGCCGCCCGTGCCCGTCCCACCGCAGTTCGAGTTGCTCTCGAGGGTGTACCCGCCGCCGTTCGGGCACAGACGGAGGATGTCGCCGGCCGCCGCGCCTTCGAACAACACTGTCGGCGTGAACGAGGTCGTGGTCGAGACCGCGCCGCTGGCGTTGATGTAGTTCATGGTCAGCGACGAGACACCATCGCCGGGTCCGTAGTTGTTGTTGCCCCACTGATTGCCAGATCGATCCATCAGGCCGACGACGAGCGAGCCGTCGCGGTCGAACTCGATGTCGGAGAGCAGCGGCTGCGGGTAGATCACCTGCTTGCCGTACGCGAGGACGCAGCCGCCCGCGTCATTGCAGACCGATGAGGCGACGTCGCGCCACGGCTGCCATTCGGCGGGGTAACACGGCCCGGGGTTGCTGGTGCAGCCGCGTGGGTAGCTGAGCGCGAACTCGGTGACCAGATCGAACGCGGCGCCGTTGAGCTGCAGCACATACGCGCGCAGATCCGCGCGGTTGTGCGACGTCTCCGCCGAGCACACCACGCCGACGTACACCTGGCCATTGCTGGCATCGACGGCCCACGGCCGCAGATCGTTGTTCGGGCAGACCGTGGCCGTCACCGGCAACGCGATCGTCGTGCCGGTCGTGCTCGCCGGTGCCACGGCGTTCGCGCCGATGTTGAGCGCGTAGAGCGTCCTATCGGTCAGGCTGACCACGTACATCGTTTGACCGTCGTCGGAGATGTCCAGATCGCCGAGCGAGATCTTGCCGACCTTGGCGAAGGCGTCGGCGTCAAAGGCCGGCGTGGTGTAGGAGCCGCTGGCCAGGTCGCGCGGCGCGATCGTGCCGGTCGCGCCGGGGCCGCCTGTGATGGTGGCCATGTCTACGAACACCGACGTCGCGCTGGCAACCCCGGTGGTCGGGTCCATCGTCAACTTGTAAATCGCGCCGGATCCGCCCGGCCCGAAACTGGTGTGACGCTTCGCCACGGCCGCCGCGAAGAGCGAGTTCGTGTTGCGGTGCCACGCCAGGCCCCACGTAGCGCCGATGTTGGAGGCCACGGTCGACGTGATCAGCCCGGCGGCCGCGGCCGAGGTGCTGTTCTCGGGGAAGGCGACCAGCCCGCCGGTGTTGCCGACCACGGTCGCCGCCGCCGCATCGCCATTCACGTAGCGCGACGTGCACTCGAGCGGGTTGTTCTGGCAGTAGTCGGCCGGGATGGTCAGGCCCAGGCTGGCCGTGCCGCCGCCGTTGGGCACGAATTGGATCGTCGTGCCGCTGTTGGTGCCCTGTGCGGACGGCTGATACCCGGCCGGTACCGTGAACTCGACCCGATACGGGCCGGTGCCCGTCGCGGTCAGCGTGTAGCTGCCATTGGCCCCGGTGGTCGCGCTGCCCTGCAGCGTGCCGGCCGAGTCGTAGGCCCGTACCTGAACACCGGCCACGCCGAGATCGACGGCCGGCAGACCGGCGCTGGCCGTGGTGTTGTTCAGGCCGTCCTGATTGAAGTCCTGAAAGACGACGCCCGAAATGGTGCCGGCAGCCTGTGCGCTCGGCAGTTTCCACCCCGCGCTGATCAGGGCGCTCAGCGCCAGGCACAAGGCGGCACTGAGGCGCCCGACGCGACCGACGAAACGTCCGAGCGTCCGAACGGACAAATATGTAGATGGCATTGTGGCTCCACGACTCGGGATCCGGAAAAACGCCCCGACATGATAGAGGCATTTATGTAGGGGATCAATAGGCCCAAACGTGGAAGTCAACCGTATAAGAAATCGGTTTGTAACTGGCCGCCCTGTGTCAAAGACTCGTTATAATGACCGCAGCGTCCCCTTAGCTCAATTGGCAGAGCACACGGTTTACATCCGTGGTGTTATAGGTTCAAGTCCTATAGGGGGCACACCGGACAGGTGAGGGTCGCAGGCCGGACCGCTCACCTGTTTCATTAAAGTTGCGTTTGATCGAACTGCGCGGGCCCGGTCGCGCGGTTCGCGAAGGACAAGCCGACATGACCCACCTGTATCAACGGCCCGCGCTTGGCGCCGGGTTGGCCCTCGCCAGTCTGGCGGCGGCCAACCTGGCCTGTGTGACGTTCATGGGCACCGACATCCCGTCTTCGCCGGTGCCGCCGCTGGCCTCGCCGACTGCGCGGGCGATCGCCACGGCCCAGATCGCGCCGACCCCGACGCGCGTGGGGCCGGTCGGGCCCGATCTCACAGGGGTGCCGACCGATGGCGCCGCGCCCACGCCGGGACCGACGCTTGGCCCGATGGACCAGGTGCCGGTCGATCTGGCGGCCGGGTTGGTGCCGGGCGTCGCCTTGCCCGAGGTGTCGACCCGCTACGCCATCGACGTGACCGTCACGTTCAACGCCGACGGCACGGCCGCGCTCGCCGGGCGGACGCGTTTCCTGTTCACCAACCGCGAGGCGACGGCGATCAACGACCTTGTGCTTATGACCTGGCCGAACAACCGCGATCAATACCTCTCGGACATGCGATTGCTCGAGGTGTCGAGCGGTGGCGTTCCCCTTGAGCCCAGCGAAGACCGGCCCACCGATATCGTGCATCGCTTTGCGTTGCCCGCGCCGCTGGCGCCGGGCGCGACCCTTGACGTGAGCACGGCCTTCACGGTCGTCGCCCGGCCGGGCATCGACGAGACGGGCGCGGCGCGCTTCGGTCTGACCAACGGCGTGCTGTTGGCGCCGACGTTCTATCCGCTTGTGCCGCGCCGGATCGGCGGCGAGTGGGACGTCAAGCTGGCGCCGCCCGGCGGTGACACGACCAACAGCGACACGGCGACCTATGTGCTCGTCGTGCGCGCCCCGGCCGAATACGCGATCGTGGCCAGCGGCATCGCGGTCGACGACCGCGTCGAGGGTGACATCCGCAGCCAGACGTTGGTGGCCGCGCCGATGCGCGATGTCGCCCTGGTGGTCGGCCCGTTGGAACGCACCAGCGTCGACGTCGACGGCGTGACCGTCAACGCCTACATGCTCGCCAAGCACGCCTCCTATACGGACAGGATGCTGGCGTACGGCGCCGATCAGGTGCGCAACCTCAGCCAGCGCGTCGGGCCGTATCCCTTCACTGAGCTCGACCTGGTCGACGCACCTGGCGCCTTTGGCGGCATCGAGTATCCCGGCGAGGTCTTTATCGGCGTCGTCGGGCCCGACTCGTTCTTCGAGGTCGCGACCGTGCACGAAGTCGGGCATCAGTGGTTCTACAGCGTCCTGGGCGACGACCAGTTGCGCGAGCCGTGGCTCGATGAAGCCTTCGCCTCGTACACCGAGGTCTTGTATTACGAAACCAAGGAAGGCCCCAAAGCGCGGGAGCGCGAGGTCGAGAACGCGCGTTCCTATTACGAGATCGCGCTGTCGGACTCTAAACTGCCGATCGGGCTGCCCGTCGATCGCTACGCGGACGACAGCGATTACTTCGCCGCGGTGTACGAAAAAGGCAAGGTCTTTATCGACGAACTCCGGCGCACGATGGGCGACGACGCCTTCTTTGCTTTTTTGCAGTCGTATTACGCCAAGAACCAGTTCGGGTTCGTCACCGGTCCGATCCTGCAGGCCGAGGCCGAGGCCACCTGCGGGTGCGATCTCGCGCCGCTGTTCGACGAATGGGTCTATGGACCGGATGGCCCGCCGGCGCCGTGATCGGTCGGCGTACGACCTGACCTCGGACAAACTGACGTGACGTTCGGGGCTTCGGCCAGTTCGGGGCCCGTCACGACGCACGCGCCAACCCCGCGACGGTTCTTACATAACGCCCTGACTTGGCCCGAAACTTGCAGAATGGTCCAAAACTCGTCCTTGGTGTGTCCGGACCGGGTGTACTTCTGCGTTTCCTGAAGAATTCACCTGAATTTGTCGCCCGACGGCCGTTAACAGGGATGAGAGGTGATCATGAAACTCTTCGACAGTGCCCTCATCCTGCTTGCCGCGTTGATCCTGTTCGCGACCCACCTGCATCTGTGGTGAAGGTTGCCGGCCAGCGCCGTTGGCCCGCCGGGTCGGGCCGGCGTCGCGCCATTGGGAAAACGAAACGCGCCCAGATCGGGCGCGTTTTTGTTTGGCAGGAGAGCAAGATCACGCTCAATTGGCGATCAGGTTGAGATACAGGTGATAGGGCAACGGCACATCGACGGGTTGCAGGCCGGTGACCACCGAGATCGGCGTGGTCAACGCCTGCTCGACGCCAAACGTATTGACATCCGCCAGCCAGTACCAGTGGGTCGAACCGGGCTCGAGCGTGTCGGTGATGACATAGCTGGTGGGCGTGCTGGGTGCTCCCACCGCGTTTTCGAACGCGATCTCGGCCCGGTAGCCGTCCTCGCTCGTGGAGCGGTAGACCTTGAAGCCCACCGCGCCGGCCTCGGAAATCGTGCCCCATTCCAGGGTCGCCACGCCGTTTTCGATGCTCGTCACCTGAAAGTAAGCCAGCTCCGTGTCGGACGACAGCGCCTGTGCCTGAGGTGCGGGGACAAGCCCGCCGGTGCAGCATAGCCACAGGGCCGCCAGCCAGCGCAGCGTGCGCCGGCCGGCCTGGCCCAGGCTCTCTCTCTCACTCACGGCATTAGCTTAGGGCGAACGCTATGTCCGGTCGGTTTGGGTTGAGGCGTGACAGTTAGTCGCGTCGTCGGTCGGCTAGTCGGCTAGGCCAATGGTCTTCGCAGGCGCATAGGCGTTCACGGACCAGAAGACCGGCCGACAAGAGGAGCAGCCGACCACGGGACTACCCGACTACCTGCCGACATTTATCACTGCCCCGTTTGGGCCAATTCGGTAAAATGAAGGCCACTTGAGCCGGGCTGGGCGCCTGGCGAGGAGAAACCCATGTCGATGTCCGATTTCCTGGTCCGTGGATCGTTGCGCGAGCTCGATCCCGAAGTGTATGAACTGGCCCAAATCGAGACCGAGCGCCAGTATCGGAAGTTGATCATGATCGCCTCGGAGTCGACGGCGCCGGGCGCCGTGCTCGAGGCCCTGGGCACGCGCTTCCAAAACCTGTACGCGGAAGGCTATCCGGATGAAGACACCCGGCTGATGACCGAGGCCGAGATCCTGGACTATGGGCCGCGTCTGGCCCAGTTCCGCCGCTACAGCGACCCGCGCTATTACAAGGGCACCGAATACGCCAACATCATCGAATCACTCGCCCGGCGGCGCGCGGCCGAGGTGTTTGCGGCCAACGGCTACAAGCCCGAGCAACTCTTCGTCAACGTTCAGGCGCTTTCGGGCGCGCCGGCCAACAACGCGGTCTACAACGCCTTTGTCGCGCCCGGTGACACCGTGATGGGCATGAACCTGCTCTTCGGCGGGCACCTGACCCATGGCTCGGCGGCCAACCGCTCGGGCAAGTACTACAAGATCGTGCCGTACACGATCAGCCCCGAGACGGGCAAGATCGACATGGACGACGTCGCCCGGCTGGCGGCCGAGCACAAGCCGAAGATGATCATCGTCGGCTACTCGTCGTATCCGTGGATCGCGGACTTCAAGCGCTTCCGCGAAATCGCCGACTCCTGCGGCGCGATCCTGCTGGCCGACATGGCGCACGTCGCCGGTCTGATCGCGGGCGGCGTCTACCCGTCGCCGGTCGGCATCGCGCACGTGATGACGTTCACGACGCACAAGACCCTCGGCGGTCCGCGCGGCGCGTGCATCATCACCACCGACCCGGCGCTCTCGCGCAAGATCGACCGCGCCGTCTTCCCCGGCGAGCAGGGCGGCCCGCACGTGCACGTCTTCGCGGCGTTGGCGACTACGCTCAAGGTCGCCAAGACCCAGCAGTTCCGCGAACTGCAGGCGCAGACCGTCAAGAACGCCGCGCGTTTGACCGAGCAATTGCGCGGACACGGCTTCGCCATCCCGTTCGGCGGCACCGAGAGCCACCTGACCAACCTCGACTGTAAGTCGGTCGTCGGCCCCGATGGCACGCCGCTCATGGGCGACCTGGCGGCGCGTCTGCTCGACCTGGCCGGCATCGTCGTCAACCGCAACACCATCCCAGGCGACACGTCCGCCATGCGCCCGTCGGGTCTGCGGCTGGGCACGCCGTGGGTCACGCAGCGCGGCTTCCGCGAGCCCGAAATCGACGAACTGGCCGGTGTGATGGCCCAGGTGCTCAAGGCCTGCAAGCCGTTCAAGTATCCGGGGCGCAAGAGCGAGCTGTTCCGCAGCAAGATCGACTTCGAAGCCTTCAATGATGCCAAGCTCAAGGTGCGCTCGCTGATCGAGCGCGCCGGCATCGACTTCCCGGTCACGCGTCATGGGTACCCGCACTTCTGGTATGTTGACGACCCGACGCCTGCAACGGCCTTCGCGGCCATCTCGGTGAGCGGGTCGCGGGTCGCCGAGTTCCTGTACTGGGCGACGACCAGTGACGTGTACGCGCTCGCCGTCGGCGGTACGCAGCCGACGCAGCTCAACACGCCGCGCGGCGCCGTCGCGGGCGCGCTCGAACGCACGGCGGCCGGCTTCACGCTGACCGTGCCCTCGGCCCAGTCCACGCTCGTCGCCACCTGGCTACGCGATCTGGCCGACGGTTTCGTGGCCTTCGATCATCCCGATCTGCAGGCCAAGCTGCCCGGCGGCATTATCGTCGCGGACCCGGTCGCCACGGACGTGGCGCTCAAGGCCGGCGGGAGCGCCGTCGACAACAGCAAGCCGTATGCGATCGGGCTCAACGGTAGTGAGAAGGCGCCGCTGCCGGCCTTCGTCGCTCCGGTTGACGACGGCGCGCTCAAGAAGACGCTTCTGAACGCCTCGCATCGCGCGCTCGGCGCCAAGATGGTGCCATTCGCGGGCTACGACATGCCGGTGCAGTACACGGGCGTGCTCGAGGAGCATCTGGCGACGCGCAAGGCCGCGGGCCTGTTCGACGTCAGCCATATGGGCGTGTGGGACGCGCAGGGCCCGACGGCCGCGACGTTCCTCGACGCCGTCTTCGCCAACGAGATCTCGGCGCTCGCCCCAGGCGAGAGCTGTTATACGCACATCCTCGCGCCCGACGCGCACGTGATCGATGACGCCTATGCCTATTGCCTGGCGGCCGACCACTTCCTGATCGTGGTCAACGCGTCGAACAACGACAAGGACTGGGCCTGGGTCAACGGCGTGCTCAAGGGCGAGGTGCTGGTCGATTTGACCCGGCCGTGGGCGCAGGCTCCTGGTCGCGGCGGCGTGACGCTGCGCGATCTGCGTGCCGAGAGCAGCGGCGCCGATCGGCGCCTCGACATCGCCGTCCAGGGCCCGGCCTCGCGCGACGTCGTGCTCAAGCTGGGCGCCGATGCGGCGACCGTGAAGCGCATCAAGGCCATGCCGCGCACGGCCGTGACGCGTGCGACCCTCGGTGGCTTTGACCTGATCGTCTCGCGCACCGGCTACACCGGCGAGAATATGGGCTTCGAGCTCTTCGTGCACCCTGATCAGATCGTGGCCCTGTGGGACGCGCTCGTCGCGGCGGGCGCTAAGCCGTGCGGCCTGGCGTCGCGCGACTCGCTGCGCACCGAGGCCGGTCTGCCGCTCTACGGCGACGAGTTCGCCGGCCAACTGAACCTGGGCATCGGTGACGCCGGCTTCGACAGCTACGTCAAGCTGCACAAGCCGTGGTTTGTCGGCCGCTCAGCCTTCATCGCGCAGGAGAAGGTGCGTGCGGCCGAGGTGGCGCGGTTCCGCTTCGTCCAGAAGGCCGGTCGCATGGCCAAGAACGGAGACCCCGTCGTCGACGAGAAGGGCCGCGTGGTCGGCATGGTGACCTGCTGCTCGATCGATAGCGAAGGCTATCGGCTCGGCCAGGCGCACCTCGACCAGGCCTACCTGAACGAAGGCACGTCGATCTACATCTTCCAGGCGGCCTCCGACCAGGTCGAGAAGCCCAAGAAGGCCCTGCGCCGTGGCGAGCGCGCCGTCGTGCCCGAGCAGGCCGTTGTGCTGAGCCGGTTCCCGAAGAAGGCGAAGTAAGGTCGACCCATATGGGCGGCCGGAGGGGCGGCCCTTGTGGCCGCCCTGCTGGCCGCCCTCTCGCCCGCCGGGCCTCGCCAGGGTCTGGTGCCTGGCGGACTCTGGCTGGTTCCGATTGCGAATGACGACGAGGCGCCCGTAAGGGCGGCCAGCAGGGGTGACCCTCCTGGCTGCCCTTGCGGGCCGCCTCTCCATGCACCCGATGACTCTTCTTTACCTCATCCGCCACGCCCGTTCTGCCTGGAACGCCGAGGGGCGTTGGCAGGGCCAGGCGGATCCCGAGCTCGATGAGGTCGGTCAGGCTCAGGCGCTGGCCCTCGCCCACTTTCTGCGGCGCGAGCCCCTGATGGCCGTGTACAGTAGTCCGCAGCTCCGTGCGCGGCAGACGGCCGACAGAGTCGCAGCCGAACACGGTCTGGCTGTGCGTTTTGACGATCGGCTCAAGGAACGCGACGTCGGTGCCTGGTCGGGTCTGACCGAAGCTGAGGTGCGCGTTCGCTTCCCGAACGACTTCACGCCGACCTGGTGGGTGAAAGGCCCGCCCGGCGGCGAATCGCAGCCACAGGTCCTGGCCCGCGCGGCGGCGGTCTTCGGCGAGATCATGGCGTCTCAGCCCGACGGCGCTCACGTGGCGGTCATCAGCCACGGTGGCATCCTCAATGCCTACCTGCGCCACGTGCTCGGCGTGCCCCTGGCGCATCCGGTCGCCTTCCGTTTCGACAACACCTCGATCGCGCGTTTGCGGATGTGGCCCGATCGCTACCAACTGCTCTCGCTCGGCGAGAACACCCATCTGGCCTCGCTGCCCAAACCGGCCCCCGGTGGAACTGCCGTGTGACCGGGTGTGAGGCATCGGATGATGCGACGGGCCGGGGTCAAACGACTGTGGCACGGGCTGAGGCCTGATCGTTGACCCCTTTATGAGAAATCCTTGAGCGTTCCGCCCTCCGTTGCTTGTTGGTGCCTTCGATTGCGGGTACACTCCCTCCATGACGCAATCGATCGCCCCTGTGCCGCCGCCTGCGCCACCCGCCAACCCTCAAAAAACGCCAACCGGCCGTAAGCCGAGCACGGACACGCTCAAGCAGCCGAGCGTTTGGGCCAACCTTTGGCGCGCGATCAAACGGATCGCCCCGTGGATCCTCATCCCGCTGTTTCTCTGGTGGATGTTCTTCAGCCAGAGCGCGCGCGACACCTTCACGCTCCTCGGGCTGCTTTGGGAGAGCATCCACCCGGTCAGCCGCGCGATCATCGCCGGGACACTGGGAACGGCCTTCCAACTTGCGTTTGCGATCTCCTTCGCGATCCTGCAGTTTGTGGCGATCTTCTGGTTCATGAGCCAGACCCGGGTCGAGACCATCCGGCCCGAGGATCCCAAGTCTGTGACCTTCAAAGACTACTGGGGCCAGCCCAACCTGGTCGCGTTGGTGCGGCAGTGGATCAGCCTTCTGGCGGATCGTCGAGACTTCGTCAAGATGGGTGGCAAGTACATCAACGGCATCCTGTTGTACGGCCCGCCGGGCACCGGCAAGACGATGCTGGCCAAGGCCATGGCGGGCGAGGCCGGGATTCCGTTCCTCTCGATCGAGGGCTCGGGCTTCCGCGGCATGTTCTGGGGCGTCGATGTGCTGCGCATGGTCCAGTTTGTCGGCAAGGCCAAGAAACTGGCGCGCGAGTACGGCGCCTGTATCTGTTACATCGACGAGATCGACGCCGTCGGCCAGAGTCGCGGCGGCGTGATGGGCGGACGTGGCGGCATGGGCATGGGGATGGGCGGCATGATGGGCGGTGGCTCCGGAGCACTGACGCGCCTGCTCTACGAGATGGACGGCATCGAGCAGCCAAGCTTCGGCGACAAGATCAAGGGACGTTGGTTCCGCTTTATCGGCAAGGAAGCGCCTAAGAAGACCTGGCACGTGCTCTTCATGGGCTCGACCAACCGGCCCGAGGTGCTCGACGCCGCGCTGCTGCGCCCAGGCCGTTTCGACGCCAAGATCCAGGTCGACCCGCCGGATCGCACCGGCCGGCGCGAGATCATCCGAGGTTATCTGGGCCGGATCAAGCATAAGGACGTCGACGTCGAGGCTGTCGTCGAGGATACCCCGCATGCCACGCCGGCCCAGATCGCTTCAGCCATCGGCAAGGATGCCGTGCGCATCGCGCTCTCCAAGGGCCGCGATCACGTCGTCCAGAACGATATCGACCGCGCCATCGACGAACAACGCTATGGCCTCGAGCAGCCGATCGAAGAGTGGGATCCGGTGCAGCGCGTTCAAGTCGCGTACCATGAGGCCGGCCACGCCGTCGCACAGCACTATGCGATGCCAGATCGTCGGATCGTGCGCGTGACCATCGTGCGCCGCGGCGGAGAGAACTACCTCGGGTTCATGCATCCCGTTGATCGCACCGAAATCTACAGCGAGCCGGTGCGGCGCATCGTCGCGAACGTCATCGTCGCCATGGCTGGCCACGTGGCCGTCAAGCTGCACATGGGCGAGTACTGGACCGGAGCCTACAGTGACAACGACGGGATCCGCTGGTACATCCGCAAGCTCTACATGTTGGGCTACTTCGGCCCGCCCACCAGCCCCTGGGGCGATAACGGCATGCCCGCCTGGGCCGAGCGCTTCTGGCGCATCATGGAGGAGCAGACTGAAACCCTCCTCCGCGCGCACATGGCCGAGACCGAGGCCATCACCAAGGCCCTGCTCGAGCACAACACGCTCACCAACCCGGAGGTGATGGCGCTCCTGAGCGACAATGGCTGGCGGCCCGGGCGCATCGACGATATCCCGACCGCCTTCCCGGAGCTTCTGCATCATGTGACAGGTACGGCCGCCATCGCCGCGCCGGCGACGCCCATGGTGGCTGCGCCGACGACGCTCGTGCAACTGCCTGCCGGCGACGTTCCGGCCCCGATGGCGGCGCATGCCGAAGTGGTTGCCGTGCGATCCGAAAAGTCGACGCGTTCGGCGCGCATGATCCCGCCGCCCCGCCCGAAGGATTTCGCGCAGCAGCAACTGCAATTCCAGCCTGAGCCGCCGAGCGACAAGCCGGCGAGCGAGACGAAGTAAGCGTAGAAACGAAAACGCCCCGGCCTGGCCGGGGCGTTTTCGTTTCTACACCTATTTTGAGGACCAGAAAGCCACGCCGCCCGAGCCGATGCGTCGCGGCGCGCTGGCGCCGTCGAGGTTGATCAGATAGACGCCGGTGGTCGAAGCGCTCTCTTGATAGGTCAGGACAAACGAGCTGCTGTCTGGGCTCCAGGGCGAGGTCGATTGGCTGAACTGGTCGAAGAAGGGCACGACCTCGGAGAGGAACGACTGGGTCGGCGCCACGACCAGCATCTCGCGCGGCGTCCAGCCGCCGACGTCGAGCAGCTTCAACGTGATGTTGGGTTTGCTCGCGCCGTCCTTGGGGTCGACCAGCGCCAGATATGCGAGGCGTTTCCCGTTCGGCGCCCAAAAGAAGGCGATGACGTCTTCGTCGACCGTGGTCTCGAGCGCGCCGCTTCCGGGGTTGATGACATGCAGAGGGCCGGCCGGGAACTGGTATTTGTTGTCGAGCGAGAGGTCGAGCATCGCGACGCGCGCGCCGTCGGGGCTCCAGGTGAACGAGGCCTGGCTGGCGATGTCGATCAAGGCCTTCGGCTCGCCCGTGCCGAGATCGATCTGCACCAACTGCTGGCTTGTGGCGCTCGAGGCTGCGGCGGCCAGCACCTGGCGGCCGTCGGGCGAGATGGCCGGGGCCTGAAACGCGCCGAGCGCCAGCCCGAGGTCATGTTCCTGCACGACGGCGCCCAGCTGCAGGGCCGCCAATCGCGTATTGCCCGCGTGGACGAGCATCGTCCCGCCGTCGGGTGACCAGGCCCAGAAGAGCGGGTTGCCCGTGTCGATCGCCTCGCCGCCGCTGCCGTCGATGTTCACCCGGCGCAACGCCAGCGTTTGCCCGGCTGCCGACTGGGTTAACAGGCCCAACTGTTCGCTGTTCGGGGCCCAGTTGTAGTAGACCGGCCAGTGGTCGCCTTCGTAGGCCGCGTGCACGTCGCTGCCGTCGCGTGCGGCCAGGAGCATCTGGCTGGTCGTCGGGAAGGTCTGGCCCGTGCCGCTGATCGCCGAAAAAGCCAGCAAGCGCCCGTCGGGCGACCAGCTGGGAAGCCCGTAGATCTTGTAAGGATCCTCGCCGGTCTGTGCCGGGGCCTGGGCGTCCGCCGTGACCTGGGTGGGTCGGGCCTCGAGCGACGTATCCAACGGGTTGGCGATGTAGATGTTGCCGTCGTCGCCGCGATACGCGATCATGCCGTTCTGGTTGGTGATCCGATCGACGTCGATCGACGGCAGCGGCAGGTTCACCGTGCCAGGCAGACAGGCGGTGGCGGTCAGTGCGGCGGCCAGTGCGGCGACGATCAGGCGGGTTGCGGGCCAGCGGGTCATTCGGCCTCCCAGGTTCAGGCGCGGAAAGATGCGGGATTCTAGCACCGCAATATGAGAATACGGAGAGCGCGGAGAGCGCGGTGAGCGCGAGGGCGGAGGGCGCAGGACCGCGGGGGCGGAGAGCGCAGGATCGCGGGGGCGGAGAGCGTTGGAGCGCGGGGGCGGAGAGCGTTGGAGCGCGAGGGCGGGGAGCGCAGGAGCGACCGCCCGAGGACCCCCTCCCCGCTCCACGGAAGCGCCAGGCATCTCGGCCCTCGGGTGCCCGGCGCGCTTCCGTGGAGGGGGCAGGGGGTGGTCCCACAAACAAAAAGAGACGCGCCGCCTTTCGGCGACGCGCCTTT
>JBGAJV010000065.1:0-36347 GCA_044224715.1 Anaerolineales bacterium | reverse complement strand
GCAAAGCTCCGACCCGCGCGCTTCCTCGTTTTTCGCCCAATCCTGCTAGCTGCGTAAGTCGCGGACGAGGTCGTTCTGCCAGTCTTCGGGCAGGAGCTTCATCACCGAACGCACCAGGAAGCGGCTGTTGTGGTCGCTGCGGATGGCCTGTTCGTGCAGGAACGGGCGCGCGTCGAGCGGGCGGGCGTTGGTCAGCGTGCGCAGCGCGTCGACGACGGCCGGGCGCACGCTCGGGTCGCTCTCGGTGGCGAGCACGCGCAGAACTTCGAACATGCCGGGCAGATCGTCCCAGCGCGTTTCCTGGGCGAGCGTATAGACCGCCAGCGCGGCGGCCCGCCGCAGCCATTTGTTGCGCTGCAACGCCCACTTGCGGGCGACGGCCAGGGCCTGGCCCGGTTCGCGCAGGAGCAACGGCTTGAAGGCACCCAGCACGAGGGCGTCGACGATCGGGGCGCCCTCGCTCTTGGGCAGCAGGACCTCGAGTTGGGCCAATGCATCGGTCGGCGAGCCGAGCGCGAGAAAGCCGAGCACATCCGCCGCGAGGCGTCGCTCCTCGCGCGATCCCGCCTCCCACAACGCGCGCGCCAGAAGGCCGGCGGAGGCCGGGTCCTTTTGAACCGGCACTCGGAGCGCCACGGCCATTTCGTGGATGACGGGCGTCGGCGTGCGCAACTGCTCGTCGAGCCGCCCGCCGACCGGGCGCTGATTGATCCGACGCGAGTGGTCGGCGAGGTCGCGAAAAAGCTTGCGGATTTGCGCCGCGCAGACGACGGGGTCAGCCAGCTGACCGGCGATCGCGGCGGCGCGGGCGCGCAGCGCGGGGACGTCGATGGGCATCGGCGGTCACCGCGGCGCGTCGAGCCAGGCGCGCAGCCGGGCGCGGATCGTCGGCCATTCGTCGACGAGGACGCTGTAGTACACGCTGCTGCGCTGATAGCCGTCGGGCATGCGCATGTGGGCCCGCAGCACGCCCTCGCGCACCGCGCCGAGCCGCTCGATGGCACGCTGCGAGCGCTCGTTGCGCAGATCGGTCTTGATCTGGACGCGCTGACAGCCCAGGGTTTCGAAGGCGTGGGTCATCAACAGCAGCTTGCACTCGGTGTTGACGGCCGTGCGCTGAAAGGCGGGCGTATACCACGTGCCGCCGATCTCGAGCGCGCTGTTGGCCACCTGGATGTCGAGGTAGCGCGACATGCCGATCGCGCGACCCTCGGCCAGGTGCCAGACGGCGAACGGCAGATCCGTGCCGCGCGCCTGACGGTTGAGGAGGTCCGTGATCTGCGCGTGCATGTCGGCCTCGCTGCGCACATTCGGGTATGGCATGAACTGCCAGATGTCGGGATAGGCGCCGGCGCGAGCCAGATCGGGCACGTGGTCGAGGCTAAGCGGCTCAAGGCGGACGACCGAGCCGGTGAGGGTGATGGGTTGTGGTGTCAGCACGCGGCGAGTGTATCACGGCGCTTCCTCAGTGGCCGCCTGCCGTCGCGTCGAACGCAGGCCATGGCCCGCATCCTTCTCTCTCTTCATGCGCGCCTACCGTTGCATCCGTTGAACCGGCGCGGCGTCCGCCGGCGGCGCCTCCTCGGCAACCGGGCCAATCCATCCATGACCGTGATAGCGACGGATAGCCCAGAGCAATCGCATCTTGTCTTCCAGATCAGCAGATCTGCCGCGAATGACGCAAATGAATCGTGCGATGTGGCGATTCGCGTCATTCGCGCAATTCGCGGCGACATCCGCCATCTCCACATTGAGCTGCGATTGCCCTGACGGATGTCCGGCCATAGCCGGGATCGCATTACAATCGCCTGCATGTCCGCGCGACCCACGGTCTCTGAACGCGCCAGGTTCTGGCGCGACCCCGCGTTGGGGGACCTCGACCTGCTGACGGCTCGTTACGTCACGCACAGCTTCGCCCCGCATTTCCACGAAGGCTATGCCATCGGCGTGATCGAGCAAGGCGCGGAGACATTTCGCTATCGCGGTCAGACCGAGGTGGCTCCGGCGGGTCACGTCGTCATCGTCAACCCGGGCGAGATCCACACGGGTTCGGCCGCGAGCCTCTCCGGCTGGACGTACCGCATGCTGTACCCCTCGGTCGCGCTGGTCACCGAGGCCGCGCGCGAGGTGCTGGGCCGGTCGGCCGGCACGCCGTTCTTCCCGCGGGCCGTCGTGCACGACCCGGCCATCGCGGCGCGGCTCGCGCAGGCCCATCGCGCGATCGAGGGCGTGCCGCAGGTGCTCGATCGCGAGACCGCGCTGCTGCTCACGTTGGCCGACCTCGTCCGTCGCTATGCCGATTTCCCTCAACAGCCGGCTCGCCTCGGCGATGCCCCGCGCGCGGTCGCGCGTGCTCGCGAGTTGCTCGGCGCGGACCTGGCCGACGACCTCTCGTTGACCGACCTGGCGCAGGCCGTGGATCTCAGCCGCTTTCATCTCGTTCGATTGTTCCAGCGCCACATCGGTCTGCCGCCGCACGCCTATCGGACGCAGTTGCGCGTGCAGCGCGCGCGGACGTTGCTGGCTCAGGGCGTGAGCATCGCCGACGCCGCGGTCGCGGCCGGGTTCGCGGATCAGAGCCATTTGAACCGTCACTTCAAACGAATCTACGGCGTTACGCCCGGCGCCGCGCGCCTCAGGGCATCCGACACGGCCTGATTGCGGATCGGCAGGCCGGTCGTCCAACCGGCCCATCGGCAGGGTTGGAGCGCAATATCATCCAAGACGCTCGCCCGTGTGTCGAGTATCCTCAGGCGAACGTCTATGACCGTCGAACCGTCACCCCGCGGCCGCTGGCGCGAATTCGCGCAAGGCTGTCTCGATGAAGCCCCGATATTGCTTGGCACGATGCCCTTTGGCCTGATCTACGGCGTGCTTGCCGTGAGCAACGGGCTGCCGGAGCCGGTCGCCCAGGCGATGTCCGCGATCGTCTTCGCCGGCTCTTCGCAGTTCATCACCGCGCAGTTGATCGGGCAGGCGACCGCCGGCGCCGTCATCGTCGCCACCATCTTCATCGTCAATCTGCGGCATGCGTTGTACAGCGCCTCTCTGGCGCCGTATCTGCGGCACCTCAACGCAGGCTGGAAGGCGTTGCTGGCCTATCTGTTGACCGACGAGGCCTATGCCGTGGCGATCGTCCGCTATCAGCGCGACGACTCGGCCGGACAACGCCCGCCCTATCAACACTGGTACACGCTGGGCGCGGCGTTCACGCTGTGGAGTTCGTGGCAGGCCTCCACCGCGGTCGGCGTGTTCCTCGGCGGGTCCGTGCCGGCGGGCTGGGGGCTGGATTTCACCCTGGCGTTGACCTTTATCGCGCTGGTGTTTACGTCGGTGCGGACGCGGCCGATGTGGGCGGCGGCGGTGACGGCCGGCGTGATCGCCGTCGTCGCGCATGGATTGCCGTTCAATTTCGGCCTTTTGCTCGCCGCGTTGGGCGGCATCCTGACCGGCCTGGTGGTCGAAGCGCAGACCGGCGTTGCGCCGCGCCGGCGCACTCCGGAGGCATGAGCGACATATGGAGTGGTTGCCCGTCCTGATCGTTGGCGGCCTGCTGACCTTTGCCACGCGGCTGTCGTTCATCGCGCTCCTGGGCCGGTTCGAGCCCCCCGAGGTCGTCACACGGGCGTTGCGCTACGTCCCGCCGGCAGTGCTCTCCGCCATCATCTTCCCAGAGGTGTTGCTGCGCGACGGCGTCTTCGTGACGCCCTGGGCCAACCCGCGCCTGCTCGCCGGCCTCGTTGCCGCCGTCGTCGCCTGGCGCACGCGCAACGTGCTGCTCACGATCGCGATCGGCATGCTGGCGTTTTGGGTGCTGGGCTGGCTGGGGATGTGAAGCCCGCCCGAGCCAACGCGTCGGACCGAGGTAACGCTCCTCGAGCGTCGCCGGTCATGGCCCGCGTTGTGTCTCGACCAGATGCGCCCGGCGTGTCGAGAGCCGGATCGTGGCGAGCGCGCCGGCGTTGAAGGCCAGCGCGTCGGCCTCGATACCGTCGCTAAAGAGCACGCCGCCCTCGGGCATCTCGGAACGGATGACGAGCGAGTCGCCCGGCTCGAGCATGCCGTAGACCAGGCCGGCCGCCGACGTGCGGCTGACAAACGGCTCGCGCACCGCGTAGGTCAGGCGTGGCGACTCCCAGGGCAGTTGATAGCTCTCGGGCGCGGGCGGCGTCCACTCTGTGCCGGCCAGACCGCCCGCGATGCCCGCCGCCCCTGTGACGATCGACTTCAACCACCCCGTGGAGCCAGCGCCCGTTGCGACGATGACGCCGCTCGAGCTATGCGCTTCGGTCTGCCCATGCACGGTCAATCGATACCGCGCCGAGACGTGTGAGCGCGCGCCGATGAAGATCTCGTTGAAGGCCAGCAGGCTCTGGCCGTCGTGCAACGAGGCCTCGGCCAGGCTGACGTCCTGCACCGGCGCCTGTCCGGCCAGCGCCCGCGCGACCCAACGACCCGCGTCGGCGACCGGGCAGCGCGCCAGCACGCCGTCGACGCTGAGCGGATCCGGGTTGACCGCAAGGAGCGGCTGCGTCGGCAGGTACTTGGCCGTGTTCGCGGCCAGGCCGTCGGGCCCGATCGTCACCACAAGATCGCGTTCGCCGAACAGATAGTTGGGCAGGAAGGCGCGCTCGATCACATGTTGTTTGACCCGCGGCGGCAGCTGTCCGCGCAACAGCGCCAGCGCCGTCTGGTACCGCTCGTGCGCGGCCTGCACCGCCTCGAAAGACGCGCCGAGTTGCTCGAGGTAGAAGCGCGCCTGCGCCTCGGTGTTGAACCGCGCGATCAGGTCCTCGAGTTGCGTGGGCCGCGTCACCACCACGATCCGGTCGAGCATGCCGCCCTCCGTCAGCCCTCACGCGGCGCGGCCAGCAGACCGCTCAGCAGTTCGGGCGTGATCGTCAGCGTGCCGATCCGCTGCGCGTTGTCGCCCATCGCCTTGAACGCCAGCGCGAGCAGCGTGCGCGATTCGGTGCCGCGCCACGGGCCGAGCCAGATCTCGTTGGCTCGCGCCTGGAACTCGGCGGCTCGGGTCTGGTTCTGGCCTTCGAGATCGACGAGCGCCTGACGCTGTCCCTCGAGCGCCAGTTGATTGCTCAGCTCGTTCTCCTTGATCCGCCGCTCCTGTTCGACGGCGGCGGCGCGGCGGGCGTAGATGGCCTGATCGGCGCGCCGCTGCAGGCCTTCGCGATAGTCGGCCTCGAGCGCCTTGGCGAGCTCGGGCGTCGGCTTGACGGCCTGGACGGCCACGTTGAGCGCCTCGATGCCCAGCGCCGCCAGCCCGGCGTCCTCGCGCAGCCCTTCGAGCGCCGTGCTTGCCAGCTGCGCCGCCTCGCGCAGCGTGTCCTCGAGCGACCGAACCGCGAGCGCCGCCCGCACGCGCGTCTGCAAGGCGTTGAGGATGCGCATCGGGAGCTTTTCGGGATCGGTGCTCAAGTGCCGGCGCGTGATCGGATCGATGCCGAAGTTCAGGGCCTGGGCCAACGCCAGCGGCTTCACGACGCGGTACGTGAGCTGTCCCTGGATGGTCACCGGTTGATAACTGCCGGTCGACTCGGTGAAGATGAAGGGCACATCGATCGTGCTGAGCGGGATCGAGGCCAGGCTGGTCAGTGGGCCCCAATACCAGAAGGCCAGCCCGGCGCCATGGCGCACCAGGCGCCCGGCCGAATGCACCAGGACGTAGTCGCCGGGCTCCGCTTTGAAGAACCCGATCAGTGGGGTTGCCGCCGCCTTTGCCATGTCGCCTCCAATTCGTGTAACCTGTACACGAAATATAGTGTTGAAATAACACTTTGTCAAGACACATAATACGCGAGGAGCGCGGCAGCGTGATCGCTGCCGCGCTCCTCGCGCGCTTGCGCTCGCCTGCAATCAGTACGATCGGGCGAAGATGACCTTCTGCGTGGCCGGCTTGCCGGTGTAGAAGCACGTGCCGGAGCCGCCGGGCTGCTCCAGCGGAATGCAGCGGACCGTGGCCTTGGTCTCTTCCTTGATGCGGGCCTCTTCCTCGCGGCCGCCCGCGAACCAGACCGAGGCCCAGCCCTTCTCGACCACCTGCTTGAACGCGTCGTAGGTCGTGGGCTCGTGCGTGTTGGCGTCGCGGAAGGCCGTGGCGCGCGCGAGCAGCGCCGCCTGGATGTCCTTGAGCGTGGCCTTGACCTGGTCGGCCAGCCCGGCCTGCGGCACGAAGCTCTTGCCCTCGCGGCCCGGCTTGTCGCGGCGCGAGAGCGCAACGCTGTTCTTCTGCACGTCCTTTGGGCCGACCTCGATGCGGATCGGCACGCCGCGCATCTCCCAGTCGTTGAACTTGAAGCCCGGGCTGACCGTGTCGCGGTCGTCGACCTTGACGCGCACCTCGGCGTCGACCAGCTCGGCCTTGATGCGCGCGACGGCCTCCATGACCGGGCCGCGCTCGGCCTCGTTCTTGAAGATCGGCACGATCACGACCTGCCAGGGCGCCAGCCGCGGCGGGAGGATCAGGCCCTGGTCGTCGCCGTGGGTCATGATGATCGCGCCGATGATGCGCGTGCTCAGGCCCCACGACGTCGTCCAGCAGAACTGGTTCTCGTTGTTGCGGTCGAGGTACTGGATCTCGAAGGCCTTGGCGAAGTTCTGGCCCAGGTTGTGCGAGGTGCCCGACTGCAGCGCCTTGGTGTCGCCCATCATGGCTTCGATCGTGTACGTGCGCAGCGCGCCCGCGAACTTCTCGCTGTCGGTCTTGAGGCCCTTGACGACCGGGATGGCCGCTTCATTGATGGCGAAGTCGGCGTACACGTCGAGCATCTGCAGCGTCTCGGCCTCGGCTTCCTCGGCCGTCGCGTGCGCGGTGTGGCCCTCCTGCCACCAGAACTCGGCGGTGCGCAGGAAGAGCTTGGTGCGCATCTCCCAGCGGACGACGCTGTTCCACAGGTTGATCAGGATCGGCAGGTCGCGGTAGCTCTTGACCCACTTGGCGTACGAGTAGCCGATGATGGTCTCGGACGTCGGCCGCACCACGAGCGGCTCCTCGAGCTCCTCGCCGCCGCCGATGGTCACGACGGCCAGCTCGGGCGAGAAACCCTCGACGTGTTCCTTCTCTTTGGAAAGGAAGGACTTGGGGATGAAGACCGGAAAGCCGGCGTTGAGGTGGCCGGTGGCTTTGAAGCGCCGGTCGAGTTGAGACTGGATGTTCTCCCACAGCGTCCAGCCATACGGCTTGACGATCATGCAGCCGCGCACGGGGGCGTAGTCGGCCATGTCGGCGCGGAGCACCAGCTGGGTGTACCACTCCGAGTAATCCTCGGCGCGGGTCGGTAATTTGGCATCAGACATGGAGTGAGACCTCAGGACGTATGTTTCGCGAAACGTCCATTATAGGGGAGAAAACGAGTTGACCACGCGTCGGGCTCTGCCCGACGCGTGGTCAACTCGTTTTCTCCCTTACAAATACAGTGCCGGGCGCAAACGCTTCTGCACCGCGTCGAGGGTGGGTCGAAGATAGAGGGCGTCGAAGCGGTCGGCGATGGGGTCGAACACGGCCGGCGGGCTGCTCGCCGCCCATTCGAGCAGGTCCTGGATCAGACGCCACATCCGGGCGTAATCCATCAACTCCTCGAATTCGGCGTCGGACCAGGCGATGCCGACGCGCGCCAGCATCTCCGCGCGGTACGCGTTCCACAGCTCCGCGACCGGCAGCGGCAGATCGGGCTGATCCCACAAACAGTTGTCGATGAACGCGCACAGATCGAGCAGCCCGGGTCCGACCGCGGCCTGCCCCCAGCCAAAGGCGACCTGATCGCCGTCGACCAGGGCGACGTTGCTCGGGCGGTAGTCGCCGTGCAGCAACGTGGCCGGGATGACCCGCAGCCGTTCAGCGACGCGTTCGACCTGGGTGAGCAATAGACCGAGCGTGTTGAGCACGTCGAGCGAGCCCGTGATCACGCGCGGACGATCCTCGGCGACCATGCGCTCGACCGCGTTAACGGCCGCGAGGACGTAGATGTCGAAGTCGGTGGAGAGCGCGCGCGACAGCCAGTCGAAGACCGACAGGTCCTCGGCCAGCCCCCAGAAGCGCTCGTGGGTGGCGGCCAGCAGACGGACCGCCTCGAGGTAATGCTCGCGTTCCCAGGCTGCCGGCGCGACGTCGCTTTCGACCGACTCGAGCACCAGCCAGCTGCCCGCCGGGTCGGCCGCGATCAGCGCCGGCGTGGTCACGGGCACAAGCGCCGACAGCGTTCGGTACAACCCGGCCTCGCGCACGCCGGTTCCGGCCAGGCCGCGCCGCGTCGTGCCGCGCGGTTGTTTGACGACCGTCTCGAGGGAGGCCGCGCCGCCGGTCACCGCGTAGTCGATGCGCAGACCACGGATCGCGCCCTGCGTGTCGCCGGGCACGGTCGGACGCGCCGCATCGTGCACGGCGCGAACGTGGAGGGTCGGATCAGCAAAATACCGGCGCAATCCGGCCGTCAACTGAGCGGTCGAAAAGGGCCACATGGCAGGTTCAGCGGGATTGTATCTCACCAGGGCGCAAGGTGGCCGCGGCTGCTTTGCGGTGTGCACGGGTGAGTTGATCCTGTTGGCGAACCGGATTCAGACAGCTGGTCCAGTACACGGATCACACAGATATCCACGGATGGCACGGAGCCATTTGAGATCTTTCTGTGTGATCTGTGCTATCCGTGTACCGGTCCGGCCCATTCCGGGGCTCCTGACAACGTGCGAGCGGGTTTGCCAACAGAATCGTGAGTTGTCAGCCAGAGATTCTGGCCGCGAATTTCACGAATGACGCGAATTGGTCTCTGCCAAACCAACACGGGCTGATTCGACCGAATTCGCGTCATTCGCGGCAAAGGGCGCTGACAACTCGCGCTTGCCCACACTGCGCCAATGGGGCCAAGCCATCACGACATCAGCGCTGCGGCACCGCCAGCCGCGCCGGCACGGCGACGGTCTCGGCCGACGGCCCCATCTCCCAGCGGATGTCGTACTCGCAGAACGGGTCGCCGTCGTGCATGCACTTGGTCTTGCGGATGTGTGGCACCCCGCCGGCGGTCTCGATCGCGCCTTCCATCCAGCCGACGTGGTTGTACGTGCAGCGCTCGCGCGGCTGTTTACGCCCCATGTCGACTTCCTGACGCACGTGATTGGCGTCGAGGTCGATCGTGCGGACGATCACGCCCTCGCCCCAGTTGTGGCGCAGACACAGATCCATCTTGTGGATGACGAAGCCCGGATCGCCGGCCTTGAAGTGATGGGCCAGCGCTCCGCCCGGCAGCACGTCGTACTTCGCGCGGAAGCGCGTCATCTCGCGCAGGATGTCGTCGCTGCCGCCGGCCAGTTCGTTGCGGATGGCCTGGGTCAACGTGCTCAGCAGTTCGGGCGGGTACTCGCCTTGCGGGTCGATCCGCCCGCGCAGGACACGTTGCGCATCGGACGGCAGCGTTGTCAGCATGCGTTCAAGGCCCATCGGCCCATACCGGGCGGCGACGAACTCGAGCCGGCCGGTGAGCGCGTTGCCGCGCGACACCTTGCCGGTGATGCGCGAGAGCTTGAACTTGAGCACGCGCTGCTGCAGCACGCCCGCGAGTTCGCTGACCTTGCCGGTGCGCCCGATGACGTCGTCGACGCCGGCGCTGACGGCGGCCGCGTTTTCGTGCACGCTGGCGGCCGTTTCGCTATTGCCGTGGGCGACACGCGCGATGCCGGCCATCATGTCGGTGACGCGATCGGCGTCCGAGGCCATCTGGGTCGCGGCCGCGGCGTTCTCGTCGACGATGTCCGACACCGTCTGCATCGCGGTCGTCAGTTCACCGGTGGATTGACGCACGCCCAGGGCCGTCGACGCAATGGTCCCGACCTGGACGTTCACGGTGTCGACGGCGGTGACGATGTCGGCCAGCGCCTTCCCCGCGGCATCGGCGCGCTGCGCGCCGACCTCGACGTCGTTCATGCCTTCGTCCATGGCGGCGACCGCGTCCTGCACGGTGCGCTGCACGGCCTCGATCAGACCCGTGATCTCGCGGGTGGCCTGACCCGATCGCTCGGCCAGCTTGCGCACCTCGCCGGCCACGACCGCAAAACCGCGGCCGTGCTCGCCGGCGCGCGCCGCTTCGATCGCGGCGTTGAGCGCGAGCAGGTTGGTCTGGGCCGCGATCTCGTCGATGGTCTCGACGATGCTGCCGATCTGAACCGACTGCGCGCCCATCTCGCCGATCTTATCCTTGGCGCGGCGGCTCGAAGCCTCGATGCGCCCCAGGCTGGCCAGGCTCTCCTGAACCGTGGTGACGCCGGTGCGCGCCGTTTGCGCGGCCGTGGTCGAAATCCGGGCGCCGGCATCGGCGTTTTCGACGACCTGGCCCATGCCGGCCGTGATCTCGGCCGCGAGGTTCGCGGCCCGGCCCACGGCTTCGGCCTGATAGCGAGTGCCTTCGGCCACCGATTGGATCGACAACGCGACCTGGCCGACCGTCGCCGACGTGCCGTCGATCGCCACGACCTGTTTGTCGGTGCCGACCGTGACCTGTGCGATGGCGTCGGAGATCTGGTTGGTCGACTGACCGGCCCGGCGTGAGACCTCGGCGATGTCGCGCGCGGCATGACCCAGGGCGTCGGCGCTTTCGGCTACCTGACGCACGAGTTCGCGTTGTCCGTTGATCATGTTGACGAAGGCATGCCCCAGTGTGTCTTCGTTGGACGCGGGTTGCACCTCGATGGTGAGGTCGCCCTCGGCCAGCCGGCCAGCGCCCTGCGTCAGGTGGTCGAGATAGCCGCGCAACCTTCCGAAGGATGCATCCAGCTGGGCCAGCTCGTCGTTGGCTTTGAGCGGCTGCGGCGGCGTCAGGTCACCCTGCGCCAGGTGTTCGGCCTGCTGGGTCAACGCGCGAACGGGCAGGATCACCTGTCGGACGACGATGAAGATCAACGGCGTCAGGATCGGCGCGCCTACCGCGGCGGCGATGAGGACCCGGGTCACGGTGAGGCCTTCATGCCCCAGATAGAACGCCAGCGCCGCGACGACCGCGTTGCAGATCACGGTCAGGGTCGTCAGCCGCAGCGCGATGCCGCGACGGAAGATCAGAAACGAAGCCAGCAACATCGCGGGGATGCCGAGTAGCATCGCTCCGCCCAGCCAGAGGTAATCGGGTGCCATAGTCTTCTTCCGGGAGAGACGCAAGTCTGGCGATCTCCCGTAGAGGATCGTACCCGGGCGACATCCGATCGTCCGTAAACTGCGGCTGAAGCGCTCGAAAACGAGGGATTAAAGCGGCTCGGGCTCAGTCGCCGGTAGATGGGGGCAGACGCCGATCCCGCAGGAAAGCCTCGGCCGCCGCCGTGGGCTCGACCAGGTCGGCCTGACCGGCCGCCACCAGGTAGTGGCGATGATCGAGCACCCACAGGTAGAGGTCGGCCTCGGTATGGCCGGGGAAAACCTCGAGCACGGCGTTGGCGCGGATCACGGCTACGATGGGCGCGTAGACTTCGTCGTGCCAGTGCGTGACGGCCTCGGCGTCGCCGATGTCGCGGCGCCACTCGAGCCCCATGAAGTAGCGATGCACGGCGATGTGTTCGAGCATGCGCTCATAACCGCCGAGGATGGTCACGGCGATGCGGGCCTCGGGTCTGAGCGTGTCGATGCCGGTGCGCTCGAGAAAGTCAACCCGCTCGCCCAGCACTTCGAGTTGATCGGCCGTGACCTCGGGCGTCAGCGGGACGCGCACCGCGCATTCGCGCACCTCGGCGTCGATCGTCAACTGGCCCTGCTCGCGCGCCACCGAAACGCGGTGATGTCCGTCGACCACGAAGTACACGTCGCCGACCTTGTAGAGCAGCACGGGCGGCAGCGCGACATCCTCGAACCACGCCCGACTGATCTTCATCCAGCGCGCGGCTGTGCGATCACTGCGCGGCAGAAAGGCGCGATCGAAATCCTGATAGCGGTCGACGCTCCCCAGGATCCTGTCGATCGCGACCGGCTGGACGCCGCGGTAGATCGGCCCGCCGAGGCGTAGGGCCTCCTTGACCGCATCGAAGCGCAGGAGGTGGTTGGGTTGGCCGGTGAGCAGGGCCACCGCGCCGCGCAGGAAACCGCGCGCGCGGGCCGCCGCAAAGTCGGCGCGCGCCCGCCAGCCGGGGTCGTCAGACATAGGTGCGATCGAGGTCGATCACGCGATACGGATACACGTTGAGCACCTGTGTGTCGAAGTAGCGCGTGGCGGTGACGACGTCGTTGCGATAGACGTGCGAGTGACCGTGGAGCAAGAAGCGCGGCCGGTAACGCTGCATCAAACCGAGAAAGGCGTCGATGCCGGTGTGGGTGCGATCCGGCTGATCGTGAATCCCGCGTGGCGGCGCGTGGCACAGCAGCACGTCGAGAAAGCGGCCGTTGCGAACACGGTTGAGCAAGAGCTTTGGGGCGAGCGCCAGCACCCGGCGGTGCATCTCGCCCTGCGTGTATTGATGGATGCCCTCGTTGTTGTAGCGCAGGCTGCCGCCCAACCCCGCCAGGAGCACGGGCCCGGTGGGCTCGGGCGCCCGCACGGTCTGGTCCTCGATCGGCAGACAGCCCTCGGCGGAGTCGATGGTGCGGCCATCCGACAGGTACTGCGTGGGTCGATCGTGGTTGCCGTGCACGTAGAACACCGGCTTCGACAGGGCGGTCACGACGAACTCGAGATAATAGAAGGGCAGATCCCCGCACCCGACCACGAAATCGACGTCCGCGAAGCGCTCCTTCACGCGCGGGCTGTACACCACGTCGACGACTTCGTCGCTCAGGGCCAAGATCTTCATGGATCGAGGGTTGCGTCAGAGTCGGTGGCCGCTCACCAGGTGCGGCCGTAATTGACGTCCAGCTTCGCGGCGATCGCCTGCTCGAGGTCGATGCCGGTCACGCTGGCCAACTGGAGCAGGTACAGCGCCACATCGGCCAGCTCGCCGGCCAGTTCATCCGTCGACTCTGGCTCGCCCCACTGAAAGATCTCGAGCACTTCGGCGGCCTCGATCGCCAGCGAGGTCGCGATATTGCGCGGGGTCTGCGGACGTTGGCTCTCGGGCGCATACCAGCCCTTGGCCGCCACGAAGGCGTGCATGTCGGTCGTCAGCTCGGCCAGGGTTTTCGACATAGCGGGGATTATAGGGGAAAGACGGGGCGACACGCGAGGCGAGCCGCGGGTGGGCACGAGCGAGTTGTCAGGCGCCTGCAGATTGAGGCTTGCTCTTGTACACGGATTTCGCGGATGGTCACGGATCACGCGGAATCCTGGTCAATCAGTTCCGCGCCATCCGGCGCATCCGTGGAATCCGTGTACAGGGCCTGCTGGCCGAAAACGGCCCGAATCTCGTGCTTGCACACCTGCGGTGCCGGGGAATTCTTCGGTTTCGCCCTATGGAAAACAAACGGGCCGGCTCACTGGCGCAGCCGGCCCGCACAAACGCGCGAGGATGCGATTACTCGGTCTTCTTCTTGCGGACGACCTTCTTCTTGGGCGCCGCGTCGGCGGTCGCGGCCGGGGCCGTCTTCGGTCTGGTCGCGCGCTTCTTGGGCGCCGGGGCCGCCGGCACGTCGTCGACCTGGACCAGCGAGTTCTCGCCGCCGAACTGGTTCGGCACATAGGCGTCAGCCTGCCAATCGTTGTGCCAATGTCCGTTGTTGTCGAAGTACCGGAACTGGTAGGAGCGCCCGGCTTCGAGCGGCAGCGTGGTCAGCCACGAGCCATCGGTGCCCTGTGTGAGCGGGTTGAGCGCGATGCTCCAATCATTGAAGTCGCCGACGAGATAAAGCTTGGAGACGTGCTCCAGTGCGGGCATCGAGAAGGTGACTTCCACCTTGCCGTTGCCTGTGGGGTGTTTGGTCAACATAAGAATTCCCTTCCTGCGTGTTGCCACCGGCCTGCCAGAGGGACCGGACTTACGAAGCGTATTTCGCCAGGATTATAGACTCAGCCCGTTTTCGCGTGTGCATAACAATCCAGGGGGGCGAATCGGACGGAATCGCCGCCCTGGAGTCACTGGCCCGTTCGGGTGACGCGCCGCTCAAGCCGGATCAAGCAACAACTCGCGAAGGCGCTGCAGGCTCGTCTCGGAGACGCCGGCCTGTTGGGTCAAATAGTCCCGGACGTCGCCATAGGTGTCGCGCAGGTGCGTCAGCATCGAGCGCATGTTGTCCGGATCAGCGATGACAAGCGGCTGGATCGCGGCCTCGGAGAAACCGAAACGCTTGAGACGGCTCATGTCGTGATCAGAGGCGCGCCGGATCTCGGCCGCGTGGTGGTTGGTGAACGAGTAGTCGGCGACGACGTCGCGTTCGGGAACGCCCAGGGCCAGCAACAACAGCGCGATGGCGATCCCGGTGCGGTCCTTTCCGGCCGTGCAATGGATCAACACCGGCAGACCGTCTGGCCGGCTGAGCCGGGTGAGGATGTCGCCAAACACGTGCGCGCGGCGATCGATCAACTCGCAGTAGCCCTCGGCCAGCGCGCGATCGACCCGCCCGCGATGCAACACCATGCGTTTGATGAACTCGCTCGAGTTGTTCTCGACGTAGACCGGCACATGCACCCAACCGCGTTGCAGCGTCGCCGGCAATCGATCCGGCCTCTGCTCGAGTTCCTTCGGCGTACGCAGGTCGATGACGTGTCGCAGGCCGAGGTCGACGAGGCCCTGTTGATCGACGACGCTCAGGTCGGCCAGACTGCCTGCGCGGTACACCAACCCGGACCTGACCTGCCGCCCATCGGCCGTGCGGTAGCCGCCGATGTCGCGCAGGTTGACGGCGGTCGGGAGTTGCACGAACCTGTCGCGCCAGGCAGCGCCATCGTCCGGCGACACGATCAGCGTCGTCGGGTCGATGGGGTCGGGCGCCGAACGCCGCCGAAGCATCCAATACGTCACCCCGGCCGCCGCAAGGGCGCCCAAGATCAATTGCTTTCGTTTTACAGCCATCCGCGTATTGTACGGTACAGGGACCCGCGCAGTTGCGCCGTCCGGGTCTTCGCAGGGCGATCGCGTCAAAATGTGAGAGATAGGGTTCTTGCGGCGACTTACGCGGCTCACGCGAGTTTCGCGAAGTGCTGCATCGCACGATCCATTCGCGTGAGTCGCGGCAAAGACCGCTGCCCGCCAATGGGGCGCGATTGCCCTGCAGGTCTGCGTGCGCGGAGCTTGCCCTACTTCTGGCCGTGCACAAAAAAAGATGGCCGGCGCAGAGCGCCGGCCATCGTGTCGTGCGTGTCGAAGTCGTTCGCGGTCAGGCCGCGGTCTTGAGACCTTCGGCGGCTTTGCGGAGCGCAGCCGCGCGGTCGGTGCTTTCCCAGGGCGCTTCGATGTCGGTGCGGCCGAAGTGGCCGTACGCGGCGGTCGCCTGATAGATCGGGCGGCGCAGGTTCAGGTCGCGGATGATCGCGCCCGGCCGCAGATCGAAATGCTCGCTGATCAGGCGCACGATAGCGTCGTCGGGGACTTTGCCCGTGCCGAACGTCTCGACGTTGACGCTGAGCGGGTGCGCGACGCCGATGGCGTACGCGACCTGGATCTCACAGCGCTCGGCCAGGCCGGCGGCCACGACGTTCTTGGCCACCCAACGCGCGGCGTACGCGGCCGAGCGGTCGACCTTCGTCGGGTCCTTGCCCGAGAACGCGCCGCCGCCGTGGCGGGCCATGCCGCCATACGTGTCGACGATGATCTTGCGACCCGTGACGCCTGAGTCGCCCATCGGCCCGCCGATGACGAAGCGGCCGGTCGGGTTGACGAAGATCTTCATCTCGGCGTCGCGGAACTCGGCCGGGATGACGGGGTCGATCACGTGCTTGATCACCTGCGCGCGGATCTCTTCCTGCGAGACCTCGGGGGCATGCTGGGTGCTGATCAGCACCGTGTCGACGCGCTTGGGCTTGCCAAAGCTGTACTCGACGGTGACCTGGCTCTTGCCATCGGGGCGCAGCCACGGCAGAGCCCCGTTCTTGCGCACCTCGGTCAACCGGCGGCTGAGGTTGTGCGCGAGGTAGATGGGCAGCGGCATGAGCACGTCGGTTTCATTGCACGCGAACCCGAACATCATGCCCTGGTCGCCGGCGCCGATCTTGTCGATCTCGGCCTCGCTGGTGTGGTCGCGGATCTCGAGCGCCGAGTCGACGCCCTGGGCGATGTCGGGGCTCTGGGCCGCGATCGCCACCTGCACGGCGCAGGTGTGGCCGTCAAAGCCCTTCTCGCTGCTGTCGTAGCCGATGCCGTTGACGACCTTGCGGATCAGTTCATCGAAGTTGACGAAGGCCTGCGTCGTGATCTCGCCCAACACCATGACGAAGCCGGTCTTGGTGGCGGTCTCGCAGGCGACGCGGCTGGTGGGATCCTGCGCGAGGCAGGCATCCAGCACGGCATCGCTGACCTGATCGCACAACTTATCGGGGTGCCCCTCCGTGACCGACTCTGACGTGAACATCAGCTTCGGAGAGGTCATGAAGGTATTGCTCATCCACAACTCCTTGCCAGACGGCGCGTCGCCGGGCCCTGTGTGCCCGCCGACCTTAAATACGAAGCCCCCGCAGGCGGCAGGGGGGCTGGGCGTGACACGCGTGACCCTCTCATCTTTCCAGAACTGACGCCCCATGGGGCATCACCAGGCCGGATTTGGCACCTTGCTGCGGGCTTGTCACCCGCGCCGGTTGCCGAGGCTTCGTAGGGCCGGTCCCTCCGCCTCTCTGGATAAGAGCGCCTGTTTGGGCAAACTTGGGTAGGACTATAACATTCAGCCTACAGGGTGTCAATCAGAACGGGGCCGGGGCTGATCGAGTGCACGGATGGGAACGGTTGGCGCTGAAGATAGCGAATGGAACTCCGCGGCATCCGCTTTGGTCGACGCCATCCGCGTACAAACAACCTCAAGGGTCGCGCTTCATCAGACCCTCGCGCCAGGCGAACACCGCCGCCTGGGTCCGATCCGCCAGGTGCAGCTTGCTGAGGACGTTGCTGACGTAGCCCTTGACCGTGTTCTCGCTGATCACGAACTCGGCCGCGATCTCGGCGTTGCTCAGGCCGGAGGCGATCCGCGTCAACACTTCGCGCTCACGCGTGGTCAGGTCCGCGAACGGATCGTTCGGGCCACGGGCCACGCCCTGCAGGTCTTGCAGCACGCGCGTCGCGATGTGCGGATGCAGCGTGGCCTCGCCGCGCGCGGCCCGGCGGATGGCCTCGGCGAGCTCGTCGAACTTCACGCTCTTCAATAGATAGGAGATGGCGCCGGCGCGCAAAGCGGGAAAGAGATGCGCGTCGTCGTGCTGCGACGTGAGCACCACGACCTGCGTGCGCGGGCTGACGCGTTTGAGCCGGCGCGTGGCCTCGATGCCGTCGAGTTCGGGCATGAGCAGATCCATCAGGGCGACGTCGGGCGCGTGCTCGGCTGCCAGAGCCACGGCCTGCGTGCCGGTCTCGGCCTCCGCCACCACCACGAAATCCGATTGCGCCTCGAGAAAGGCGCGCACGCCCTGTCGGACCAGCGCGTGATCGTCGGCGAGCAAGATCGAAATGGGCATGGCGGCGACGTCTCCTTAGAGTTGCGGCGGGACCTGCACGGACAGCCGCGTTCCCGCCTGCGGCGCGCTGTCGATCGTCAGGGTCCCACCCAGCGTTCGCACGCGCTCGCGCATCGATTGCAGCCCGACCCCTTGCGGCGCGTCCGGCGCAAAGCCATGCCCGTCATCGACGATGATCAGCGTCACCGGCGCGCCCAGGGTCAACGTCACGCCGACGTGGGCTGCGCCGCTATGCCGCAGGCAATTGGCCAGCGCTTCCTGCACGACGCGCAGCAGCGCCAACTCGATCGACGGCGCCACAGGCGCGGCGCCCACAACCTGGACGTCCACGGCCAGACCGGTCTGACGCGACCAATCGGCGGCGTAGGCGCGCAGGGCGTCCGGCAGGCTGCGGCCCTCGAGCGCCGGCGGGCGCAGGTCAAGGATCAGGGCGGCCAGTTCCTGCCGCAAAGAGTCGAGCAGATGCTCGGCCTCGCCCAGCCGGTGTTCGGCTTCCGCCGGATCACGGCCCAGCCAGGCCCGGGCGGCCGCGAGGTTGGCCGACGCCGCGAAAGCCTGCTGTTTGACGCTGTCGTGAAGCTCGAGGGCGAGGCGATTGCGTTCTTCCGACACGGCCAGGGCCTGACGGGTGTCGACCAGCGTCTGCAGCTGCGCGGCCATGGCGTTGAGTCGACGCGCCAGGTCGCCCAACTCGTCGGCCGAACGATCCGACAGCGCGTGCGAAAAATCTCCGGCGCTCCAGGCGGCCGACGCCTCAGCGACGGCCCTGACCCGGCGCGTGAGCCCGCGCGCCGTGACGTATCCGAACACCAGGCCGATCACCAGGGCGCCCGGCAGGATGAAACAGAGCGCGGGCAGCACGCTGCTGATCAGGGCGATGCTCCAGAGCGCCAGCGGGGTAGTGGGCGAGCGCCAGGCCCGGGCGACGACGATGCCGATCAACCGCGCCTGCTCGTCAAGCATCGGGGCCGCGGCCACCATGACGTTGCCCTCGGTCGCGTACAGCCGTTCGGCCGCGATCTCGCCGCTTCTGACGCGGTCGATCAACTCGGCTTCGATCGTCGCCGGCCCCGGCGCGTTGGCGGCGTGCGTGCTCCCGATCACCCGGCCGTCGCCGGCGAGCACCGCGAGGACCGCGTCGCCGTGCTCGCCAAGGTTGACGCCGTACTGCAGACCCGATTGATCGATGATCGACCAGTCGTCTTGACGCTCGAGGTCGGCCAGCCAGCGGGCCGTTGCCCCCGGATCTGCGGTCAAGATGCGTTCGCGAACGTCGTTCGCCTGCGCTGCAGTGGCCCGGGCAAAGGCCAGCGGGAGCTCGTCGGTATTGAACAGCAGGATCACGAACCCGAAAAACAACAACGCCAGGACGAGCGTGCTCGCCACCGTGGTGACGAACGCGTAGTTGAGCGTGAGCCGGCTCTGGAGGCTGCGAAAGAAGTGCATGGGACGTCGGCTTCTATTCTAATGAGCTTTGAACAGCCAATCTGACCGATCAACCCGCAGGTTGCCTGTACGCGAAATCCACTCAGATCCGCGTACAGGAGAGCCGCTTGCATCGGCGTAACGTTGACATTTCAAGGGTCAATGGGCCCGCGTGGCGGTCGCATGCTTGCGGGCCAGCGCGAACACCACGAGACCGAGAGCGATCGTCATCACCGCGGTCACGGCCAGACCCCCCTCGGGGCCAAAGCCGCCGCCGGTGATCAGGTCGGCGCCCGACAGGACCTTCATCTGCAATAGCGTCGCGCCGGCTTCGTTGCCGCTGACCTGCAGGCCGAAGACGTTGCCCTGCGCCCAGTTCCAGGCGCTGTGAAAGGCCGCGATGCCCCACAGGCCGCCCTCCCAAAGCATGTACAACCCCGCGAACAAAGCGAAGAGGACGAGATTGAGGAGCGGCAGCGGGCCGATGTTGGGGTTGAGCCCGTGCAGCAGCGAGAAGACGAGCACCGACGTCAGCACACCGAGCCACGGTCGATAACGTGCGGCGATCACGTTGAGCAGCCAGCCGCGGGTGAGGATCTCCTCCGCCGCGCCTTGCACGATCCACCCGGTGAGCACGATCAGCACGCCGCCGGTCGCCGCGACCTCCACGTGATCGAGCGAGGCGAGGCCGGTGGTGCCCAGAATCGCGACACTCGCGCCGAAGGCGAGCAGACCGATCAGGAAACCGCGGACGTATTTCCATACGGCGCCGGTGCGCTCGAAGCCCAGGGTCCAGAACGGCCGCCGCTCGAACCAGCGCAACCAGGCCCAGACGAGCAAGGTCATCGTACCGAAGGACGCGATCAAGATCGCCGCGAATGCCGCCGAACTTGTCAGCGGCTGATCGGCGACCGAGGCGCTCCCGCCCGGGAACAGGGTCTGCAGGATCAACACGATCGGCAAGGCGCCGAACTGGCCCAGCACCACCACCAAGGGTGTGAGCACGATGGCGAGGGCCCAGTGCGGCAATCTGCGCGCGTGGGTAGCGAGTTCAATGGTTCGCGATCGAGTTGCCGAGATCAGGTTCATCACAGGGTCTTTCATCCATGCTGCGCGACCCGGAGCGGCCGCGTGTCATCGACGATACGGCAACGACCTGCGATCCCTCAGATTCCACGGCGGGGTTCCGCGACCCTCCTGGAGGAGGGTTTCGCGACCTGGCCGCCAGGGTTGCAGCCATAACCGGCGGCGCGGCGCGGCCGGTTTTCGTGGAGAAGCGCGCATCGTCTGCGACCGTTCCGCCGTCGGGATGCCCGCGCCGGGCACAGTGTTGACATCTGTTACTACCTTCCCGGGCGTCGGATGGGGGATTATCCCCATGCAGATCGCAAAAAGCCAGCTTTGGGAGAGTGTTGGATGACCGGAACAGTCGTGGTGATGGTCACGGGTTCTGTTCTTGCCAATGGGCAGGGGTCGCAGATATCGGATCAGCGACGCAATGCGCAGGCATTGGCCGAAGGCCTGACCGGGCTCTTGTTGAGCGGTCGCAAGGCGATCGTTCTACACGGCAACAAACCGCAAGTCGGGTTCGTGTTGTTCAGGTCGGAGCTGGCCAGCCACATCCTGCACCCCATCCCGCTCGACGTCTGCGGCGCCGACACGCAGGGCGCAACGGGGTACATGCTGTCGATGGCGTTTGCGAACGTGTTCAGCGCGCACAAGCTCTCGCGGCGCGTGATGGCCGTGATCACGCAAACCGTGGTCGAGGCGAACCCACCGGCTCACGAGGCGCGCACGCGCCCGATCGGTCCATATTTCGATCGCGAGAAGGCCGAGAACTACCGGCAGACGCGCGGCTGGTCGATTGCCGAGGAGCCGGGCCGCGGGTATCGCCGGGCCGTTCCATGTCTGCCCGCGACCGAGATCATCGAAATGGACGGCATCCGCCGGATGGTCAACGACGGCGATCTGGTCATCGCGAGCGGCGGCGGCGGCATCCCGGTTGTGCGCGACGCGCAGGGACGGCTTGAGGGCATCGAGGCCGTTGTCGAAACCGAACAGGTGGCGTGTCTGCTCGCCCGGCAGCTCGAGGCCGAGGAATTCCTGATGATCGTCGACCGCGACGACAGCTTCATCCTGGCCGGGCTGGCGACCGAAGGCGGCAACGCCATGTCGCTCGAGGCGCTCGATCGGTTCCTAGCTGAAAGGCCGGTGCGTTCGAGCTCGGTCGAAAGCAAACTCAAGGCCGCCTCGGCGTTCCTGCATCAAGGCGGCCGGCGGGTCATCGTCACGACGCTGCGCAAGCTCGCCGATGCGTTGGCCGGCCAGGGCGGTTTGCGCATCCAGTCGACGGCATCCAACCAGAACTGACCGAGTCACAGGCAGACCCGCATGACTGCGCAAGATCCGGCCAACCCCACACCCGACCTGAGCGCCGATTACGCGGCGTTATTGCGCGAGGTCGCCGAACTCAAGGCGGCGCGGCGCACGCTCGGTCAGATCCTCGTCGCGATCAGCCGCGGCATGCAGGGGTCGTCGGCCTCGATCAAGGCGGCCGTGTCGAGCCTGCTGAACCACGACATCTTCTGGGACCCGGCGAATCAGTACGAGTTCCTGCAGACCATCGACAAGAGCGTCGACAACCTGGCGCAATTCGCGTTCCTGCTGGCCGTCGCGTCACGGATCGAGGCCGAAAGCCTCGACCTGCGTCCCGAAGCGTATGCCCTGCAGGAGATCGTCATGGCGGCGCGGGCGCGCACGCTGGCGCGGCTGCCCGATCTCAACCTCGACACGACTCTGCCGGATGGCGGCGCGGCGATCCGCGCCGATTTCGAGTACCTGACGCTTGCCCTGAACCTGCTGCTGGAAGTCGTCGTCGGCGCGCCCACGGCTCGACAGGTGCGTCTTGAGGCGCATGAAGACGCTTCGGGCTGGCAGTTGAACATCAGCCAGATCGATCGCACCAGCAGTCAACTGATCCAGACCTATTTCGCTGCGGCTGCCGAGGGCGTGCCCGCGGCCAACGCGTTGTCGGCGCAGAGCGCGTTGAAGCTCTTTATCGTGCGCGATCTCCTGGACCGCCACGCGATCGGCCTGGAAGTCCACTACGACCCGGCGCACGACCCCGAGATCCGGTTGCGCTTCGGCGTGACGCAGGGGGGGCGATGACCACGACCCCGGTGGCGTCGGCGCCCGCGGCTGTGGCGTCGGTCAAGATCGCGTTGATCGGCGACGAGCCCAATTTACTGCGCACGTTGCGTCGCAACCTGTTGGGTCGCGGCTACGACGTCCTGCTGGCGTTGGACGACCGCGAAGCGTACGACGTGGCATCGCGTGAGGCTCCGGACCTGTACGTGCTGGATCTGGATTTCACGTCTGTGAAAGTTGACGGGCTCGAGATCTGCGCCGAGCTGCGCCGGCTCAGTCAATCGCCGATCATCGTGCTGTCGGCGGTCGGGTCGGAAGGCACCAAGATCCGGGCTTTCGATCTGGGCGCTGACGACTATGTGGTCATGCCGTTTGGCATGGATGAATTCCTCGCACGGGTGCGTTCGAGCCTGCGGCGGTGGAGCGCATACAAAGCCGGGATCGCCAATCACGACCACGTCATCCTCAGCGGCGATCTGGTGATCAACACCGATTCGCGTCAGGTATCGGTGCGCGGAGAGCCGGTGCGGTTGACGCCGCACGAATACGGCGTGCTGCTCTATCTCGCCCAGCATGCCGGCAAGGTCGTCACGCATCGCGAGCTGCTCAAAGCGGTTTGGGGTGATCAGTACGGCGACGAGCGCGAGTATCTGCGCGTGTTCGTGTCGCAGGTGCGACGCAAGATCGAAGAAGACCCACTACGTCCCAATTACATCCTCACGGAGCCGGGGGTCGGTTACCGCTTTGTGATGGCCGTGTTGTCGTAGGTCCCAGTCATGTGCACCAACAGAATCGTCCCCGATGTCGGCGGCCCAAGCTGTCGTCTTTGTTTCTTTATAGTTTCCTTACAGCGCCCTTATTCGATCCTGACTGGCCTTGTGCAGAATATCACAGTTAGGTGAAAGTCGCCGATTGCCGGCATTCCCTCATGGGCCTTCACGTTACGCCCATGGCCAGCTCGTCAAATGACACCTTCATATCCGCCGGTCGCTCGTTGTGCCAACAGGAGGTGACGCTCCGCACGTGCCACGCAACACCCTACCTTCAGTCGTCCATCTCGTTTGATGATTCCTCAGTAGGAGAGGAAGACTATGAAGCGCCTCAATCAGTTGATGACCTGGCTCACAGTCATCGCGACGGTTGCTGCGGGTTGTACGACCCCGACCGCGGCGCCCGAGAACCCGACCGCCGCCCCTGCCGAAACCAGCGGCGCCGCCGTGCAGACGATCAAAGTGGGCGCGCTCTACCCACTCACCGGCCCGGATGCGGGCTGGGCGGGTGACCCGTACATCAAGTCACACCAGCTTGCCATCGATGAAATCAACGCCGCGGGCGGCATCAAGTGCCTGAACGGCGCCAAGCTCGAACTCGTCAAGGGCGACACTCAGGGCAAGGCCGAAGTCGGCAACTCTGAGATGGAGCGCCTGATCACGCAAGAAGGCGTCGTGGCGGTCATGGGCTCGGCCCTCAGCGGCACGACCCTGCCCTCCTCGGAAATCGCCGAGAAGTACAGCGTGCCTTACATCGTCCCGAACGCGCTCGACGGCACGATCACCAGCCGCGGTCTGAAGTACGTCTTCCAGACCGTGTCGACGCTGCAGCAATGGGGCGCCGACGACGCGAAGTGGGCCAAGGACAATGGCGCCAAGACCGCCGTCATCACGGTCCCGAACTTCACGTTCGGCACGGAAGTGGCCGACACCTGGACGAAGGGCGCCGCGGACAACGGCCTCGAACTGCTCGACACCGTGGTCTATGACGGGAGCGCGCAGGACTTCACGGACACCATCCTGAAGGTCAAGGGCATGGATCCGGACGTGTGGTTCCTGCTCGGCAACAACCAGGCTCCGCTGCTGATCAAGCAGGCCAAGGAGCAGGGTTATTGGCCGAAGATGGGCATCATCACCCTGGGCTCCGGCTTTGCCACGTCGTTCTTCCTGAACGAGGCCGGCAAGGATCTGGCGCAGGGCATCATCGTCACGTCTGACTTCGCGCCCGTCAGCAGCCTGAAGGTCGATGAGGCCTTCAAGGCCAAGTTCGCCGAATACACCGGCCAGGACCTGGGCGGCACGTACAACACCACGTACGCCTCCACCTGGCTGTTGGCCGACGCGCTTGAGAAGTCGTGCTCGACCGACGCCAAGAAGCTGGCGGAGACGCTCCGCACCGAGACCTTCACGGGCGGCAAGTGGAACTTCATGTGGCCCGAAGTCTCGTTCGACGAGAACGGGCGCCTGGAGCAGTCCGCGTCCGTGATCGCGCAGTGGCAGGACGGCAGCCAGGTCGCCGTGTGGCCCGATAACTTCGCCGCGGCGAAGGCAATTTGGCCCATGCCCGGTTGGGACAACCGCGAAGGCGTAGTGGCTCAGCCGACACAAGCGGCCGTCGACCCGGCGCTGGCCTCCGATTACTCGCAGGCCCTGCTGGCCGACGCCGCCCAGGTCGTCGACACATCGATCTACAAGAAGGACGGCCCGTACACCATCGCCGTGTCGCAGCAAGACGCGAGCAACGGCTGGGGCAACACCTACAACGTCACCATCCAGGCCTACGGCGACGAACTGTTGGCCAATGGCACGCTGGCGGGGCCCCTGCTGTTCGCGGCGACGAATGACGCCAATCAGCAGATCAGCGACGTCGAGAACTTCATCGAGCAGCAGCCGGACGCGATCGTGATCGAACCGCTCGGCCGCGCCGCCACCACGGCGGTCCTGAAGCGCGCTGTGGAGGCCGGTATCCCGGTCGTCCTGTGCGCCAACGGCATCGAGGGCACGGACTTCACCACCCGTGTGGACGTCGACTTCTACGAAGTGGCTTACAAGTCGGGCGACGGCCTGGCCAAGCTCATGGGCGGCAAGGGCAACGTCGTGGTCTTCAACGGCATCGCCGGCGTCGACTCGACCGAGACCTGGCAGAAGGCCGCTCTCGAGGCGCTGAGCAAGTACCCGGACATCCATGTGATCGCCACCGAGTACGCGCAGTGGAACATCGCCACGGCCAAGCAGAAGATGGAAGCCATCATGGCCGCCAACCCGCAGATCGACGCGGTGTGGGCGGGTGGTGGTGAGATGGCCCTGGGCGCCGCCCTGGCCTACCAGGACGCCGGCAAGGACTTCCCGGTGTTCGGCATGGTCAACGTGCCCAACGGCTTCCTGCGCCTGGCTCAGGAATACAAGTTCAAGTTCGTGGGCTCGCCTGACCCGCCGTCGATGTCGCGCTACTGCCTGCAGACCGCGATCGACATCCTGCAGGGCAAGCCCGTCACCAAGTTCATCAGCCTGCGCACGCTGATGGACGGCGCCGACCCGTACGACCAGACCGACCTGCAGTGGTACGTGCCGGAGCTCAACGATGACTTCATCCCGCCGGCGACGGTGGACATCCAGAAGTACATCGATGGTGGCTTCCAGCGCAAGTGAGACGGTAGGACCCTAGGTAAGTAGGTAGCAAACAGGTCTGCCGCGCTTCCAGGCGCGGCAGACCTGCCCCAGGCCCCGGTGGACCAGCCTTTCAACAGGGGCGGAAGGCCAGACCCATGACAGAGCCAACGGCATCGAGCACAGCGCCTTCGGTGCTCCTCTCCCTGAGTGGCATACACAAAACCTTCGGCGGAATCCACGCTCTGTCGGACGTGACGTTTGACCTGCGCGCGGGCGAAGTCCATGCGCTGGTCGGCGAGAACGGCGCCGGCAAATCCACGCTGATCAAGACGATCACCGGCGCCTACACGCCCGACCGCGGCGAGATCACGCTCGGGGGTGAACGCTTTGCCGGCCTCGATCCGGAGCTCGCGCGACAGCTCGGCGTTGGCGTGGTGTACCAGGAATTCAACCTGCTCCCTGAACTGTCGGTGGCCGAGAACATCTTCCTGGCGGCGCCGCCGATGGGCCGGTTCGGCCTGATCGACATGAAGACGCGCGCGCAACAGGCGGGCCAGATTCTCGAGCGCCTTGGCACTCACGGCTCGATCGACCCTTATCAGCTGGTCAAGAACCTGACCGTCGGCGAGCAGCAACTCGTCGAGATCGCCAAAGCGCTTGCGACGAACGCGCACATCCTCATCATGGACGAGCCTTCGGCCGTCCTGCCGAGCCGCGACCTCGACCGGTTGTTCGCGGTCATCAAGGCCCTGCGTGCGGAGGGTCACGGCATCATCTACATCTCGCACCGCCTCAACGAGATCTTTGAGTTGGCCGATCGCGTGACGGTGCTCAAGGACGGCCACACGATGGCCACCAAACAGGTGGCCGAGACCGACAACGCCGAGCTCGTCAAGCTCATGGTCGGTCGCTCGCTGACCGACATGTATCCGCCGCACGACGCCAAGACCGGGGAGGTTTTGCTCGAGGCCCGCGGCCTGAGCGTGGAAGACATGGTCTTCGACGTCAATTTCCAGGTTCACCAGGGCGAGGTGCTCGGCCTTGCCGGCCTGGGCGGGAGCGGGCGCACCACGGTGTGCCGCGCGCTCGTCGGGTTGGGCAAGATCCGTGGCGGCGAGGTGAAGTACCTGGGCCAGGCCGGGCCGAAGACGCCGGCCAGCGCCGCGCACGCCGGCATCGTGCTGATCCCCGAAGACCGCAAGGCTTTTGGGCTGGTCTTGAACCAGACCATGCGGTTCAACCTGTCGCTCCCGAACCTCGACCACCTGCAACATTTTGGCGTGCTCTATCCGAGCGAAGAACGGCACGCCGTCCAGCAGGCGATCACGGACATACAGATCCGACCGGCGGCGCCCGAGATCACGGCCGAAAACCTCAGCGGCGGCAATCAACAGAAGATCGTGGTCGGCAAATGGCTGCTGACGCATCCGAAGCTCGTCATCTTCGACGAGCCGACGCGCGGCATCGACGTCGGCGCCAAGGCCGAGATCTACATGCGCATCCGCGAGCTGACCCGTCAGGGCGTCGGCGTGATCATGGCCTCGTCCGAACTGCCCGAGCTGATCGGCATGAGCGACCGGATCCTGGTGTTCCATGAAGGCCGCATCACGGGCGAGTTGGGCCGCGAGGTCTTCTCGGAAGAAGCGATCATGCAACTCGCTACTGGCCTGCAAGAGGGCGCGGTAGCTGAATCGGGCGCGCCCGGGACGGACCCGGTGTCATCCAACAAGGGTCAACTATGACGACGATCGAGACCACCGTGGCAGCGCCGTCCCAACCGCGTTGGACGACGCTTCTGCGCAACAACGTATCGATCCTGCTGATCTATGGCCTGATCCTGCTGGTCGGCGGCGCGGCGGCCTATTACGCGCCGAACTTCCGCACGCCGTCCAACATGGTCAACATCTTGCGCCAGTCGATCATTCTGGGATTGATCGCCATCGGCCAGAGCGTGGTGATCATGACCAGCGGCATCGACATGTCGGTGGCCATGGTCGCCCGCATCGTGGCCCTGACGGTGGCGACGGGCTTCCTGGCGGGCAACAGCAACCCGGCCCTGATCCTGCCGCTTGTGCTACTCGGCCTGGCCGTGGGCGCCCTGTTCGGGCTGCTCAACGGTCTGCTGATCACGCGCACGCACGCGAGCCCGTTCATCATCACCTTCGGCGTCGCCAGCATCCTGCGGGGCGTCAATCTGGCGATCTCGACCACGCCGATCCGGGGGATCCCCGAAGAGTACCTGCTGGTGTACGACTTCAAGATCGGCATCGTGCCGCTCAACGTGATCGTCATGGCCCTGCTGTGGTTCCTGGCCTGGGTCTTCACGACCCGCACCCGCACGGGGCGCGGCCTGTTCGCGGTCGGCGGGTCGGAGCGCGTGGCGCGTTTGTCGGCGATCCGCGTCGATCGCACGCTCGTGACGGCCTATGTCTTCAGCGCGGTCTGCGCCGCCGTGGCCGGTCTGTTCATTTTGTCGCGGACGGGCGTCGGTGATCCTGGCACGGCCGAGGGCATGGACTTCCAGTCGGTGGTGGCCGTGGCGCTCGGCGGCATCAGCATGTACGGCGGCAAGGGCTCGTTGGTCGGCACGCTCGGCGGCGTGCTCCTGATCGCGATGCTCTCCAACGTCTTCAACCTGACACAGGTCAACATCTTCTACCAGCAGCTGCTGCTCGGCCTGGTGGTCTTGATCGCAGTCGCGGCCTACAAATCGCCGAGGTCGGTATGAGCTCAATTCAAGCAACCACACAATCTTCGGTCGCGCGGCTGCGCGGCATCCGGTTCTCGCCGCGCGTCGTGCGCGCCGTGGACCTGGCCGGCCAGCTGGCCGCGCCGATCGCCGTCGTGATCGCCTTGATCGTGGCCGCCCTGTTCGCTCCGGCGTTCTATAACCCGACCAACCTCAAGACTGTGCTGATCCAGATCGCGGTGCTCGGCATCGTGGCCATCGGCCAGACGCTCGTCCTCCTGGTCCGATCGATCGACCTCTCGGTCAGCGCCGTGCTCGCCCTCGGGGCCGTCATCGTCGTGCAGACCGAGGGCGGCAGTTCGATCCTCGTGCCGATGATCGAGGCATTCGCCATCGCCGGTCTGGTCGGCCTGGCCAGCGGCCTGCTCGTGACCAAGCGCCAGGTGCCGCCGTTCATCGCGACCTACGGCATGCTCGTGTTCGTCCAGGGCGCGCGGCTCGCCTACACACGCGGCCAGGCCAGCGGCACGGTGCCGGATCTGCTGCGGGCGATCAGCATCAGCCCGGTCGGCCCGATCCCGGCGGCGCTCGTCGTGTGGCTGGTGGTCAACGCCGTCATCCTGTTCTTCCTGCTCTCGACGCGCTACGGGCGCTGGTTGTACGCTGTGGGCGGCAACCCGTCGGCCGCGCGCTACGCCGGCATCCGCACCGACGCCGTGGTGATCGCGGCCCACGTGCTCTGCGCCGTGCTGGCCATGCTGGCCGGTCTGGTGTTGAGCGGCTACATCGGGTACGTCGATCTGCGGCTGGGCGCGGATTACAACCTGAACTCGATCGCGGCAGCCATCGTCGGCGGGACGACATTCACGGGCGGCCGTGGCAATCTGTGGGGGACGGCCGCGGGCGTCACCCTGCTCATCGTCTTGCTCAATCTGGTCGTCGTCGTCGGTCTGCCGATCCATTGGCAGTACGCCATGCAGGGCGCTGTGCTCGTGGCGGCGACGGCGCTGCAAGGGTTCCGTCAGTATCTCTTGAGTCGGTGAGCCGGGACCGCGGCGCGAAAGAGGAGATCCACCTGTGCAACCTGGCATATTCCTGCAGACGCTCGTCAACGGCCTGTTCATCGGCGGCGTCTATGGCCTGGTGTCGATCGGCCTGACGCTGATCTACGGCGTCATGCTGATCCTGAACTTCGCGCACGGCGAGTTCATGATGCTGGGCATGTACATCGCTTTCTGGGCCTTCACGTTGTTCGGGCTCGACCCGTACGTGTCGGTCGTCATCGCCGCCCTGCTGGTGTTCGCGCTCGGCGCCGCGATCCAGCGCGGGTTGATCCAGCGCGTCCTCACGTCGCATCCGCTCAATCAGATCGTGCTGCTGCTGGGCGTCTCCACGCTCATCATCGGCCTGGTGCAGTTCTTCTGGACGGCCGACCCCAGGGCGATCCACGTGCCGTATGAGACCGAGGTCATCACGCTGGGCGAGCTGCGGCTGAGCATCCCGAAGATGGTGGCGTTCTTTGCCTCGCTGCTGACGTCGGTCGCGCTGTATGTCTTCCTGCAATACACCAAGACCGGCAAGGCCATCCGCGCCGTGTCGCAGAACCGCGATGCCGCGTTGCTGATGGGTATCGACGTCAAGTGGATCTACATGCTGACATTCGGCCTGGGCACAGCCGTGACCGCGCTGGCCGGCGTCTTCCTCACGCCGACCTTCCGGATCCTGCCGACCGTCGGGCAATCGTTCTCGGTAACGGCCTTCGTGGTCGTCGTGCTCGGCACGATGGGCAACTTCATCGGCGCGTTCGTCGGCGGTCTGATCATCGGCGTGGTCGAGGTCTTCGCCGGCTACTTCCTCGGCGGCGACGTCAAGATCATTGCGAGCATGGCCGTGTTTATCCTGGTCTTGCTGTTCCGGCCGGCGGGTCTCTTCGGAAGGAAACGCTCATGAGCACGCAGAAGGCGAGCGCACCGGGCCCGCTGGCCCGCTTGTGGCGCGCGATCTGGTTCGACTGGGACCTGATGCAACTGGCGGTGAGCCTGCTGCTGGTCGCGGTGCTGGCTTTTGCCCCGCTGGCCATCCGATCGCCGTACATCCTGGGCATCCTGATCCTGGCGGTGTTGTACGCGTACGTCGGCGTATCGTGGAACATCGTGGCCGGTTTCGCCGGACAGCTGCTGATCGCGCACGTCATCTTCATCGCGCTCGGCGCCTATACGACCATCGTGCTGTACACGCGCTTCGACATCTCGCCGTGGATCGGCATCCTGGTCTCGGGGGTGGTCGCGTCCGGGCTCGGGTTGTTCATCGCCCTGGTGACGCTGCGCTACGGGCTCAAGGCCGACTACTTCGCGCTGTTCACGATCGCGCTGATGGTGGCGTTGAAGACGCTGTTCCTGAAGTGGGATTTCGTCGGGGCCGCGGTCGGGATGGGTCTGCGTCTGAACGAGCCGAGCTGGGAGAAGATGATCTTCGTCGCCAAGGAGCCGTACCTGTACATCGGTCTGGCGCTGCTGCTGGCGGGGATCCTGGTCCAGTTCTGGATCTACCGGTCGAAGCTGGGCAAGTACTTCCTGGCGCTGCGCGAAGACGAGGCCGCGGCCGCGGCGCTCGGCGTCAACACCTCGCTGTACAAGACGCTGGCGCTGCTGATCGGCTCGGCCATGGCCGGGATCGGCGGCGGCTTCTACGTGATGTACGTGACCTTTGTCGAGCCGCCGCAGGTGTTCGACCTCGGCCTGAACGTCGAGCTCGTGCTGGCCGCGCCGATCATCGGCGGTTTGGGCAGCCTGCTCGGCCCCGTGCTCGGCGCGCTGGTCAACAAGCCCCTGGCCGAGGTGATCCGCGGCACGCTGACGGCGGGCCGGAGCGGCACCACGCTCATCGTGTACGGCGCGTTCCTGGTCTCCGCGATCCTGTTCTTGCCGCGCGGCATCACCGGGCTGCTGCACGACGGCTATATCTGGCTGCGACGGCGGCTGTTCCCGGGGCATGATTGAGGAGGTGCGGCGTGGCATTGCTTGAAGTGCAGGGCATCGTCAAGCGCTTCGGCGGGTTGGTCGCCGTGAACGACTTCAGCCTGTCGCTGGAGCGCGGCGACATCGTGGCGCTGATCGGCCCAAACGGCGCGGGCAAGACGACGGCCTTCAGCGTGATCGCCGGCTACTACCGGCCCGAGGCCGGGCATGTGCATTTCGGCGGACGCGAGATCACGGGACTGCGCCCGGATCAGATCTGCAAGCTCGGGCTGGCGCGGACGTTCCAGGTCGTGCGGCCGTTCGGCGCCCTCACGGTGCTCGAGAACGCCATGATCGGCGCGTACTCCCGCACCAACAGCCAGGCGCAGGCGCGCACGCATGCCGAGGAGGCGCTTGACGCCCTTGGCATGCTTCCGCTGGCCGACAAGGCGGCGCGCGACCTCCCGATCGCGGGGCGGAAACGCCTCGAGATCGCCCGCGCGCTGGCCACCGACCCGCAACTGCTTCTGCTCGACGAAACCATGGCCGGTCTGCGCGCCGCGGAGACCGACGAGGTGATCGAGATGGTGCGCCGCTTGAGCCAGCGCGGCATCGCCATCCTGCTGGTCGAGCACGTCATGAAGGTCGTGATGTCGCTGGCGCAACGGATCGTGGTGCTGCACCACGGCGAGAAGATCGCTGAGGGCGCGCCGAACGACGTCGTGCACAATCCGCAAGTCATCGAGGCCTATCTCGGAGAGGTTCAAGACGATGCTGCGCGTTGAAAACCTGGATGTGTTCTTCGGCGATGTCCAGGTGCTCAAGGGGATCTCGCTGGAAGTCCAACCGCACGAGCTGGTCGCGGTCATCGGCGGCAACGGCGCCGGCAAGACGACGCTGATCCGGAGCATCTCCGGCCTCTACAAGCCGCGCCACGGCGTGATCTCGTTCGGGGGCCAGAAGCTGAGCGGCCTGGACGCCAACCGCGTCGTCGAACACGGCATCGTTCAGGTGCCCGAGGGCCGGTTGCTCTTCCCCGAGATGACCGTCCGCGAGAATCTGGAGCTGGGCGCTTACACCCTCAAATCGCAACGCGACGTCGCGCGCAAACTCGACGAGGTCCACGCGCTGTTGCCGCTGCTCAAGGAGCGGACGGGCCAGATGGCCGGGACGCTCTCGGGCGGCGAGCAGCAGATGCTGGCGATCGGCCGCGCGTTGATGGCCTCGCCCAAGCTGATCATGTTCGACGAGCCCTCGCTCGGCCTGGCGCCCAAGCTGGTCCAGAGCGTGTTCGAGATCGTCGTCAACATCAGCCGCAACCTGGGCGTGGCCGTGTTGCTGGTCGAGCAAAACGTGCAGCACTGCTGCCGGATCTCGGATCGAGCCTATGTGCTTGAGAACGGCAACATCGTGCTCTCGGGCACGGGCCAGGACATGCTCGACAACGAGCACGTTCGCCGAGCCTATTTGGGTCTGTAAAGGGGGGTCTTTATCATTTCCTTACACCTCGCTTATTCGATCCTGACTGGCTTTGTGCTAGACCTCAAGTAGAGGTCTGTGACGACACTCGGCTAACCCTGTTTGTTGTGTACAACGACCGCCCTCGATCACGGGAGGCCGGCGGCCGCCCCGTGGCCTTGCCGTGCCTGGCGCCCGGCAGGCGGGCGAGAGGCTGACTCAAAGGAGACACGCGTCATGAACAATGGTAACAAGATCAATACAGTCCGATCCCTGGTGGGCGCTATCGGCTTTGAAGGCCGCAGCCTGCTGTCCATCAACGATCTGACCAACGATCAAATCTACGGGCTGTTCGAGCTGGCCCGTGTGCTGGAGCCGTGGAACCGATCGGCGATCCCGCTCGCGACCGGTTCGGTGATGTCGACGCTGTTCTTCCAGCCGAGCACGCGCACCCGCATGAGCTTCGAGACCGCGATGCACCGCCTTGGCGGCGCGGTCATCAGCGAGGCCAACCCGCTCGTGACCTCCTCCGCGGCCAAGGAGGAGAGCCTCTCCGACATGCTCAAGGTGGTCTCCAAGTACGCCAACATCATCGTGATCCGGCACTTCAACGACGTCGAGGCGCGCGAGGCCATCCCGCTCTCCGAGTCGCCCGTGATCAACGGCGGTCTCGGCCATTGGGAACACCCGACCCAGGCCCTGCTCGACCTGTACACGCTCTGGCGCCAGTACGGGCGGATCGAAGGCCTGAAGGTCTGCGTCGCCAGCCCCGACCTGATCGAAGCCCGCACAGGGCACTCGATGGCGCAGGGCCTCGCCCGCCTTGGCGCGAAGGTCACGTTGGCCAGCACCAGCGCCAAGCGCATCCCCGAAGAGGTCATGCACAAGATCAAGTCGTTCGGCGTGCAGGTCGAGGAGAGCTTCGACCATACGCAGGACAGCTTCAACGAACTGATCAGCGGCATGCACCTGGTGTACCTGCCCGGCTGCAGCGCGCCCAAGGGGCCCGAGGCCGAGAAGTTCAAGGTGCTCATGGATCAGTACTTCGTGCGCCACGAGACGCTCGAAGCCGCGCGCCAGAAGGACGGCCGCAACATCTACGTCACGCACACGCTGCCGCGCCGTGCCGGCGAGATGGACCTGCGCATCGACACGTCGCCGAGCCAGTTGTATTTCGAGGCGATCGCCTACAGCGTCTCGATCCGTATGGCGCTGGTCGCCGCGATCCTGGGCGTCTGAGCGTTGCTACCGGTCAATCATTCAAGGACACATCAGGAGAACCACATGGAATCCAAGGGCGTCGCAGTCATCGCCATCGGCGGCAATTCGTTGGTCAACAAGGGTCGCGAGTCGATCCAGGATCAACTGGCGGCCGTGAAGGAGACCTGCAAACACATCGCCGATCTGATCGAGCAGGGCTGGACCGTCGCGGTCGGCCACGGCAACGGCCCGCAGGTCGGGTTTGTGCTGCGCCGCTCGGAAGTCGCGCATCGCGTCGAAGGCATCCACGAAGTGCCGCTTGACGTGTGCGGCGCCGACACCCAGGGTGCGACCGGCTACATGCTCCAGCAGAGCCTGGCGAACGAGTTCCTGAGCCGCGGCATCGTCAAGAACGTCGCGACCGTGGTCACGCAGATGCAGGTCGACCTCAAGGACCCGGCCTTCCAGAACCCGTCGAAGCCGATCGGCACCTTCATGGAGAAGGAGCAGGCCCTCGAGAAGAAGGAGAAAGAGGGCTGGTCGGTGGTCGAGGACGCGGGACGCGGTTGGCGCCGCGTCGTGCCCTCGCCGTTGCCGATGCGCGTCGTCGAGGAGCCCGCGGTCAAGGGCCTGATCGACATGGGCATCTGCGTCATCACCGTGGGCGGCGGCGGCATCCCGGTCGTCTCCGACGAGGCCGGCAAGCTCAGCGGCATCGCGGCCGTGATCGACAAGGACTACGCCTCGTCGCTCCTGGCCAACCGCATCGGCGCCAGGCTGTTCATCATCAGCACCGCCGTCGAGAAGGTCGCCCTGAACTTCGGCAAGCCCGATCAGGTGCTGCTCGACAAGATGACCGTGGCCGAGGCCAAAGCCTACCTGGCCGAGGGCAAGCACTTCGCCAAGGGCAGCATGGCGCCCAAGGTGCAGGCCGCGATCTGGTTCATCGAGCGCGGCGGCGAGCGCGCCGTCATCACCAATCCCGAGAACATCGGCCGCGCGCTGGCCGGTGAGACCGGTACCTGGATCGTTCCGTAAGGGCGGCCACAAGGGCGGGCGGCCACAAGGGCCGCCCCAACGTGGCCGCCCCAACGTGGCCGCCCCAACGTGGCCGCCCGAACGAACGCCCGAACGAACGCCCGAACGGCGACGACAGCGAACACACATGGCCATCGATCTTTACCTCAAGAACGCGCGGATCGTCCTCGAAGACGGCATCGTCGAAGGCGGCGTGCTCGTCGCCGGCGAAACGATCGCCGACGTGGTCACGGGCGCGCCGCAGGTCGATGCCCGCGAGAGTGTGGACCTGAAGGGTCGCTACCTGTTGCCCGGCGTGGTGGACGCGCACGTCCACTTCAATCAACCCGGGCGCGACCACTGGGAAGGCTATCGCACCGGCACCATGGCAGCCGCGGCCGGCGGCATCACGACCATCCTCGAGATGCCGCTCAACGCCACCCCGCCGACGATCGACGTGACCCAGTTCGATCGCAAGCGCGCGGCGGTGAAGGATGACGCCGTCGTCGACTACGGCCTGTGGGGCGGCATCGTCAACGACAACCTGAGCGATCTCCCCGGGCTGCATGAGCGCGGCGTGATCGGCTTCAAGGGCTTTATGAGCGCCAGCGGCGTCGACTTCGCGCGCGTCGACGACGATCTGATCTATGCCGGTCTGCTCGAGTCGCAGCGGCTCGGCACGCTGATCGGCCTGCACGCCGAGAGCGAGTACGTCACCGGCTACCTCGGCCGACAGATGCAGGCGTCCGGCCGCACCGACCGGGCCAGCTGGCACGAGTCGCGTCCGCCCTTCACCGAACTCGAGGCCGTGGAGCGTGCCTGTTACTGGGCCGGCGTGACCGGCGGCAATCTGCATATCGTGCACGTTTCCATCGCCGCGGGAATCGCGGCGATCACGCGTGCCAAACAGAACGGCGTGCACGTCACCGCCGAGACCTGCCCGCACTATCTGTGCCTCGACGAGGATGACTTCGTCAGGCTCGGACCGGCCGCCAAGTGCGCGCCACCGCTGCGTTCGCGCGAGAACGTCGAGGCGCTCTGGCAGTGCGTGCTCGCGGGCCAGGTCGACACGCTCGGCTCCGATCATTCGCCCTGTCCATGGGACGACAAGGCGCCGGGCCTCGAGAACATCTGGAAGGCCTGGGGCGGCATCCAGGGCGTGCAGACGATGCTGCCGGCTCTGCTCACCGAGGGCGTCCACCGCCGCGGGTTGAGCCTGCCGGCGTTGATGAAGATGCTGGCGGCCAACCCGGCGCGGCTGTTCGGGCTGTACCCGCGCAAGGGCGCGATCAGGCCGGGTGCCGACGCGGATCTGGTCGCCATCGATCTCGATCACGACTGGACCCTGACGGTCGACCAACTGCTCTACAAGAACAAGCACAGCGCGTACGTGGGACGCGAGTTCCGCGGGAGCGTGCAGCGCACGTGGGTGCGCGGCCAGACGGTCTATGCCGACGGCGCAATCACGGCGACGCCCGGCTACGGCAGGTGGCTCCGGCGGGAAACGCCGTACGCCTATTGAAGATGAAGTTGGGCGAGAGAGGGGGTGCTCCGGGGGCCGGGGCGT
>JBGAJV010000064.1:0-36498 GCA_044224715.1 Anaerolineales bacterium | reverse complement strand
ACCGCGATGGCCCAGCCAGCGGTGATGACAATCCAGCCGGAGTTCTGGCCCTTGCTCTTGTTGAGCAGGACGTTGGCGACCACACCGTCGCCGAGAACGATCAGTGTGAAGGTGCCGAAGAATTCAGCGAGAAACATGTTACCCCTCCGAATGATGGACGTGCCCGATCAGTTTGATGCCATGTCAAAGCTGCAGCACAGGCAAGAAGGTCTTGTGGAACGGACCGAAGTGGCGCACCTCCCTTCTTTCATGTTCGGGCTGGGCGCGGGCCCATGCCAACGAGCGGGAAAGCCCGCCCGACGTCAAATGCCGCAGACCAGGTCAGGCTCATGGCGAGAGCCGACGCGCTCAGCCCGGTGAAACCGATGGGATATCGCAACCTTAAGGACGTCAACCATTATCACCAGATCGGGTGCCCTGTGAATCAGGCGGACCACCCAACCGGGCGATCCGCTTGGCGTACAGGTATGCGCCGAAGGCGTATTGATATGCGCCATCGGCGCATATTTGACCTGACAGGTGTCAAAACGGCCTCTGAGGGAGGGCGACGGATCGAGAAGGCCGGGGTCAGCGCGGGCCGGCGGGGTGTTTGACCTGCGCCACCGCCCGGCGCCAGCCGTCGTACCACTCTTCGCGTCGGTCGAGCGGCAGGCGCGGCTCGAAGCGTACTTCGCGGCGCCAGCACGCGGCGACCTCGTCGACCGAGCTCCAAAAGCCGACGGCCAGACCCGCCAGATAGGCGGCGCCGACGGCGGCGGTGTTGGTCATCACCGGTCGTTCGACAGGGATGCCGAGGATATCGGCCTGGAATTGGAGCAGGAAGTCGCTCTTGGCGACGCGGCCGTCGGCGCGCAACACCTCGGGGGTGAGCTCCGGCGCGCGACGCTTGATCTCTTCGAAGAAGTCGCGGGTTTGATAGGCCATCGCCTCGAGCGCCGCACGCGCGATGTGGTGGCGTGTCACGCCGCGTTCGATCCCCATGATCGCTCCGCGAGCGTATCCGCCTCCGCCCATGACGTCCGGCCCGCCGAGCGGCGGCACGAAATACACGCCCTGCGTGTCGCTGACCTGGCTGGCCAGCCCTTCGACTTCGCTCAACTCGCGGATGATGCCCAACCCGTCGCGAAGCCAGTGCAGGGCATCGCCGGCGACGTCGGCCTTGCCCTCGAGGCCGTAGACGACGTTCTCGCCGATCGTCCACAGCACGGGCGAGAACAGCCCGTTGGCCGGCGGCAGATAGCGGCTGCCGGTGTTGAGGATCATAAAGGAGCCGCTGCTGTAGGTGTTCTTTGCGGTGCCGGCCGCCAGACACGCCTGACCCAGCGCCGCGATCTGCTGATCGCCGGCCGCGCCCGCGATGGGCACGCGCACGCCGAAGAAGGCCTCGGGGTCGGTGGTCGCGTAGATCTCGCTCGACTGGCGCAGCTCGGGCAGGATGTCGCGCGGGATGCTGAGCGCGCCGAGCAGCGCGTCGTCGTAGGTCAGCGAATTGGCGTTGAGCAGCAGCGTGACCGCGGCGTTCGAATGATCGGTGACGTGCGCGGTCCCGCCCGAGAGCTTCCAGATCAACCAGCTGTCGATCGTGCCGCACAGCAGCTCGCCGCGCGCGACGCCCTTCTGGATGGCGCGATCGTTATCGAGCAGCCAGCGGATCTTGGCGGCGGTGACATCGGGGACGATGACCATGCCGGTGCGCGCTTCGATGCCGTCCTTGTCCTGCGCGATGAGTTGCTCACAGATGGGCAGGGTGCGTTGATCCTGCCAGGCGATGGCGCGCCCGACCGGCTGCCCGGTGCGCCTGTCCCAGAACACGGTCGTGTCGCGCTGATTGGTCACGCCGATGGCGTCGATCTGTTCGGGCGAGATGCGGCCGTTCTGCAGCGCCTCGGCGACGACCCGCCGGCTGACCTCCCAGATCTCGTTGGCGTCGTGCTCGACCCACCCACGTTGCGGAAAGAACTGCGTGATCTCGCCGAAGGCCGACGCGATCAGGTTGGCTTTGCGGTCGAGCAACATGGCTCGTGTGCCGCCCGTGCGTTGGTGGATGGCGAGGATGTACGAGCTCACGACAGGGTCTCCGCTGTGTTTGCCACGCCGCCGCGCGAGCGCGCCGGGGCGCCCACGACTAGGCCGAGCTCGAGGCTGACACGCACGAGGCTCGCGAGGTTGTCGACGTCGAGCTTGCGCATGGCGTCGCGGCGTTGCTTCTCGACCGTCTTGACACTGGTGTGCAGCGCTTCGGCGATCTCGCGCGCCGATTGCCCTTCGACGAGGCGTTTGACGACCTCGCGCTCGCGCGGCGACAGCCGGTCGAGCAGGTTCTGTGGGCGCTCGGTGAAGAAGTCCTGCGCGATCACGCCCGAGCTGAGGAAGAGGCTGCCGTTGCGGGCGGCGCGGACGGCCGCCAGCAGTTCCTCGGCCACGGACTGTTTGACGACGTAGCCGATCGCGCCAGCCCGCAACGACTGACGCACGATGTTCGGGTCGGCGTGCATCGAGAGGATGACGATCTGCGGGCGCAGCTTCTTGACGGCGATCTGCCTCAGGGCCTCGAGGCCGTCGACCTGGGGCATGGTCAGATCGAGCACCATGACGTCCGGCTGGAGCACGTCGACCAGTTCGATCGCCTGCGCGCCGTTGTCGGCCTCGCCGACCACCGAGATGTCGCCCGCTCCCTCGAGCAGCTTGACGATGCCCTGTCGCACCAGATGATGATCCTCGGCCACGACCACGCGTATCATGTCTCGTCGAACCTTGCGCGATCCGGGTCCCGTCTCGCGCCTAATTGCGTACTTTCGTCAGTCCGCCGCCGGGAGCTTCACGGGCAGCGACGCATACAGCCGCGTGCCGCGTCCCGGCGACGATTCGATGTCGAACGTGCCGTTGAGTAGACGGAAGCGCTCGCGGATGCCGGTCAGCCCCATGCCGTACCGCGGCGTGTCGTCGGCCGCAAACCCCTGGCCGTCGTCTTCGAGCGAGATGTTCACCTCGCCGTCGGCGTATTCCAGATTGATCCAGGCCGAGGTCGCCCGGCCGTGCTTGATAACGTTGTTCAGGCCCTCTTGAATGAAGCGATAGAAGGCCGTGGCCTGGACGTCGGGCAGCTGCGGGAGCGGGTCGTGACTGCTGAAGACGACGCGCAGCCCGGAGGAGAGCGCGAACGACGCGCACAGGCCCTCGAGCACCTTGGCCAGCGGCACGTCGGTCAACGTCGGCGGGCGCAGGTCGTAGAAGATCCGCCGGGTGTGGCGCATCAGCTCCTCGACCGCCGCGATCGTGTCCTTCACCTGATCCTCGACGTTGCGCCGACCCGAGGTGAGCGCGCCATGTACGGCTTTGAGGTTGAGGATCAGGGCGGTCATGCCCTGACCGATGTCATCGTGCAAATCCTGGGCGATGCGCCGGCGCTCGTCTTCCTGCAGGGTGGGGAGCTGCAGCGACACGAGCTTGAGTTTCTCTTCGGCTTGGATCCGGGCCGTGATGTCGTGCGTGTATGTGGCCACGCCGACCGGTGCGCCGTCGGCGCGCACCGGCTCCACCCAGACCTCGCCCCAGGCGTCTCCCAGGCGCTCGGTGAACCGGATGGGCTCACCGGTCGCTGCCACGCGCCGAATCAGGGTGCGGAGGTGCGGGCTATCGGGCGGCGTCTGGCCGTCGGGCGTGGTCCGGTTGCTGAAGAGCCGCGTCCCATCCAAATCGTAGATCGACACGGCGGTCGGACAGGCGGCCAGCACGGCACCGCGCCAGACTTCGTCCAGCATCGTCATCGCCGTCTGTTCGGTGTCCTGTGCGGAACTCATCCTGGCGCTCTCCCGCCGACGCCAACGGCAACGTGCGACCGTTGGAGCCGTCATTATACGGCCCGGTGCGCGGCGATCGCCGCCGCCATTCCACAGGTCTCCCGGCGCCGGATGACACTTCCGGTTCGGGCGCGAGCCCGTGTTTTCGCCCCTGACCTCGTTAATGAAGACGGATTGACACGACAGGCGGCGGAAGCGGGTCGTCAGGGGATTCGCGTCTGCCGGCAAGGACCCGTTGTTGACACGAGCTTCGCGAATGCGAGTCACTGCTCGGCCAAACAGGACCGTGAGCGCGAAGCGGGGTGCGCCGCGGGTCGGGGCGGAGCCCAATCCACGGCGCACCCCGCTTTCTGCCTGCTCAATCCGCTTTGGTCGAAGCGCCACGCAGTCCAACGACCTGGCACGAGAGAACCGCCGGGCATTACCCTGAACGAGGTAGCGATTGCGGGCCGCCGGTGTAAAATCCCTGGACCGATCGCCCGCCGGTCGGATGAAAAGCCGTTCCGAAGCAGGCGCAGCTCGACCCGACGCCTGAAACCTGACGCCTGAGGCCCATCTCTTCATGCTCACCCGCTTCTGCGAACGCTGCGAACGCCAAACCGTCGATGGCCACCTGTGGTGCCCGGAGCGCGATTGCCCGGCCGAAGCCGGCTATCCGGTTTTCAAGTACGGCGACTTCCTCGGCGATCTCAAGATCACCAAGCTGGTGACGGTCTATCGCCACGCCGCCATCTACGCTGCCGAGCGCAACGAGGAGCCGGTCTGGGTCAAGGTGGCTCACACCGCGCCCGATTGCGACGAGCGGCTGAAGCGCGAGGCGCAGGCGCTCGAGCCCGTGGCCCGCGCCGCCAACCGCACGCCGAAGTGGCTCCGCGGCTTCATGCGGACGCCGAGACACAGCCTCCCCATTCTGCTGCCGCCGTATCCGGCGCCGTCCAAACGGCCGTACGGCGAGATCACGTTCCGCGGCGAGACCAAGGTCTTCATGGTCTTCGAGCCCTTCGAGGGCGTCATCCTGGCGGATCTGCTCAAGGAGAATCCGCAGCTCTGGCATTACGAGGTCGCCTGGATCGTCACGCACGTGGCCGAGACGCTGCGGCCGTGGGTGAGCAAAGGTCTGCTGCACCTCAGCCTGACGCCCGACGTCATCCTGGTCGACCGCGACAAGCAGGCGCACTGGCGCACGACCCTGCTCGATCTGGGCTGGCTGGTTTCCCCCAATGATGCGCAGGCGCTCGGCCAGGCGCTCGATCGCTGCGAGCCGGCGTACACCGCGCCGGAGGTCCTCGTGGCGCGCACCGGCGTACAGGTGACGCAGGCCTCCGACGTGCATTCGCTCGGCCTCGTGACGTACGAGATGCTCGCGGGACGGCCCGGCTTCGAGCCGAAGCTGTTGCGCGACGAGCGGGTGCGCCGTGCGGTCACGCAGAATCGGGCCGTGCTCCCGGTCGAAAGACCCGAGCTCGAGGGCGCCGGCGTGGTCAAGATCGTCGAGCGCGCCACGGCGCTGACCGACCGGTTCCCGAACATCCTCGAGTTCGCCCGCGCGTTGCTGGCGATCTATGGGCCGCAGCCGAAAGAGGTCAGGCCGCTGCCGATCCGCACGTATCTCGTGCTGGCCCTTGTGGTGGTCCTGCTCTTGATCGTGCTCGGCATCGCGGCTTATCTGCTGTACCAGGTGGCCGTGCTCAACCCCAACATCGTGCCACCCGCGCCGACCCAGTGACGCCGGCGCTCCAAGGCGCCGTAGATGCGACGTAACCTCACGGAGCGGAGGGCGACAATCGTCGCCGTCCGCTCCGTGTTCTTCTTGCGATCGTAAGCGTCACGACGCGTTCGGCGGAATACCGTGCGTCTGGCCGGTGGTGAGGGGGGGCGATTGGGCCGGCAGGGCGGATGCAAGGGCCGGAAGGGCGGCCACAAGGGCCGCCCGTACGTACCGATCGGGCTGACACGGGACGGCGATGACCGATCGCACGGACGGGACTCGCAAGACGCTCTGGGCCGGATGCCGTCTTCAGCCGGGGTCAGGCCGCGTGGGCGACGATCTCGCCAATGGCCTGGCGCACGGTCGTCGCCGTGGCCCGGCGCAGACGTACGGACTGTGCCGTGGCCGCGTCCAACAGCCAGCTCGTCTTCGGCGTCCCGAACCAGACGGCGGCTTCCGACTTGATCGTGCCGTTGGCCAGGGCCAGCGAATAGAAGACCGTCTGATGCAAGGGACGTGTGCCCGCCGCCAGGAACGCCTCGGCCTCAGGGCCGTTGACACCCGCAGCGGTGAGCATGGCCACGAGCTCGACGTCGGCGCGCGGCGGCATCTCGGCCAGCGGGGCGAAGATCCCACCGGGCAGCGCGAACACCGCGTCGCCGTGGCCGTTCGCCGGGGGCAGGGCGGAGGCGCGCACGATCTCGGCAGCGCGCGTCGCGATCTGGTCCGGGCCAGCCAGCACCTCCAGATGATGCCAGCGTCCCTCGTCGATCCGATCGAGCACGATCAGCTCGGCACCGATCGAGAACATGACTCGCTGCGCGGGTTGGCCGGCCCAGGCATGCATGAGCTGAAAACCCGAGCGCGGCTGGATCAGCGCGACGAGCATGGCGCGCACCGCCGCCGCCACCTCGAGGCTATTGTCGTCGCGGACCGTCGCCAGTCGCCGTGCCAGCACGCCATCGCGCGCCGCCTCCATGCGCCGGTACAGCACGGTGCTGTCGACGTTGACCAGGTCGCTGTCGCCGATAAACGGGCGCGGGTCGGCGGGCAGGGCCGCCATCAACAGCGCGATCTCGGCCGAGGTGAGCGAAATGCGTTGCATGCTCAGCTCCTATGCGCCTTTCCGGGCGGCACGCTCGCGGCGATACGCGGCCCTGCGCTCGGCGGTGTAGAGATCCAGTTCACCGGCACGCTCGTTGTAGCCGACGGGCTGGAAGAACGCCAGTAAGGCGTCGATCAACGTCACGAGCGTGGCGGCCTGAGCGGCCATCCAGTCCGGGTCATCGACCGCGGTCGTGACCGGGCCCGTCAGGCCGAGTTGATGATGAAGGAAGTGATGCAGCCCAAAGGCGTTGAGCCACTCAACGGGCTCGTCGTTGCGCGCCCACTCGATCTGACCGTCGCCGTGATGTTCGACGATCTTGAGCAGGCAGGTCGGCGCCGCCAGAATTGCCACACCATCGTCTTCGACCGGATTCGCTTCGATCTGCTCGATCTGAAAGCCGTAGCGTTCGATCAGAAAGCCGAAGTAACGGCGAATGCGCGTCTCAAATGAGGTCGTGGGTGTGGTCGTCATGGCGTCTCACCTTCGCCCGTCGGGAGGTCGCGGCCGAGCACGATCCCGGCGCCCGCAGCGCCGCGGATCGCGGCATTCGAGCCGCCGGTTGACGGCGGCGCATACGTCCAGCCATTGCCGTCGCGCACGTAGCCGAATGTGCTCGCGTTCTCGTCAAGGTAAAGCACTTCCTGATAGCGCGCGTTCAGGCTTTCGCGGGCGCGGCCGCCGGCCATGAGGTCGTCGGCCTCCTGCAGCAGGTCGTCGACGTGGAACCCCACGAAGTCGACCCGCGAGGTGCCGGCTTGCATCTCGCGTTCGAGGACGCGGATATTGACATCCATCTGCAGGCCCTGGCCTTTGAGAATATCATATTGCCCCGGTGCGGTCTCAAACCACCGCCCGCCGTTTGCCTTCGCGTCTGCGATGTAGCCGCCTTTTTGCGTAAGTTCGGCCGCCGACAACTCATCGGCGTGCGCCTCCCATTTGCCCAGCACAAGCCGATCGCCGGCGCCATGCGTGTTGAGTTCGGCCAGTTCCTCGACGAGCTGGCCGGAACGTTCGCTGCCGCGACCGATGCTCGCGAGTTCCGTGCTGCGATCGATGATCTTGGGGATATTGGCGGCCTCTTCGGCCACGGCCCAGGTCTCGTGGAGCCTGACGACGTCGCCGGTGGCCTCGGCGAACCGCGCGCTGGCTCGGGCCGCGTCGCCGATCGTGCTCGCGACATGCCCAACCTGCGCGGCCTTCTCGCCGGCGCGCGCCACGTCACCGGCGATATTGGCCACGCGCGCCACATCCGCGCCGACCTCGGCGGCCTTGGTGCCGCCCTTGGCCGCGGCGCCGCCGCCCGGCGGGAAGAACAACGACGCGATCTCGAACGCGCCACGGCCAAAGGCCTCGCCGTAATCGCCCTTGGCCCAGGCCTCGGCGTAGGGCTTCTTGATCGCGTCCCACACCTCGCCGGGATGCGTCACCGCGTAGCCGATGCCCTTGAGGGTGTCGATGGGGTGCGTCACGGCGGTCCAGAGACCGGTGACCATGTCCTTGGCGCCCAGGCCGACGCCCTTGAAGAACCCGCCGACCTGGCCCCAGAAGCCCTTGCCGCCCCCGTCGGTGCTACCCGAGGCTCCGGCGCCGGCCCCGGCGAAGGCCGCCTGGCCGTTGAAGGCTTCGCGGTCCTTGAGCACGGCGGCTGCGTCGGCCTCGGCCTGGCGCAGACGGGCGCTGAGCTTCTGCGTCACCTGTTGGGCTTGAGCAAGCGCGCGCTGCAGCCGGGTGATGGCCGGGAGCACGCTGCCGTCCATCTCGGCGTAGAACTTCCGCGCGGCCTGGCCGGCCCAATCGCCACCCTGGAGCACGTCTTTCTGGCGGCGGAGCTGCGCGAGGGTGCGTCCGGTCGCGTCCGCTTCGTTCGCGAACAGCGACGCGATCTGTTTCAGTTCGTCGTGGTTGGTGCGTACGCGATCGTGCATAGGATGTCCGTGTCGCGGCCTGGCGCCAGCCGATCGACCTGGCTGGCGCGTGTCATTCGTCTCCTGGAAGGCTGAGCGCCGGCTCGTTGGCCCAATCGCGTTCGCCGAGCCGGAACGCGCCCAGGTCGACTTCGAAATAGCCCTTCAGCGTCTGGAACGTCCCGCCCAGTTCGTAGATCGCCAGCAGCGGCACGAACAGCCGCGGCAGGTTGAAACCGGTCAACGCGCCGGCATCTTCGGCCGCGGCCATCTGCAGCGCGGCCACGGCGACGTCGGCGGCGCGCTGCGTCTTCGCGCGCGCCAGCACGGCATCGTGGAGTTGACGGGTCAGGGCCTCGTCGGCGCGCGCCGTCGGCGCCACGTGTTTGGCGAGATCGCCGAACGGATAGCCGGGCCAGACCCCGACGGCCCGCTCCCACAGCTTAAGCCGGCGCAGGAACTCGCGCGCCAGCCCCGACTTGGCGTCGAAGTCGTCGAAGTTGAACGACCACGGGATGGCCATCACCCGTGTATAGATGCGCTCGACTTGCCCGGTCATAACCCCAGCCCCTTCTTGATCGTCGACACGACGTGCTCGATGTTACCAAGCCCCTCGCCCAACGTCAGCCCCTGCGGCAGGTTCGGAAAGAGGCGCTCGTAGTGCGCGAAGGGCGCGCGGGCCGGATCCATCAACGGCGCGAGGTCGTGGGCGCCGAAATGCTCGGCGGTCGGGATCATGGCGTTGCCGACCACGTCGGGATGGGCCGAGCGATAGGGCAGGCCGCTCTGCATGAGCTGACCTTCGACGTATTCGTGCGCCATCCAGCGCTCGAATTGCGCGGCCTGGCCCGCCGACAGCTCGCCGCGCTCGGCCGCCTGCCACAGCTGGCCAAACTGTGGATCGGGCGTGAAGTTCGCGCGCTCCATCAGGTTCGGGCCAACCGGCAAGTCGTGCTCGGCGACGAAGAAGTGTTCCTTCACCGAGTCGAGCACGGTTTGCGGCAGACCGGTCCGCTCAGCGATGCGGGCTGTGTCGCCGGTCGTGGCGACGATCTGTTCGTAGACCTGGGCGCCGTGTTCGGCGAATGCGTCCATCTCGCCCTGCAGGTAACGCGCGCCGGTGAACACGCCCTCGAGCCGACCGGCATCGGCCGCGACCTCGCCGAGGTGCGCGGCCCGCGCCGCCTCGCCGGCGAGTTCCACGGCATGGCCAGTCCGCGCGACATCCCCGGCGACGTTGGCGACCCGCGCCACATCCGCGGCCACCTCCGCGGCCTTGGCGCCGCCCTTGGCCGCGGCGCCGCCGCCCGGCGGGAAGAACAACGACGCGATCTCGAACGCGCCGCGCCCGAACGCCTCGCCGTAGTCTCCGCGGGCCCAGGCCTCGGTGTAGGGCTTCTTGATCGCGTCCCACACCTCGCCGGGATGCGTCACCGCGTAGCCGAGTCCGACCAGCGTGTCGACGGGGTGCGTCACGGCGTGCCACAGCCCGCCCACCAGATCGGCCGCGCCGCCGACCACGCCCTTGAAGAACCCGCCGACCTGGCCCCAGAAGCCCTTGCCGCCCCCGTCGGTGCTGCCCGAGGCTCCGGCGCCGGCCCCGGCGAAGGCCGCCTGGCCGTTGAAGGCTTCGCGGTCCTTGAGCACGGCGGCTGCGTCGGCCTCGGCCTGGCGCAGACGGGCGCTGAGCTTCTGCGTCACCTGTTGGGCTTTCCGCGCGGCCTGGCCGGCCCAATCGCCACCCTGGAGCACGTCTTTCTGGCGGCGGAGCTGCGCGAGGGTGCGTCCGGTCGCGTCCGCTTCGTTCGCGAACAGCGACGCGATCTGTTTCAGTTCGTCGTGGTTGGTGCGAACACGGTCGTGCATAAGTCGTTGGGGATAGGGTGATGGGGTGATGCCAGGATCGCCGGCTCAAGCGCGACCACACGTCCACCCGATCGTTCTATCGCCACCTCCTATGCCGGCAGTTGAATGATCCCCGACAGGCCCAGTCCGACGCCGCTGCAAATCGCGCAGGCCTGGACGATCGCCAGACCGATCACCCAACCGACGGCGGCGCCGCGGTTGCGCCGGATCAGGATGAAGGGCAGGCCGACCAGCAGCGACGCCGCGCAGAATCCCCCGATCCACGTGACGATCAGGCCCTCGAGCGTGCCCTGGCCCGACAAAAGGAGATAACCGATTGCCGCGACGGCGTAAAACGCCCCGTTGCCGAGCGCACCGACGACGATCCCGAGGGTCAGATCCCGGCGCTGAGCGTCCGACATGACGGTACGCTTCAGTTCAGCGGCTGATCCATCGCGATCAGCGCGCGCCGCAGGGTCTCACGCAGCACCGTGGCGTTCATGCGCTCGACGCGCAGGGTGTCGGCCTCGGCCAGGGTGGTGATGCCCCAGGCGCCGTCGGCGCTCTGCGCCAGGGCGATGTCGTGCGAACGCGTCGCGCGGCCCGGCTCGAGCTTCATCAGCGAGAGGTTGCCGCTAAACGCGGCGTGCGCGAACACGTCGGCCATGTGCGCGGCCAGGCTCGCGTTGGAGGAGCGGGCCGCCTCGAGCACGGCTCGGGCGCGCTCCGCCTGGCCTTCGCCGGCCAGCTGATAGGCTTGAAGCAATTCGGTGGCCGCCACGTTGAACGCATCGGGCGCAAACGGCGCGTCGGACACGGGGAAGAGCTCGAGCAACCGCGCCACGAGCGCGTCATGGCCGCCGACCAGGGCCAACCGATGGCTGCGTTCGTCGGGCAGCGTCTGCTCGACGAAGACATGGCCGCGTTCGTAATACAGGAACAGCTGACGGCCGAGCTCGGGCACGACGCGCACGACAAGCAGCGCGTTCTCGGGATAGACGACGGTGGCCATCAGTTCCCGCAAGCCCTGTTCGAGCTCGACTTCCTGTCGATCGTTGAAGCGCAACAACTCGCGCTCGCGCAATTGCTCGCGGCCGCGGTCGTACAGCGCCTGTTGCTCGGTCGCCTGCGACGGCACGAGCGACTCGGCGTCGAGCCCGATGATCTCGTCGGCTCGAAACAACGAGGCCAGGGTGAAGAACTCCGCGCGATCCAAGACAATCGCCATGCTGCCGCCCCTTACTTCGCCCGCCCGAAGGTGATGCCGACGGCGAACGGTCCAAGCTTGATCGAGGTCTTCTTGCCGATCGACGCCCCGATCCCGGCTCCGAGATCGGCTTCGCCGACCAGGCCGACGTTCCAGCCGAAGATGTTGAACCCGGCCTCGGCCTTGGCACCGGCAAGCGAATAGCCGGCCTCGGCGCCGATGCTGCCGTCCTTGACGCCCGCGTAGGCGTTGGCCGACGGCCCGGCGAGTTCGCCGCCGCCGGTGATGGCCGCGTCCTGCGTGCCCAGCACCTGGCTGCCGGTGACCTTGATCGAATTGACCTCCGCGCCGATGCCGTAGTTGCTGCCGCGATGTCCGGCCCACGCCGTGCCGGCAAGCGCGTCGACCTGGACCGTGTCACGATACCAGCCTTCGCCGCTGCCGAGCTGGATCCCGCCCTTGGCTGTGAACACCGAGCCCTCGGCGTACGCGCCCTGGACGTCCTGGTTCCAGCCGTAGCCGGCCTCACCGCCGAGGACGCGTCCTTCACCGGAGAGTTTGATGTCGGTCGCGCCGCCGCCGAGCGGGCTGAACGTGACGTCGCCCTTGCCGCTCAAGACCGAGCCCTGCGCGACCTGGCCGAACGGCCCGGAGTCTTTGACGTCGCCGGTCGGGCCGCTGATGCTGCCGCTCCCCGAGAACGGTCCGCTCTGGAACCCTCCGGAGGCGAGCGTGCCGTCGCCGCCCGGGCCGTTGGCGCCGCCGCTCGGGTTGGCCTGGCCGTCGAAGCGCTCGCGATCCTGCAGTTGGCGCGCGGCGTCGGCCTCGCACTGGCGCAACGCGACCGAGATCTTCTGGGAGACCGTCTGCGCCTGGGTGAGCGCGCGTTGCAGGCGGGTGAGGGCGGGCAGCACGGCGTCGTCCATCTCGCCGTAGAACTTGCGCGCGGCCTGGCCGACCCAATCGCCGCCCTGCAGGGTGTCCTTGTGCCGACGCAACGCCGCGACCGTGCGCTGGGTGGCCTCGGCCTCCTGGCCGAAGTACCCGGCGATCTGCTTCAGTTCATCGTGGTTCCCGCGCACCCGATCGTGCGGCATAGGTGTCTCCTACCAAGCGACGAGGCGCGCTCTCGGTCTGTGGTCGAGAAGCGCGCCTCGGGTCGCTGTCGCGCCGGTGAGGTTGGGCTCAGCCCTTGACGCCCTCGCCGAAGTAGCTCTTGCCCTTGATATCGCCGTTCTTGTGGTCCGTGACGGCGCGGGACAGGTCTTGCGCGAACTCCTGGCAGATCTTGGCCAAGACGTCGATCTTGTCCTTGATCACCTGGTAGTACTGGGCCAGCGCGGCCGAGGTGCCGAAGCTCATGAAAGCCATCGCGCGGAGCACCTGGATCACGCCCTGCAGGACCTTGGAGATCGCCTGCAGCGTCTGGGCCTGGGTGTCGAAGCCCTTCGACACGTTCATCATCACGTCATAGTCCATTTGGACAACATCGTGTGCCATGGTTGTAATCCTCCTTCAATACCGGGTGTGCGCTTAGATGATCTGCTCGAAGGTGCTGGCCAGGTCATTGACCATCGACGTGCACTCGGCATCGGCCTTGTCGACGATCTCGGTGGCGCTCACCAGGTTGAGGTTGATGCCCGCCATGGCAGCGATCAGCTGCATGATGGCCGGGATGATCTTGCGGGCCACATCGGCCGCGAAGGCGTCGGCGTCACCGCCGATCCACGAGGCCTGGACCATCGGGACGTAGCTCTTGATGGTGTCCATGACCTGCGTGGTCGCCTGCTGTTGCTGCTGGATGCGCTGCTGCTGCTCTTGAACGGCCGCGCGGACAAACTGGAAGAGAATGTTGCTGATTGACATGGTCGTCGCTCCTGTTCGTCAGTCGGCCGTCAGTTCTGGAACCGACCCTGCGCCTGGCGCTCCGCCTCGCGGTTGGCGGCCTGGGCCTTGTCGATGTCCTTCTTCATCTCGGCCATCTTCTTCTCGAGGACCTTCAGCGCCTTCATCAGCTTCTGATTGAGGGCATCCTCGAGGGCCGTGCCGGCGTCGCCGTCAAGCGCGCCATTGGCGACCATGCTCGAGATCTTCTTGACGGTTTCCTGCGTGGTCTGCAGCTGCTGCTGCGCGGTGGTGAAAGCCTGGTCCATGGCATCCATGGAACTGTGCTTCATGCGCTCATCAATGCCTGACATGGTGACCTCCAAAAGTCGTTGAAGTGGGCGGGTGAAAGTGGGCCGTTAGATCCGGAGGTTCGAGCCGTTCAGGCAGGCCGAGGCGCCCTGCTCGGCCTCGCGCAGCTTGTTGGCTACGTCCTTGGTCACCTTGGAGCCTTGGGTCAAAGCCTTGTTCAGCTTCGACATGGCCGGCATCACAGCGGAGTCCATTTCGTTGTAGAACTGCTTGGCCGCCTTGCCGATCCAGTCACCGCCCTTGAGGGTCTCCATGCGGCTCTTCAGGTCCTGGATGGACTTTTGAGTGGCATCCGCTTCCTGGGCAAACATGCTCGAGATCTGCTTCAATTCGTCGTGATTACCGCGAACTCGGTCGTGCGCCATAGTAGGCTCCTTTCAAGCGATCCACTGTTTTTGTTCTTGAACCCACTGTAGCCCGCGTTCCGTCCCGGTGTCATGGGGCCGCGTCCCGTTTGGCCGGGAAGATGTTCCCGAATCGACCGGGACTTTGGAGTCAAATTTACATAAAACCACCATCCTCTCGAAGCGGTGAGCGCGGGAGCGCTGACGCTCTCCGCACCCGCGCTCTCGCGCTCACCGCTCCCGCGTATATAATCCCCGGGTGACCTCGCTCCCCGCGTCGCTCATCGTTTTGCGCCACCTGGCGCGTCGGCTGGAAGCCGCCCTGCCGCATGACACGGCGCTGGACTCCATTATCGAGACGGTCGGCGTCGCGCTGGACCTCAAAGAAGCGACGATCTGGCTGAAGCGGCTCGATACGGGCGAATTCGAGCCTGTCGCGCGCTACCATTCGCCCGAGGATTCGACCGGCCCGCTCCAGGAGATCTCCGGCCCCCGGCCCTGGCCGCCGACCGCGACCGACTCGCAGATCATGCGGCGCGGTTTCCTCAATCTTCCATTCGAGTACCAGGGCGAGACGATCGGCGAGATCACGATCGTGCCGCCGTCGCATACGGGCCCGCTGGACGAATCGGCCCGCGAGATCCTGGCCGACATCGCCCGCCGGGTCGGGCCGGTGGCCAACGTGGTGCGCATGACGCACGACCTGCGGCGCTCGAGCGAGCGGCTCGTGCTCGCCCGCGAAGAAGAGCGGCGGCGGCTGCGTCGCGATCTGCATGACACCATCGGCCCGACGCTGGCCGCGCTCAACCTGCGGGCTGGCGCGATCCGCAACCTGATCCGCTCCGACCCGACCGGCGCCGAGGCCGAGATGACCCAATTGCGCGAGCAGCTGCGTTCAGTCATCACCGACATCCGCCGCGTGGTGTATAACTTGCGCCCACCCGCGCTCGACGAGCTCGGCATGCTCTCGGCGATCCGCGAGCACGCCATGCAGTTCGCGTCGCAGGGCTTGCGCGTGACGTTCGACGTGCCCGCCAAGCTGCCGGCGTTGCCCGCCGCCGTCGAACTGGCGGCGTATCGGATCATCATCGAGGCGATCACGAACGTCGCCCGCCACGCCGAAGCCGAGAACTGCGCCGTGCGGTTGAGCATCGCCGAGAACGTGTACATTGAAGTCATGGACGACGGTGTGGGCTTAAAGCCCGATCAACGCGCCGGCGTCGGGATCTCGTCGATGCGCGAGCGCGCCGGCGAGCTGGGCGGCGACGTGATCTTCGAAAGCCCGCCCACGGGCGGCACGCGCGTGTTGGCTCATCTGCCGCTTGGGCTGGCGCGCGACCTGGACAGCTTGAAGACCCGGCCGGGCTAAACGGCGGCCGCGCAAGGAGAGGGCACGATGACGACCGGTGTGATCCGCATCCTCCTGGCTGACGACCACAAGTTCTTCCGCGACGGCGTGCGCACGCTGTTGACCTCGGTCCACGACTTCGAGGTGGTGGGCGAGGCGGTCAACGGCGAAGACGCCGTCAGCCTGTCGCTCGAGGTCAAGCCCGACGTGATCCTCATGGATCTGCAGATGCCGGGCCTCAACGGCGTCGAGGCGACGCGACGCATCGCCGACGTGCTGCCCAACACGGGCATCATCGTGGTCACGATGTTCGAGGACACCGACTCGGTGCTGGCCGCCATGCGCGCCGGTGCGCGCGGCTACATCCTCAAGGACGCCGACGAAGACGTGCTGCTGCGCTCGATCCGCTCCGTCGCGCACGGCGAGGCGCTTTTCAGCCCGTCGATCGCGCGTCGGCTGCTGACGTACCTGGCCGACGTGACGCCCAGCGCGTCGCGGCTGAGCTTCCCCGAACTGACCGAACGCGAACGCGAAGTGCTGGCCCTGATCGCCGACGGCCTGAACAACCAGGAACTGGCCGATCGCCTGGGCTGCAGCCTCAAGACCGCGCGCAACCACGTCTCCAACGTGCTGTCGAAGCTGCACGCCGTCGACCGCAACGAGGCCATCGCGCGCGCGCGCGCCGCCGGCCTCGGCTCCAATCGCACGTGAGCCTGTCCGTCCCACGGCCGTTCGGCCGATCACAGAGCCGCGACGCCATGCCGCGGCGTCGCACCATCACCACCGCTTGTTCAGGAGGACCTTCGAGATGTTCCGTCGCCGATCTCTGCGCGCCCTCTTGGCGCTCTCCGCGTTGACCGCCGCGAGCCTGGCCTGTGCCACCCTGGGCGGCCCCGGGCCCAATGACTTCCCGCCGCGCCCGACCGAAACCCTCGTGGCAGAGGACGAGTACAAGCCGACCGACGCCCCCGAGGCCACAGAAGCCGTCGAGGCCACCGAGCCGCCGGCAGATGCGCCGACCGAGGCCGTCGAAGGCACGCCAACCGAGGCGACCGGCGGTGACACGACCGGTTTCAACGCCTGCGCCAACGGCCCGGCCGACGTGCCGATCATGGACGTGAGCACGACCTTCACCTACTGCGACGCCACCATGGTGTCGTTCCAGACCAGCGAGGCCACGTACGACGAAGTCCTCAAGTACTACAAGGATGGGCTGGACGCGGCCGGCTGGGTCATCGACGACAAGGCCGGCGTCGCCGTGGAGACGACCGACGCGGCCGTCCTGTACTACGTCAAGGATGATCGCCACATCATCGTGACCGTCAGTTACTCGAGCAGTGATAAGCTCACTTCGCTGCAGATCGTCACGTCGCCCTGAGCCCGCGTCGCGACAGGAGGTACCTATGCAGGCGAATTCGAAGACACACTGGCAGGTCGCTGTCGTCGCCCTGATGCTGGGCAGTCTGGCTTGCGGCGGAATCGGAGACGCGATCAACAACGTCCCGGCCGTTCAGACCGGGCAGGCCGTGGCCACGCAGGCCGGCGAGCTCGGCGAGCTGGCCGGCACCGCTCAAGCTCTGGCCACCGAGGCCGGGCCTGGCGCGCTCGAGACACTTGAGTCCGCGGCGACCGACGTGGCCGATTCAGGCATGGTTGAAACCGCGCAGGCGATGGCGACTTCGGTGGAGGTCGGCGAGAAGCCGGCCGACATCCCCTTCCCGGATACGCTCGACGCGACCGGTTCGTTCTTCACCACGCTGGGCGGTACGTACAATGTCAAACAGCCCTTCGCCGAGGTGTTGCAGTGGTACAAGGACCAGATGCCCGGGGCGGGCTGGACTTTGGAGAGCGATCTGTCGCTAAGCGATAGCGGCTCGATCGTGACCTATTCGCGCACCGACCGCGAGGCCATCTTCACCTTCACCGCAATCGACGACAAGACCACCAACGTGGTGTTGGTGGTCAACGCCAAATAGACGACGCCGACGATATTCCCCCGACCTACAGCCGGCCCGAGCATGCGCTCGGGCCGGCTGCATTAGTCAAAGGATGCGCTGCCCGAACAGGCTCGCCGCCAATTCGACCGCCAGCCGGGCGGTGCGGTTGCGCTCGTCGAGGATCGGGTTGACCTCGACCAGATCGAGCGAGCCGACCTTGCCGGTGTCGGCCAGGATCTCCATCAGGGTGTGCGCTTCGCGGTACGTCAGCCCGCCCGGGACCGGCGTGCCGACGCCGGGCGCCTCGCCCGGGTCGAGCGAGTCGAGGTCAAGACTGACATGGATGCGGCTCATGCCCTCGAATCGCTCGAGGATTCGGCGCGCGACGCTCGCGATGCCTTGCTCGTCGATCTCGCGCATGGTGAAGACACGCACATTGTGTTCGCGGAGCAACCGGCGTTCGCCGCCGTCGATGTCGCGCGCGCCGATCACGATCGCCTGATCGGCGGCGAGCTTGGGCGTCGGGCGACCGATGCCGGTCAGTTCAGGGGCGCCCAGGCCGAGCAGCGCGGCCAGCGCCATGCCGTGCACGTTCCCCGACGGCGTGGTCTCGGGGGTGTTGAAATCGCCGTGCGCATCGACCCACAGCACGCCCACGCGGCCGGGCTCGGCCGTCACGGCCGCCACGGTGCCGATGCTCAGCGAATGATCGCCGCCCAGGAAGATCGGGGTCTCGCCGCGTTCGGCGCAGTTGTACGCGGCGTCGTAGATGGCCGCGCACACGCCGGCGATGCTGGGCAGGTGGCGCGCCCGCTGGGCCTCGGGCTCGATCGGCTCCTGTTCGGGGAGCGGCACGCCGATGTTGCCGGCATCGATGACGGCGTGGCCGAGGGCCTGCAGCGCCGTCGTCAACCCGGCGTAGCGGATCGCGCTCGGGCCCATGTCGACGCCGCGGCGTCGTTGCCCCAGGTCCATCGGCACGCCAAAGAGCCGGATCGTCTTGGACATCCTGGTCCTCCTTCTAGAGTGAACGCCCCCCAACGAGACAGGCCGGGGCGAGGCCTAGCCCCGACCCGGCCTGTCTCGTTGGGGGCCACACGCCCGGTCGGTCTCTCACGAGCGTGTGAACGTCTGCGACGCGACCGTGACCGCTTTGAGCGCTGCGCGGTCGATTGTGACGCCCAGACCGACGCCCGCCGGGGCGCTCAGCGTGCTGTCTTCGGTGTTGAGCGTGAACGGCTCGGTGATGATGTCCTGATGGTAGTAGCGGCTCGAGGCCGAGATGTCGCCCGGGAGCGTGAAGCCGGGCAGGGTGGCGAGCGCCACGTTGGCGGCCCGGCCGACGCCGGTTTCGAGCATGCCGCCCATCCACACCGGCAGGCCGTTGGCGCGGCACAGGTCGTGGATCTGCTTGCCGATCCAGTAGCCGCCGACGCGCCCCGGCTTGATGTTGATGATTTTGCAGGCCTTCAGTTCGATCGCCCAACGCGCGTGATCGACCGTGTGGATGCTCTCGTCGAGGCAGAGCGGCGTCTTGAGCTGCGGCTGGAGCTTGGCGTGGTCGACGATGTCGTCCATGCCCAACGGTTGTTCGAGCAACAGTAACCCGAACGCGTCGAGCGCCTTGAGGTGCTCGGCGTCGCCGATGCGATAGACCGAGTTGCCGTCGCCCTGCAGGAGCAGATCGGGATGATGGCGGCGGATGATCTCGACCTCGCTGACGTCGCGCCCGGGTTTGATCTTGAGTTTGATCCGGCGATAACCGTCCGCCAGATATCCGTTGACGGTTTCGAGCAGCTTCTCCGGCGAGGCCTGGATCCCGACCGACACGCCGACTTTGACGCGATCAGCCGTGCCGCCCCAATGATCGCGCAGCGACTGGCCGGCGCGCTGCGCAAACAAATCCCACAGTGCGAGCTCGAGCCCGGCACGCGCCATCGGGTGGCCGCTGATCGGCTCGATCAGGGCATGGTACGCGGGCACATCGGACAGGTCGGCGTCGAGCACCAACGGGATCAGGAAATCCGAGAGGATGTGCAGCGCCGTCCGCGTCGATTCGTAGGAGTAGTTCGGGATCGAGCCCGCGACGCATTCACCCCAACCGGTGAGGCCGTCGGCCCGAGCTTCGACGATGAGGCACTCGCGGTCGCGCTCGATCCACCGCGAGGTCTGGAACGGCGAGCGCAACGGCATCTTGACGTGATGGAGGGTGAGGGAGTCGAGTCGCATTCCGCGATTATAGGGGTGATCTTCGGATCGGGGAGGGTGGCGTTGCTGTGTGTGCACGCGCGAGTTGTCAGTTGGTCTGCCAGCGCCCGGTCTTGTACGCGGATCACGCGGATTTTCTCGGATGGCATGGAGCATTTCGTCGCCGTTTCCGTGGCACCCGCCGCAACGCGTGACATCCGTGTACCGGATCCGGCCAGGGTTTTGGCCGCCTGACAACTCGCCCGTGCACACATCCGGCTCGGGGCACGGGCCGCTATTGCGTTGAACGTATACTCGGTTCGTGACCATGGCTCCTCACAGCGCCCCCAACCGTCCATTGCCGACGCGCGCCGGTGTGTTCGCCGCGCTGGGAACACTCGTGCCGGTGGTCATCGCCAGCCTGTCGTTTTTTGTGGTGATCTGGGCCGCCAACTGGGCCGTCCGCACGCCGTATGTCGGGCTCGACTGGACGGAGACCCGCGACGGGCTCATCGTGCGCGTCGACCCGCTCGGCCCGACGATCGGCGTGGTGTCGCCCGGTGAACGGATCCTGGCGATCAACGGAGACGAGGCGCCGACGAGTTGGTGGCCGTTCGGGTGGCTGCAGGTGGGCGACAAAGTCACGGTGACGGTCGCCGGCATCGACGGTGTCGTGCGAACCGAGCGCATCGCGCTCGCTGCGCCGAATTCGCTGCCCGTGATCCTCGATCGCTTCCTTCCGCTTCTCGTGGCCCTGATCTACTGGCTGAGCGCGTTGATCGTTATCTCGCTGAGCCAGGCGACCGACACCGGGCGTCGGGTGGGGTGGCTGTACTTCGCGATGTGCAATCTGATCGTGTGGTATGTCAGCACGATCTGGATCGGCTCGGTCGGCGGGGAACCCTATATTGGCGTCGCCTTCGTCTGCGCGTATTTCCTCGGCGTGGTGACGGTTCATTTTCATCTGATCTTTCCCAGGCCGTGGCTCCATCACCGTTGGATTCGGGCGGTGTTGGGCGTGGCCTATCTCGTCGCGCTTGCGGCGGCGATCGACGTGGTCAGACAGGCGGTTTCTGGCGGGAGCCGTGCCGCCCATATCGACCCGAACTCGTTCTGGCTGACGATCTGTCTCTCCACCGTCGTGATCGTCCTGCTGATCGATCTCGGGCTGCCGACGGATGCCGATACCGCGTTCCGGAACCGGGTCATCGCGCTGACGGCGCTGGTCGGTTTCATGCCCGCCCTCTTTCTGACGCTTCTGCCGGGCATCGTCGCGTCGATCGGGACGATCGTGTCGTCCACGTTGACGTTTGCCTTCATGGGCGTCATCCCGCTCGGCTACACCTACGGCATCCTTCGCTATCGCGTCATCCAGCTCGACGGCATGGTGAGCCGAGCCATCGGCTATCTGATCGTCATCCTTGGGATTACGCTGGCGCTGTCGCTTGGCGCCGCGACGCTGCGCGCCATGGGTGTGGCGCTGGCCGGCCCGGTGTTCGTGCCGGCCATGGCCGTGTATGCGATCGGGCTGGCGCTCGCCTTCGAGCCGATCCGCCGTCGGGTCCAGGGCCCGATCGACCGGCTCTTCTATCGCCAATGGGAGGACTATCGAACCGCGTTGCGCAGTGTTGATCAGGTGCTCGCCGGCACGGGAGCGCAAGAGATCGCGGACTGGGCGGAGGCGTTGTGTCGTCAGTTCGCGACGGCGCTCGAGCTCAAGCCGGTGGGCCTGCTCGTCCGCTGGCACGCGGGCCGCGCCTATCGTCTGGCGGTCTTCGACCCGAGCGGTCTCACGCCGCCGCTGGCGATCGAGCTCGAGGCGTCGGGCCCGCTGCTCGCCTTCCTGGCGGCGCGGCGCGAGCCGGTGACGTCGCGCGAACTGCGCGGTGCGCTCGAGCGACGCGAGATGTCGATCGCCGAGCGCGGATGGCTGGCCAGCGGGGTCTTTGAGCTCTGGTGGCCGATCCAGACGCATAGCGGCCTGCAGGCCGTGTTGTTGTTCGGCCCCAAGCCGTCGGGCTTCGCCTCCGAGGAGATCGAGCTCGTCGCGTTGACGTCGCACCAGATCGGCGTGGCGCTCGAAAACGCTCAGTTCGCGCAGGAACTGGAGCAGTTGTCGCGCGCGGCGCTGCGGACGCGCGATGAAGAACGCAAGCGCGTGTCGCGCGATCTCCATGATCAGATCATCCAGCCGCTGGTGAGCCTGAATTTCTCGCTGGCCGCGGCGCGCGACGTGCCGCAGGCAGCCGAGGCAAGGCTGCAGGTCTCGGAGTTGATCACGCATGTGCGCCGCATCTCGGCGGATCTGCGCCCACCGGCGCTTGACGAGGTCGGTTTGCCCGCGGCGGCCCGCGGCCTGACCCGGACCGTCGCGCGTGCTTCGGGGCTGCAGATCGAATTCGAGGTCAGGCCCGATGAAGACGTCGTGATCCCGGAGCCGATCGCGTCGACGTTCTACAGCGCCCTGCGCGAGTCGTTGAGCAACATCCAGACACACGCCAAGGCCACGCGTGTATCGGTCTTGTTGGAGGCCCTGCCGGATACGGTCACGCTGGTCGTGCACGACGACGGCGTCGGCTTCACGCCGCCGTCGCGTTTGGGCAAGCTCGCCCCGAGTGGACACTTCGGTCTGCTGGGCTTGAACGAACGACTCGGCGCCATCGGCGGCGTGCTGTCCGTCCAGTCCGAACCGGGTCAGGGCACGCGTGTCGAGTGTCGCGCGCCGCTGCCACCCTCCGTCTGATCCGCGCTCACCGCTTGGCCGTCAACACGATCCAATAGTGGCCGTAGTGGCTGCCGGGCACGTACACGTGTCCGACGCCGTACTCGTTTTGCGCGGCGAAGAACGCGGTCAGCCCCAGCAGCATCGTGCGATGGATCGAGGAGTTCATCCACCAGTTCCACGGGTCGTCCGGGTTGGGCGTCGCGCTGTACCCGTAGCCGTAGAACATCACCTCGATGCTGTTGGCGCTGTCGTACGAGGCGTACGTGGGATCGAGGGGGTATCCGGCCTGGCGGACCAGATAATTCGGTCCGAAGCCATCCGGGTTGACGTGGCTCTCGTAACCGCGGATCGCCATGTCCAGCGCGCGCTCGCGCGCCACACGCTCCAGGATCGGGTGACAGACCAGCGCGGCATGCGCCTGCTCGGGGTGGCTGTGCATCCGGTCGGCGATGGCCTGTTCTTCAGGCGCCGGCTGGCAGGTGTTGGGTGTCGCGGTCGGTGTGGGGGTCGGCGTCGGTGTCGCGGTTTCCGTCGGCGTCGCGGTCGGGTCCGGCGCCCGCGCGACCATGGGCAGATAAACCGGATTCGCCGCCTGTGCCGCGGCGACCGCGAGCGGCCCGATGGCCGACGACACCACGAGCACCCACACACTTGCGCGACGCATGTGGCATTATCGCATGCGGCAGCGCCGACCTGCCCAAGACCGCCGGCGTGGTGGGCGCGGGCGCGGGGTCTGGCCGCGAATGCCGCGATCTGTAATCCGCGCCATCCGTGTACAAAGGCGTCTGGCCGAGTGTCAGGGGCGCTTTCAAGTGGATTTGTCGCCGGCGTGTCCCGCATCCCGGGAATGCCGAGCGGCGCACCCCCCCTCCCGGTAAAATGGGCCCATGTCCGGTGAACGCTACGGCCGCTACGAAGTGCGCCGCGAGATCGGGCGGGGCGGGATGGGCGTGGTCTATCTGGCCTACGACCCGGCCGTCGGCCGCGACGTGGCTCTCAAGGTCCTGCCGGCCGGTTTGCCAGGCGACGACCATGTGATCGCGCGTCTCAGGCAGGAGGCGCGGTTGACGGCCGCGCTCGACCACGCCTGCATCGTGCCCGTGTTCGACGTCGGCGAGCAGGGCGATCGACCGTATCTGGTGATGCGCTTCATGGCCGGCGGCACCGCTCATGAGCGACTCCAGGCGGGCCGGCTCGCGTTGCGCCCGGCGGCCGAGATCCTCGCGCGCGTGGGCAGCGCGCTGGCCGCCGCGCATGCCCAGGGGATCATCCACCGAGATCTGAAACCTTCGAACATCCTGTTCGATGCCGGCGGCGACGCCTATCTGTCGGACTTCGGGATCGCCAAAGCCCTGGCCGGCGCCCTCAATCTGTCGTTGACCGGCACCTCGATCGTCGGTACGCCGGCCTACATGAGCCCCGAACAGGCGGTCGGCGACAAGGCCATCGACGGTCGCAGCGACACGTACTCGCTCGGCGCCGTCGCGTTCGAGTTGCTCACCGGCCGACAGCCTTACGCGGGCGACACGCCCATGCGCGTGGTCTTGCGCCACATCCAGGATCCCGCGCCGCGGTTGCTGCCCGAGGAACTGGCTGCGCTGGGCCTGCCCGAGACCGTCGGCGCCGCGCTCACCCGGGCCATGGCCAAGGAGCCTGCCGAGCGTTTTCCGTCGCCGCTCGAGTTCACCCGGATCCTGACCGAGGCGGCCGGGCTGCCCGATGGGGCCGCGACGACCCGACGCGCACAGCCGATTGCGCCGCAGGCGGCCCGGCGCGATGCCGCGCCCACGCCGCCCCATCGCGATCTGGCGACGATCGGCTCCACCCGGGCCACGCTGCGCTGGCGACCCGCCGCCGTCGGCGTCGCCGCGATCGGCGCCATGGGGCTCGTGGTCGGTCTGGCGGCCATGAACCTCAAGGTCCCGCTTGGCCTCGTTGCGCCGACGGCCACGCCGATCGTGACGGCCACGCCCACGACGCCAGCGACCGCGACCGCGGCGGCCCGGCCCAGCGCCACGCCCAGCCCAAACCCGCCGACGGCGACGCTGTCAACCACGTCAACCGACAGGCCAACGGCCACGGCCACGACCACGGCCAGCGCCACGTCGACGCTCACGGCCACGTCCACGCGCCTGGCGCCGACGCGGGCGCCGGGCACGGCCGTGCCCACCCGACCGCCGGCGACGGACACCGCGGCTCCGCCGCCGACCGCTGTCCCGCCCACGGCGGTTCCTGCCACGGCGACGCTCTCATCGGTCGACAGTTCACCGACGCCGGCGCCGCCGGAACCGACCACCGTTCAACCGACGCCGGCCCCGCCGTGATCGGCGCGCCAACCACACAGCTGCCGATGCGCATCCCGTCCACTTCAACGACCCGCACCCGTCCAACGCACGATGGTCGCGCCATGTTCGCAATCGTGCCACGCCGTCTGGCGGTCGTGCTGCTGGCGGCTGCGCTGTTGTTCGCCACGGTGCCCGCCCGAGGCGCCTGGCCCGAGGCCGGTCCCGATGACGTGCGCCTCAGCTTCACCGGCGACGACGCCAACGACTCGTTCAAGGCCGGGCTGCCGCGCGTGGCCTACAACGCGACGGCCGGCGAATACCTCGTGGTCTGGTCGGGCGTGACGGTCTGGGGCGGCCAGTCGACGCGCAGCGAGATCTTCGCGCAGCGAGTGTCGGCGCAGACGGGAGACCGCGTCGGCGCGGTCATCGCCGTCAGCGTGCCCGATGCCGGCGCGACCTCGTATAGCTCGGAAATGCCGGACGTGGTGTACAACCCAGCCGCCCAGCGGTACCTGGTCGTCTGGCAGCGCAACGACGACAGCACAACCGCCTTCAGGGCGCTCGGGCGTTTCATCGACGCCGCGACCGCCCAGCCGTTGGGCGCCGCCAACCTGAACCTGATCACCGCCGGCGAAAGCAACGGCAACAACCTCTTCGACGAGGATCGGATGCGTCTGGCGTTCAACCCGGCTGCCGGCGGTTACTACCTCGTGTGGGCGTCGACGCCGCCGAGCTCGGGCACCGACACGGCCGTCTCGCGCGTGTATGGCGTCCCCATCGGCGCCGAGGGGCAGGTGCCGTTGCCGCCGACGAACTTCACGGCTCAGATCGGGCTGGGCGTTCCCTCGGCGGCCGACACGTCGCCCTCGGTGGTCTTCAATGCCGCGACCAACGAATACCTGGTCACCTGGCTGGGCCTGAGCTATTGGTACGTGTACGATCGCGACGGCGGCAAGGTGTTCGCGCAACGCGTCAACGCAGCGACCGGCGCGGCGCTGCCGAACCCGGTCGAGGTGTCGGCCGGGGCATTCAGCGCCAACACGGGCCGCCCCATGTATCCCGACGTCGCCTACGTCCCTGAGGCTCAGGGGTATCTGGTCGTCTGGATGGGCACGCAACCCTTCACGTATGGGCCTTCGCCGCTCTATCTCAAGTGGCTGCCGCAGGATCTGGCCAATCGGCTGCCGGCCCCATTTCTCGTGCGACCCGAAAAGGAGACGTGCGTGGGGTCGCAACCCAGCCTCGCCCACGCGACGGGCGACACACGGGTGTTGTTGACGTGGTCGACGGGCCAGGGCGGTTTGATGACCGGCGGGAATTGCGCGGGTGGCGCTCAGATCTATGGTCTGTTGATCGGCCCCTCTCAGAGTTCGGGTCTCGGCGCTCCGTTTCAGCTCAGTCAGATGGGTCAGGTCGGCGGCTCGACGTTCCGCGCCTACCGCCCGGCGGCCGTGACCGCCCCAGATCGGCGCCGGGCCCTGACGGTCTGGTACGGCAACGACGAGTTGCCGGGCGTGGCCGTCGGCAAGCAAGAGATCTACGGTCAGATGGTCGACCTGACCCAACGGGCGCTCCTGCCGACTACGCTCAACGTCTATCGTCCGCCGTTTACGAACCGCGAGATCGAGCCCAACAACAGCGGCGCCGAGGCCAACAGCCCATTGCAGTCGGGCGTGCTCGTCACGGGTTTTGCCAACGACGTCAGCGATTATTATCGTTTGACGGTCACGGCGGCCGGATCGTTGTCGGCCACGCTCACCAACCCACAGGGGCAGGGCACCCAACTACAGGTCTATCGCGACCCTGTGTCGACGGCGACGTTGGTCGACTCGGACGGCCTGCCGCCCTTTGCGATCAACGCGGCCGTGACGCCGGGGGCGTATTTCGTACGCGTCTATACGGCCGGCGGCTATACGTCGACACAACCCTATCAACTCCAGGTGACTTTTCCATGACTCCTCTCCCTTCGGATTATCTCGACCGCGTGTACGCCGCCGTGCTTGGCAAGATCATCGGCGTCTATGTCGGCCGGCCCTTCGAGTGCTGGTCGCATGCCGCCATCATGGAGCGGTTGGGCGAGATCCACGGCTACGTCAACGAGCGCCTTAACGTGCCGCTTGTGGTCACCGACGACGATATCTCGGGCACCTGGTTGTTCCTGCGCGCGCTCGAGGATCTCGGGCCGTTGCCGGTCGGCCTTGACGGGCAGGCGCTTGCCACCCGCGTGGCCGACCTGGTCGCCGGGCGCTGGCTCAACGACGTCGTGCCGGGGCGTTCGACGTTCTGGTGGGGCGGGGTGGGTGTGTCGACCGAGCACACGGCCTACGAGAACCTCCGGGCCGGCATCCGGCCGCCCGAGAGCGGGAGCATCGCGCGCAACGGCGCGGTCACGGCCGAGCAGATCGGGGCCCAGATCTTCATCGATGGCTGGGGTCTGGTCGCGCCGGGTGATCCGGGGCTGGCCGCGCACCTGGCCCAGGGCGCGGCGTGCGTTAGTCACGACGGCGCCGCCGTGCATGCCTCGATGGTCCTGGCGGCCATGCTCGCCGCTGGCTTCGAGGAGCGCGACATCCAACGCCTGATCGAGATCGGCCTGGCTCACATCCCGGCCGACAGCGCCATCCGCCGTCTCGCCGACGACGTCCGCGGCTGGCACGCCCGCTATGACGATTGGTACGACGCGCGCGCCCAACTCGACGCCGTCTATAGTGTTGAGCGCTATCGCGGCGTGCACATCCTGCCCAACCATGGCGCCGTGCTGCTCGGTCTGTTGTATTCGGGTGGGGACTTCGACCGCGGTCTGTTCATCACCTCCACCACGGGGCTCGATACGGATTGCAACGACGGCAACGTCGGTTGTCTGCTCGGCCTGCTCGGCGGGATCGATTCGATCGCGGCGCGGTGGCGCGAGCCCGTGGCGGACCGGGCGTTTGTGTCGAGCGCCGACGGTCGCCGCGCGATCACGGACGCTGTCCGGCTGTCCATCGAGATCGCCGACCACGCCCGTCGTCTGCGCGGTCTGCAGCCGCTGAACGTCAAGGGCGGCGCGCCGTTCCATTTCACGCTGCCCGGCAGCCGCCAGGGTTTTTCGGCGCAGCCGGCGACCGCGCTTGCACAGACACCCAACCCCGCTCGCGATGGCGCCGGCGCGCTCGACATCGCGCTCGCCCCCGACGTGTCGACGGCCGTGACCACGCCGGTCTTCATGCCGCATGACGCGCTCAAGGGCGGTTATCTGCTGCAGGCCTGCCCGGCCGTCCATGCGGGCCAGGTGCTGAAGCTCGACGTCGACGCGCCGGCCGCAAATGCCGCGTACGTCCTGGCGCGCCCAATGATCCGCGTCTATGACGATGACGAAACGCTGCAGGAAGTGGTTGGGCCCGAGATGGTCGTGCTGCCCGGGGCCGGATCACGGCTGAGTTGGGCCATCCCCGATCTCACCGGCCGCCCGGTCGCCGAGATCGGTCTGCGCGCCAAGTCCACCGCCGCCGCGCATTTGCTTGTCGATCGCGTCTGGTGGGACGGCGCGCCGCGCGGTAGCCTGGTTCGACCTGGTCCGGCCGAAGGTCCGTGGTATCGCGCCTGGATCAATGCCGCTGGCACGCTCGAGACGACGGCTGAAGCGCCGCTCGTGCTGCGTCAATCCCACGGCCGCGGCCTGATCCTGCAGGGCGGGCCCGGCTGGCGCGACCTGATCGTCACGGCGGAACTGGACGCGCGGGCGGGTTGTTTTGGCCTCGTCGTGCGTTCCCTGGGCCTGCGCCGCTACGTGGCCTTCGAGGTCGCCGGTGACACGGTGCGGCTGGTGCATGTCCACGACGGCGCACGCCGTGTGCTCGACGAGGCCGATGGCGCGGCGCGTGAGGGCGCGCGTTGCCGGCTCTCGGTGCGCGTCGCGGGCGACGCCGTCTCGGCCGCGCTCGACAACCGCATCTGGTTCGATCACGCCGGGCTGTTGGCCGGGTTGGCCGACGAAGGCATGATCGGTCTGCTTGTCGATGAGGGTGAACTCGTCGTGCGCGACATCGCCCTCGAGCCTGCCTGAGACCGGACGCCGATGTGCCGCCAGCCAGACAGGCGGTACCGTCATCCAGAGCCGGGAGATCTGATCGCGCATGTTCCTGCCCTTGCTTGCCGCGCTCGCCCTCATCATCGCCGCAGCCAAACTAGGCGGCTGGGTGAGCGGTCGGCTGCGCCAGCCGGTCGTGTTGGGCGAACTGCTGGTCGGGTTGCTCCTTGGGCCGTCGCTGTTCGACGTCTTTGCGCAGCCCTATTTCGCGGCCGCCCACGTCGACGCTGCTCTGATCGAGTTCGGCGAGCTTGGCGTGATCTTCCTGATGTTCACGGCCGGTCTCGAGGTGCAGGTGGACGACCTGCGCAAGACCGGGCGAGCGTCACTGTGGGTCGGCGTGCTCGGGGTCGTCGCGCCGCTCGTTCTGGGCGCGCTGCTGCTCGTCCCGGTCGGCTATGCCGTTGAAGGCGCCGTCTTTCTTGGGATCGTCATGGCTGCGACGTCGGTCAGCATCTCGGCCCAGACCCTGATCGAACTGCGCCGGCTCCGCAGCCCCGAGGGCATGACCTTGCTCGGCGCCGCCGTGGTCGACGACGTGCTGGCGATCGCCGTGCTCTCGGCTTTCACGGCGCTGGCGCTGGGCGGCGACGGCGGCTGGCTCGGCCTGGGTTGGACGCTCCTGCGCATGGCGCTGTTTCTGGTGGGTGCGTTCGTGCTGGGCTCCTGGCTGTTGCCGCGAGCCGTGCACTGGGTCGAGGGCCGACAGTGGGCGATCAGCGAGCCGGTGCTTTCGCTGGTCGTCGTGATCGTGCTGACTTTTGCCTGGGCCTCGGAGTTCGTCGGCGGCGTCGCCGCCATCACCGGCGCCTTTATCGCCGGCGTGACGCTGGCGCGCAGCCCGTTGAAGACCAGAATCGAGCGCGGCATGCACGTGCTCGCCTACGCCTTCTTCGTGCCGGTCTTTCTGGTCGGCATCGGACTGCAGGCCGATGCGCGCGCATTGTCGGCCGGTGATCTCGGCGTGACGCTGTGGATCGTCGCTGTCGCCTTCGCGACGAAGCTGGCTGGCGCCGGGCTCGGCGCGCGCCTGGGCGGGCTTCCGCCGCGCTCAGCCTGGCGCGTCGGCATTGGCATGATCTCGCGCGGCGAGGTCGGTCTGATCGTGGCCTCGGTTGGTGTGAGCGCCGGTCTGCTCGACACCTCGGCGTTCACGAGCGTCGTGTTGATGGTGCTGGCCACGACACTGGCCACGCCGCCGCTGCTCCGTTGGGCCTTCCGCGACCCCCGCGGCGCGCTGGAGGAGGACACACATGCCTGAATTGGTCGTCCTGGTGCTGGACTCGAGCGATCAGATCCCCGGCGTGTTGGAGGCGTGGCTCGCGGCCGGGGTATCGGGCGTCACCTCGATCGACAGTTCGGGGCTGGGTCATCACATCGCCGAACACGGGCTGGGTGGCGACCTGCCGTTGATCCCTTCGCTTGGCCAGCTGCTCCGCCCGCGTGAGGATCCGAGCCGCACGTTGTTCACGGTCGTGCCCGACGGCTTCGACGTCGACGGCCTGATCGCGGCGACCGAGGCCGTCACCGGCCCGCTCGACAACCCCGACACCGGCATCCTGTTCGTCCTGCCCGTGTCTCGCGCGCGCGGTCTGCACCGGCGCCGGATGTCCGGATCTTGAACCTTGGTACAACTTCAGCATGAAGCAGACAGGGACATCGGTTTCGGAATTGTCATCGTCGCCGCTTGGCCAGGCGCCCATCGAACCACAGTCTGAGATCGAAGACTATCTCGCCGTTAGCCAACAGCGCCGGCGCGTGTTGCCGCGCGCGGCCCTCGTCGGTCTCGGGGCCGGCCTTGTGGCGGCAGCCTTCCGGCTCGCGTTGAGCGGCGCCGATACACTGCGCTATGCGATGCTGGAGTGGGCGCACGCCTGGCCGCAGGTTGGTTGGATCGCGCCCGTGATGTATGGCGCGGTCGGCGCTGCGCTCTCCGTGTTGCTCGTGCGACGGTATGCGCCCGAAGCCGGCGGCAGCGGCATCCCCCATCTCGAAGCAGTGCTGCATCGGTTCCGAACGTTGGTGTGGAGCCGCGTTCTGCCTGTCAAGTTTCTGGCCGGCGTCCTGGCGTTGGGCAGCGGCCTGGCCATGGGCCGCGAAGGCCCGACCGTGCAGATGGGCGGCGCGACGGGCGACGCCATTGCCGGTTTACTGCGCTCGCGTCCGCGAGAACGTCGTACGCTGATCGCCGCCGGAGCCGGCGCCGGCCTGGCCGCGGCGTTCAACGCGCCGCTATCCGGGCTCACTTTCGTGTTGGAAGAGGTGCAACGCGATTTTCACCCGATCGTGTTCGCGGCTGCCTTTGTCGCAGCCGTCATCGCCGATATCGTCGCCCGGGTGATATCCGGCCCGGACCCGGTGTTCGCCGTTCCCGGCTATGCCCTACAACCCCTGGCGACGCTCCCGGTGTTCGCGACGCTCGGCGTGCTGGCGGGTTTGTTGGGCGTAGCCTTCAATCGTGGCTTGCTGGCGACGCTCAATCTGGCTTCGCGATTGAACGGTCGACAGGTGCTCGTGTATGCGGCGGCGATGGGCATGATCGTGGGGGTGGTGGGCTGGTTTGCGCCGGAAGGCGCAGGCAACGGCCATGGCCTGGCAGAAGAGGTGCTCGCCGGCCGGTTGGCGCTGACCCTGATCCCGCTCTGGTTTGTGATCCGATTCGGCCTGACCTTGGGCAGTTATGGCACTGGTGCGGCGGGCGGTATCTTCGCGCCATTGCTGGTGCTTGGCGCGCTCCTTGGCCTGGGCACCGGCGAAGTGGCGCACCTGCTGTCGCCCGCGATCGCCCCACAGCCAGCGGTTTTTGCCGTCGTCGGCATGGCCGCCTACTTCACCGCGATCGTGCGGGCGCCGTTGACCGGCATCGTGCTCATCGTCGAAATGACGGGCAACTACGAGCAGATGCTGCCGTTGCTCGTCAGTTGCTTTTGTGCATATGCGACCGCCGAAGCGCTGCGCGAACTCCCCATCTACGAGTCGCTGCTCGAACGCGATCTGGCGCGCGGTGGCGGGCTGCCCGGCCATGGCGAACCGATGGTGGTCGATTTCATCGTCGAGCCCGACTCGCCGTTCGCGGGCCGTCCCGTCAACGCGCTTGGCCTGCCGCCGGCCTGCGTCATCGTGCGTTGCCTGCACCACGGCACCGAACTCGTGCCCACGGCCTGGACCCGGATCGAACCGCACATGCGCCTCACCGTCGTGATCGGGCCGAGCGCCGTCACCGGCCTCGCCATCCTGCGTCAGGGTTGCCGCGCCAGCGACGATCCAGCTGAGCCCCAAAACAACACAGATTGACACCGCAAATGTAACAGTGTTATATTTTCGCCACGATGTTAGGTGATATCGCCCCGTTGACCCGCCGCGAGCGCGAACGACGACAGACCCGACAGGCCATCCTGGACGCGGCGCGCGAGATCGCGGCGGCCGAAGGGTGGGAGGCCGTCACGATGCGGCGTCTCGCCGAACGGGTCGAGTACAGCCTGCCCGTCCTGTACACCCATTTCGAGAACAAGGCCGCCCTGGTCACCGAACTCGCCCGGGTCGGCTATCGACTGCTGGCGGAGCGTCTGCGCGCGGCGCATCAGCGCGCGGAAGACGCCGAGCTCGGCGCGATCGATCTGGCGCGCGCTTATTGCAGCTTTGCCTGGAGCGAACGGGATTTGTACGAGGCCATGCACGGGTTGACCGGCGTCAGCGTCGATGCGACCGGATATCGCGAGGCGGGCGCGCTGGCGCAGGCCGAGGCGCGCGCGGCGCTGGCGCAGTGGGCCGAGGCGCGCGGCGTGATGGCGGTCGACCCCGACGATGCCGTCACGATCCTGTGGTCGACGCTGCACGGCATCGCCTCGCTGGCGTTGGCCCGGCAGTTGCCCGGCGGCAAGAAGCGCGCGCTCGGCCTCGCCACCCGTGCGGTCGAAGACCTGTTGGCGGCCTGGAGCGACAAGCGCAACGCGTAGGCGGCCGCTTCCAACACGGCGCGGCCCCAGACGCAAGGGCCGGTCACGCCACGCACAACCCACACCTTGCCGCGCGTAGCGAGATCGAAGAGAGGCCAACATGTTGAAGTTCAAACGTCCGCTCACGTCAACGCCAACGGAGGTCCATCCAGACGCGGCGCCCCAGACGGCGTCGGTCGGGTCGACGCCGCGCGTGCTCGAGGTCGCGCACGACTACTTCGACCTCGACGGTCTGCTGACGGCCGAGGAGCGCGAGTTGCGCCATCGCGTGCGCGCTTTCGTCGACGCCGAGATCGTGCCCACCATCGGCGAGTACTGGGAACGCGACGAGACGCCGTTGCATCTGTTCAAGAAGATCGCGTCGCTTGAGATCGGCGGCGGCACGATTCAGGGCTATGGCTGCCCTGGCCTCTCGCCGCTGATCGCCGGCGTCTTGCAGTACGAGCTGACCCGCGGCGACGGATCGATGGCCACGCTTTTTGGGGTCACCACAGGCCTGGCGATGCAGTCGATCTATCAACTCGGTTCCGAGGCGCAGCGCCAGCGCTGGCTGCCGGGCATGGCCCGCCTCGAGATCATTGGTTCCTTTGGCCTGACCGAGCCGCATATCGGCTCCGACGCCGCCCACATCACGACCACGGCGCGCCGCGACGGCGACGCTTACGTACTCAACGGCGCCAAGCGCTGGATCGGCGGCGCCACCTTCGCGGACATCATCATCATCTATGCCCAGGACGATCAGACCGGGCAGGTGGGCGCCTTCGTGGTCGAGCAGGGCACGCCCGGCTTTCAGGCGACCAAGATCGAACACAAGCTCGCGTTGCGCGCGCTGCCGAACGCCGACATCGTCCTCACCGATTGCCGCGTTCCGATCGAGAACAAGCTCGAGCGCTGCCGCTCGTTCAAGGACGTCGCGCGCGTGCTGGCCACGACGCGGGCCGGCGTCGCCTGGTCCGCCGTGGGCCATGCGCAGGCGGCCTATGAGTTCGCGCTGGCCTACGCCAAGGGCCGCGTGCAATTCGGCCGGCCGATCGCGGGCTTTCAGTTGATCCAGGCCAAGCTTGTGGAAATGCTCTCCGAGCTCGAGGCCATGAAGCTGCTCGCCTGGCGTTTGAGCACGCTTGGCGCGGCCGGTCAGATGAGCGACGGCCAGGCCGCCCTGGTGAAGATGTTCAACGCCGCAAAAGCCCGGCGCGTCGTCGCCCTCGCGCGTGAGACGCTCGGCGGCAACGGGATCCTCCTCGACCGCCATGTCGCCCGCCACTTCGCCGACATGGAGGCCGTCTACTCCTATGAGGGCACGCATGAGATCAACACCCTCGTGGTCGGTAGAGAGATCACGGGGATGCAGGCGTTTGTGTGATTTGCGATTGGTGATTTGCGATCTCCTCCAGGCAATTAGGAAGTCGCCAATCACCAATCGCAAATCGCCAATGGCGGGAGTGACTATGCATATCGCACGCGTGTTGGTGATCGGCGCTGGCACCATGGGCGGCGGGATCGCGGCTCACTGCGCCAACGTGGGCCTGAACGTGACGTTGCTGGATGTGGCGGCGGAGGGCGCTGACCGCGACACCGTGGTGAAGGCGTTGTGGGAGCGGCAGGTCAAGGCGCGGCCGGCTGCGCTGAGCGGGCCAGAGGCCGCGGCGCGCGTCACGCTCGGCAACACCGAGGACGATCTCGAGCGGGCGGCGCGCGCCGCCGATTGGATCATCGAGGTCATCATCGAGCGGCTCGAGCCCAAGCAGGCCTTGATGGCGAAACTTGAGCCGCTGCGCAAACCCGGCGCGATCGTGACGACGAATACGTCGGGCATCCCGATCGCGTCCATCGCGGCCGATCGCGGCGCCGAGTTCAAGCGGGCGTTCTTCGGCACGCACTTCTTCAATCCACCGCGCTACCTCAAGTTGCTCGAGGTCATCCCGACCGAGGACACGGATCCTGCCGTTGTGGACGCGTTCGACGCCTTCGCGGGCGCGCGGCTGGGCAAGGTCGTGGTGCGCTGCAACGACACGCCCAACTTCATCGCCAACCGCATCGGCGCCTTCGTCGGCCAGTACCGCAGCATCGCGGCCATCGACAACGGCTACAGCGTCGAGGAAGCCGATGTCCTCAGCGGGCCCGTGATCGGCAACCCTAAGACGGGCACTTTCCGGCTGGCCGATCTGGTCGGCCTCGACGTGATGGCCCATGTCAACGCGAACCTGTATGAGCTGGCCCCCGCCGACGACAGCCGCGAGCTGTTCCAGATGCCGGCGCCCGTACAGGCGATGATCGCGCGCAAGTGGCTGGGCAACAAGACCGCGCAGGGCTTTTACAAGGCTGTCAAGGACGAGGCCGGCAACAAGGTCTTTCACGTCCTCGACCTGACGACCCTCGACTACAAACCGCCGACGAAGCCGCGCTTTGACGTGATCGGGGCGACCAAGGACGAGCCGCTCGCCGAGCGGCTGCGCGAGATCTTCACCGAGCCGAAATGGGCCGACGACCGGGGCGGCGCGTACATCATCGAGACCACGCTGCCGATCCTGGCTTATGCGGCGCGGCGCATCCCCGAGATCGCGGACACGCCCTACGCCGTCGACCAGGCGCTGCGCCATGGTTTTGGCAGCGAACTCGGCCCGTTCGAAATGTGGGACGTGATCGGGCTCGCGCACGGCATCGACTTGATGAAGGCGCGCGAGATCGCCGTGCCTGAGTGGGTCACGGCCCTGGCCGCGAGCGGGGCGTCGGGGTTCTATCGGACCGGGCAGGGCGGTCGCGAGGTGTTTCACCCGACCCGACGCGTTTTCGTGCCTGTCGAACGACCCCGGCTGACGGTGTCGTTGCGGCCCGAGGACGGGGCGCGGCGAGAGCTCAAGCGCAACGCCTCGGCCAGCCTGCTCGACCTCGGCGACGGCGTGCTCGGCTTCGAGTTCCACTCCAAGGGCAACACGCTCGACGCCTTCACCGTCGACATCGGCAAGGCCGCGCTCGAGTGGCTGGCGCGCGACGACTGGCGCGCGCTGGTGATCGCCAACCAGGGCAAGGATTTCTCGCTCGGCGCCAACATCGGTATGTTCATCCTCGCGGCCGGCGACCCGGCCACCGTCGAGGCCACGGCCCGCGACCTGCAGCAGTGGGTGCTGGCTCTGCGCTTCGCGCCAAAACCGGTGGTCACGGCGCCGAGGCAACGCGTGCTCGGCGGCGGCGTGGAGCTGGCCTTCACCGGCGCGCGCATGGTCGCCTCGACCGAGACCTACATGGGCCTGGTCGAGGCCGGCGTCGGGCTCATCCCGGCGTTGGGCGGCTGCAAGGAATTGCTGCGGCGCGTGGTCTCGCCCGTCATGACCGCCGATCCGCGCGTCGATCCGCTGCCGTTCCTGCAGAAGGTCTTCGAGGCCATCGGCTTCGCCAAAGTCAGCGAGAGCGCGGCACAGGCACGCGCGCTCGGCTTCATGGGTGCCAATGACGTGATCGTGGCCAATGACGAAGACCTGATCGGCCACGCCAAACGCGTCGCCCTCGATCTGGCCGACTCGGGCTACGCGCCGCCCGATCGCCACGCGCCGAGCGTGTATGCGGCCGGTGCGCGGGGCAAGGCCGCGATGCTGCTGGCGGTCGAGCAGTTGCGCTGGGGTAAGTTTATCAGTGCGCACGACGCCCTGATCGCGCGCAAGCTCGCGCACGTCCTGGCGGGCGGCGACCTGACCCAACCGACCTGGGTCACCGAGGACTACCTCCTCGACCTCGAGCGCGAGGCCTTCGTCTCGCTCCTGACCGAACCCAAGACGCAGGATCGGATCAGCTACATGCTGAAACACGGAAAACCGCTGCGAAACTGACCATTTGCGATTTGCGATTGGTGGTTGGCGATTTCCTCAGGGCAAAGAGGAAATC
>JBGAJV010000063.1:0-36757 GCA_044224715.1 Anaerolineales bacterium | reverse complement strand
CGCGAGGCTCTGCTTCAGATAACGCTCGGCGGCCTGAAGGTCGTTGCGCTCCAGCGCCAGCCCGAACAGGCCGAGCGCCATGTCGGCAGCGCCGGGCAGCGCTATGGTGTCGGGCGGGGTGGTCTCACGCAAGGCCTGGTCATAAAGGTCGGTAGCCTCGCGCAGACGGCCCTGGGTCAGCCGCAGGTCGGCCAAAACCGGGATGCCGCTCAGCGCGAAGCCCGGCTGCTCGGACTTCTTCACTCGATCCATACCCTCGATCAACGCATCCGCCGAGGACTCGAGGTAGCCCATGAGCAGATAAGCCGCGCCCAACATGGCCGCCGCGCCAGCGCCGCGGAAGAAATCGTCGGCCGGCACTGTGGCCAATGCACGGCGGGCGTGCCCGACGGCGTCAGGCGCGTTGCCCTGTGCCAATGAGAGCGTGGCGCGAGCCAGGGCCAGCGTGGCCGGGAGAGACGCGAACTCGGCTTCATCTGCGACTACGCGATCGACCGGAGAGTCAAACCCGCGCTCGGCGTCTAGCAGGCGCGGCTCAGCAGCTTCCAGTTCGCCGAAGTCGAGCAGCGCCCAGGCGTATCCGGCGCTGAGCACGGGCCGGGCCCGGATCACGGTGTCGGGCAGCGCCTTCATCCAACTCAGGAACACGGCGTTCTGGCGATACGTTCGGAAGGTCGAATGCCAGGCCAGCTCGGCGATCGTCGCCGCACGATCGAGATCGCCGGCTGCAGCGGAGTGTTGGAAAGCCTCGGACGGGTATCCGTGTTCGGCGTACCAGGCACTGGCCCGTCGGTGGCATTCCTGGAATGCGTGATCGTCCTGGCCCAGTCGTTGGCGCAGCAGATCGCCGAAGAGCCGGTGATAGCGATACCAGCGACGTTCACCGTCGAGCGCCACGCTGAAGAGATTGGCGCGTTCAAGATACTCAAGCGTGTCCTGGCCGCGCACGGTGGGCTCCTGCACGACGGCCTCACACAGCGGCGCGCACATGCGCTCGAGGATCGACGTGCGCAGCAGGAAGCTCTGGATGTGCTGAGGCTGGCGGTTCAGCACTTCCTCGAGGAGGTAGTCGAGCACGAAATGGTGGCTGCCGGTGAACGATTGGATCAGGCGCTCGCGGTCGGCGTCACTCGATCCACCCGGGGTGCTTTGCAGGGCGAGGGCGGCCAGCTGCAGGCCGGCGGCCCAGCCCTCGGTACGTGCCTCAAGCGCCGCGACCGCCTCTTCGGTGAGACTGAGGCCCATCATCCGATTGAGGAAGTCCGTGGCTTCTGCGGTCGTGAAGAGCAGGTCGGCCGCGCGCAGTTCGACGAACTGACCGCGCGCACGCAGGCGGGGCAGAGGCAGGTCTGGATCCTCGCGGGTGGCGATGACGAGATGGATCTGCTGCGGCAGGTGGTCGATCAGGAAGGCCAGGACGTCATCCACCGGTCGCGCGTCGAGGGCGTGGTAATCGTCAAGGACGAGGCAGACAGGCCCGGGAAGCGCGGCGAGCTCATTGAGCCAGGTGGCCAGCAGGGCCTCGACCGGCGGAGGCTGCGGCGCTTCCAACGCCCCGAGGAGGCCAAGCCCGGTCTCGGGCGCGACGCTCTGGACCGCTGAGGCCAGATAGGCCAGGAACCGGAGCGGATCGCCATCACCTTCATCTAATGAAAGCCACGCGAAGCGCACTCCGTCCAAATCGGAGGAAGCGGTTGCTGACGCGATCCAGGCGCTCAAGAGCGTGGTCTTGCCAAAGCCGGCCGGCGCCGACACAAGGGTGAGCTTTCGAGCGAAGGCCGGGCCGTTGCGCAAACCGGTGTTGAGCCGCTCGATCAAACGAGGGCGTCTGACAGCGTTGGGGCGCAGCGGGGGCAGATACAGTTTCGTCGTGAGGATCGTGGCAAACACGACGACCTCCTCCCGGATCGAAAGCTTCGTTGAGATATCGGGAATGGCCACCGGACAAGGATCGACATCGGGCAATGTTCGGCCATTCCCGATATCGATCTTTGGGCGGCCACACCCGGCGATATCCGGCCATTCCCAATATCGCAGCGCAGCCAGGCTTCAGTTGTCAGAACAGGTTTGGCGGGGATGTGTGCCTGGCCAGTGTACTCCGTTCTCGCGAACTTCGCGCAACCTGCTACGAATGCGGCACCCGGCCGCCTAGCCGGCCTGAGCCGCCAGCTCGCGCCCGCCGTCGGTTCGCGCCGGGATCCGGGCTGGCGCATTGAACCCTTTGACGATCAGCCAACCGGCCATGAACATCTCCTGGATGGCCGTCGGGATCATCAGCATGCCGATGCCGTGATCCAGCGTGAGCGGCAGTTGCTGTGGGTCGAACATCCCCCACACCTGGGCCGTGATGTAGAGCACGGCTCCGCCAAGCGCCCACACCGAGATCCAACGTGGGATCAACCGCGCGCGATAGAACAGGGTGTAGATGATGAGCGCGCCCAGGCTGAAGCAGATGGCCCCCACCAGGGTCATCCAGTCGGCGACGTTCAGGGCGAGCGTGGCTATCGTCTTCGCCAGAGCGGTGTCGGCGCTGCTTCCCATCCCGGGCAGCTGGCTCAGGCTGATCAACAGGAACCAAACCAGGACGGTCACGATCGAACTGATCTGCTCAAGCACTCCCCGGAAGATGACCACGCCGATCGCCAGGGTCTCGTCGTACTGCCTGAACAACGGGAACAGCACGGCCGGGATCATCGCCAGCGAGAACGCCATCGTGAGCACGCACAGCGCGCCGAGGACCAGCGAGTGGGCTTCACGGGCGGCGTTTGCCGGGAAGTCCGCAGCGCCGAGCACAGGCGCCGTGAACACCTGACTCAGCACGCCCGCCACCGTCCCCACGGCGAAGAGCACTCCAACCATAAGCGCTGTCATTCGATAGGATTTCATCTCTCAATCTCCTTCCGGACGCGGCCGGCCCATCAAGCGATTGCCCAGAGGATGATCGAGAAGGCGTGCGGCGTCATACCCCGCAGGTGTTAATCGCGTGTCAGGGTGCAGCCTGCTTCGGCCGAACGGAGATCACAGGTTCGGGGCGGTTTTCAGTCGGAGTTGAGGATGCCCAGGGTTCGTGCCCGGGCGATGGCCTGCGTGCGGCTGTTCACGCCCAGCTTGCCATAGATGCTGCGCGTGTGGGCCTTGACCGTGTTCAGCGCGAGGAACAGCCGATCTCCGATGTCCTGATTGCTCAGACCCTCAGCCAGGAGCCGGAGCACATCTCGCTCGCGATCACTCAGAGGCTCGAGCCCCGGGCCGTGAGCCTCGTTGGCATCCACCGGCAGGCGTCGCTTCAGTCCTGGAAACGCCTCAAGCAGACGTTGGGTGTAGGCGGAGGAAATCCCCGCACCCAGGGCCTCGTAAAGCAGGCGGGCCATCGGCGGCCCTTCGTCGACGAACACACGCACGTAGCCCCCGGGCTCCGCCAGCGACAGGGCGAGGCTCAGCGGTTTGAGCGCGCCAGGAAGGTTGTTCTGGGTCTCATAAGCCAGCGCCTTCAGCACGAGGATGTCGATCTGGCTTCCGACCCGGCCAGCCGACTCGGCGACCGCAAAGTGTCGATCGAGCACGTCCTGAGCGGCATAAATCAGAGAGGGATCCCGATCATGTTGACCCTGGGCGATGAGCGCCCTGGCCAGCGTGAGATGCGCGAACTCGTTGAGATACGTGGGCTCGTCCGCGCTCGAAAGACCGAGCTCGCCGGCCCATTGGCGGGCATCGATGACCTTCCCGCGCTTCACCTGCACCCTGGCCTTGAGGGCGGCGATCGGCCGCACGTTCGGAACGGGCGTGCGCACATGGTGGCGCGCGGCACTCTCAAGCAGGTCAAAAGCCTGTTCGAAATCACCCTGCGACTCGCTTAGCTTTGCCTGAGCGATGAACCAGCGATGGCGCCAGTCCGGCAGGTCGACCTGCTCTCCGAGGTTCCAGGCTAACTCCAGGTCGCGGGCTGCCGCCTTCAAATCGCCGCGCTCGCGATGGATGTGGCTGAGCCCGATGTGAACGGTTTCGGTGCCGGTCGGTTGGGGCGGGTCCGTACGCTGCGCCAGACGCAACCCGCGCTGGAGGATGGCCTCAGCCTCGGACAGGCGGCCCAACGCCGTCTGCATCTCCGCAAGCACGAACGCTCCGGAGATGAAGGTCAGGTCGTCTCGAACGAGGGCTCTTGAAAACAGGTTGTAGGCCGCCTCGAGGTCGCCCTGCGTCCAGTGCGCCAGTCCGAGCAGAAGGGTCACCGTGGCGCGGCTCTCGACGTCGCTTTCCGGGAACAGATCCAGCGCCCGATACACATGGCGCAGGGTGTCGGCGACGTCACCGCGGGCCTGGGCCAGGTAAGCGCGCGTCATCGCCAGCTGGGCCTGTGCCGTTCGTTCGGGCGGGTTGGTCGGGCGCGACTCACCTTGATCAGGATTGGGCCTGAGGACGCGTTCAGCGTCCTGAAGCCGGGCCTCCGCGGCTTCGAGCTGCCCGCCGTTCAGGTAGGCCTGGGCACAGGCGACGCACAACCGGGGCCGTTCGCGCAGGGTCTCCAGCGGCAGGGGCTGGATCCACTCGAGCCATTGCAGCGCTCGATATCCGGTGTTCCAGTCGGGCCAGGCTGCCTCGGCCAGATCGGCGACCCGGTCAAAGTGGCGCGCGGCGAGGGCATGCCGGATCGCATCGGCTGACATCGACTGGCGCTCGAACCAGAGGCTGGCGCGTGCATGCAGTTCGGGCACGACGGCGGGTTGGCCGACGCGCAGCCTCTGCCGAAGCAGATCGGCGAACAGGTGATGGTAGCGGAACCAGGTGCGCTCCTGATCGAGCGGTATCAAGAAGAGATTCGCGCGGTCGAGCGCGTCCAAGGTGTCCCGGCTTGCTGTTTGCCCGGTGACCTCATCACAGAGCGGGGCGCTCAACCGATCCAGAACGGAGGTGTGGAGCAGGAAGTCCTGCAGCCGGGGTGCCTGGCGGCTCAAGACTTCGTCGACCAGGTAGTCGAGCACCAACCGGTTGCTGCCGGAGAACGATCGAACCTGCTGCGACAGATCGGTCTGCCCTTTCAACGAGAGGGCGGCCAGCTGCAGGCCGACGATCCAGCCCTCGGTTCGGTTCTCAAGTGCCGTGATGTCGCTGGATCCCAGGCCGAGCCCCATCACCTGGTTGAGGAACTCGGCGCTCTCGGAACGCGAAAACCGCAGGTCGGCCGCGCGCACTTCAGTCAGTTGCCCGCGCGAGCGCAGACGAGAGACGGGCAGCAGCGGATCCTCCCGGGTCGTGATGACCAGGTGCATGTTCGGCGGCAGGTGATCCAGGAGAAAAGCGACGGCGTCGTTCACCGCCGGCGCGTCGATAACGTGATAGTCGTCGAGGACATAGTAGATGCTGGCCGGCGCCACCGCGATCTGATTGATGACTGGCGTGAACACGGTTTCGGGCACCGGCGGTTCAGGGTCGTCCAGCCGGGCCATGGCCTGTTCGCCGGCGCTGCCCAACGCAACGGACCGGCTCAACCCGGCGAGGACGTAGGTCAGAAAGCGTCGGAGGTCGTTGTCCTGGTCGTCAAGGGAGAGCCAGGCGACCAGCGCGCCGGCATCGATCGACACCCGCTTCATCCATTCCGCGACGAGTGTGGTCTTGCCGAAACCTGCCGGGGCCGAAACGAGTGTCAATTTGCTGGCGCAGCCACGGTTCAACAGGTCGAGGAGGCGGGGTCTGAGGACGAGTTCTGGTCGGGACGGGGGAACGAAGAGCTTCGTGACCAGAAGTGGCGTGGTCATCGCCTCACACTATAGCTCAGGTGCCCCGAAGGAGCGCCCAGGTGCGGCGACGGTTGTGCACGCGAAAGTTGTCAGACAGCTCAAGGCCTGGGCCGGATCGGGTACGCGGATCACGGCGGAAATGCAGCGGATGGTGGCCGATCACGCCGAACAGCACGAATTTGCCCCGCGTCATCCGTGTACAAGGCTGGGCGCCGGCAGACCAACAGACACCTCATGCTTGCACACGACGGCCTCAGCCGCCACGCACCGTAAGGATCACCCAATTTCCGAAACGGAAATTACCCCGTTTTAGGCTGTACCTGATCGGCACTCCTCCTATAATGAAAGGGCACAACCGGAAACTACCATGGCCGACGCCTATCTGCCCGACGAAACGGACCTCGAAATCATCGACCTGCTGGTCGAGAACGGCCGTCTCTCGGCTGCCGAGATCGCCAGCCGCATCGGCGATGTCTCCGAGCGGACCATCCGCAACCGCCTCAACGCCCTGATCGAGCACAAACTCGTCCATATCGGCGCGCTGCCCGACCCGAACGCGCTCGGCCTGAAGGTCTTCGCCGAGGTCCTGCTCGTGGTCGAACCCGGCATGGTCGTGCCGGTCGCTGAACGCCTGGTTCCCTTCGAGAACATCAACTACATGTCGTGCACGCTGGGACATTACCAGCTCATGCTCGAGTTCGGTGCCGAGGATGTGCCGGCGCTCTACGCTTTTGTCGACACGATCCGCGCGATCCCGGGCGTGCGCGAAACCGAGGTGATCGTCATCCCCATGATCCTCAAGACGTTTGGGTACACCACGCAGGCGTTCGAAAAGCTGCGAGCGGAGCAGGGCCGTGCCAAAGCCCGGTAACTATCGCATCGGCATCGACGTCGGCGGCACGAACACCGACGCCGTCGTGATGGACGACCGCGCCGTCGTCGGCTACGCCAAGCGCGCCACCACCGGCGACGTCACCGGCGGCGTGGTGGACGCGCTCTCGGGCGCGCTGAACGACATCGGCATCGATCCGGCCACCGTCGCGGCGGTGATGATCGGCACCACGCACTTCGTCAACGCCGTGGTGCAGCGACGGGGCATCAGCCGCGTCGCCGTCTTGCGCCTGTGCGGCCCGGCGACGCATTCACTCCCGCCCATGGTCGACTGGCCGCCGGATCTGCGCGACGTGGTCTCCGGCTTCGTCGCGCTGCTCCCGGGCGGCGTCGAGTACGACGGCCAGCCGCTCGTCGAGCTCGACGAGACCGCGATCCGCGCCGCCTGCGCCGAGATCAAGGCCCTGGGTCTGGCCAGCGTCGCGATCAGCAGCGTGTTCTCGCCCGTGTCGGCTGCCCACGAAGAGCGGGCGGCCGCGATCGTGGTCGAGGAGCTGCCCGGCGCTGCGATCAGCGTCTCACACAAGGTCGGTCGGCTCGGCCTGCTCGAGCGCGAGAACGCCACGATCATGAACGCCTGTTTGCGCGAGCTCGGCACACGCACGCTGGCGGCCTTCCGCCAGGCGATGACGGATCTGGGGCTCACGTGCCCGCTCTACCTGGCGCAGAACGACGGCACGCTGATGACCGCCGACTTCGCCGAGCAGTTCCCGGTCTTCACCTTTGCCTCGGGTCCGACGAATTCGATGCGCGGCGCGGCCTTCCTTTCGGGTCTCCAGGAGGCCGTCGTGATCGACATCGGCGGGACGACGACCGACATCGGCGCGCTCACCCACGGCTTCCCGCGCGAGGCCTCGGTCGAGGTCGAGGTCGGCGGCGTGCGCACGAACTTCCGCATGCCCGACGTGCTCTCGTTCGGCCTCGGCGGCGGCAGCCTCGTCCTGGGCGACTGCCCGGACGTGCGCGTCGGACCGCTCTCGGTCGGTTATGAGATCCGCACCAAGGCCCACGTCTTTGGTGGCGACACGCTGACGGCCAGCGACCTGGCCGTGGCGGGCGGCCGCGCCGACCTCGGCGACGCGAGCCGTGTAAAAGCGCTTGATCCGGCTCTGGTTCAGGCCGGCCTGGCGTTCATGCAGCGGCGCGTCGAGGAATCGGTCGACCGCATGAAGCTCAGCCGTGACGCGGTGCCCGTGGTGCTGGTTGGCGGCGGCAGCATCCTGGTCGACGACACAAACCTCAAGGGCGCGTCGGCTGTCGTGCGCCCGCCGCACTATCAGGTGGCCAATGCCGTCGGCGCGGCCATCGCCCAGATCTCGGGCGAGGTCGATCGCGTCGTCGCGCTTGAGGGCCAGACCCGCGAGCAGGCGCTGGATGGGGTCAAACGCGAGGCGATCGAGCGCGCGGTCGCGGCCGGGGCGGATCCCGCGACGGTCAAGATCGTGGACGTCGAGGACATCCCGCTGATCTATCTGCCAAGCAACGCCATCCGCATGCGCGTGAAGGCGGTGGGGGACCTGAATGTCCGCTAACGTCGACCCCGAGACCGGGGTGTGGACCCTGAACGAGCAGGACGTCGAGAACGTGGCGCTTGGCGCCGCGATCCTGGGCACGGGCGGGGGCGGCAACGCCTACCTGGGGAAGCTGCGCGCCTGGCAACAACTGCGCGCGGGTCGGCGCATCCGCGTCATCTCGCCAGCGTCGCTCAAGGACGACGACGTCGTGATCGTGGTCGGCGGCATCGGCGCGCCGACGGTCGGCAACGAGAAGATGGAACGCGGCGACGAAGGCTATCAGGCGGTGCGCGCCGTCGAAACGGCGATTGGACGCAAGGCCGCGGCGCTGGGCACCGACGAGATCGGCGGCTCGAACGCGATCGAGCCCATGATCGCGGCGGCGCTTGCCGATCTGCCGATGGTCGATGCCGACGGCATGGGCCGCGCCTTCCCCGAGCTGCAGATGAACACGTTCTTCATCTACGGCGTCAAGCCCGCGCCCGGGGCTCTGTGCGACGAGAAGGGCAACGTCGTCGTCTTTCACGAGGTCGCCTCGGCCACCTGGCTCGAAAAGCTGGCGCGCGCCGGCACGGTGGCCATGGGCTGCACGGCGTCGTTCGCACTGCCGCCGATCACGGGCAAGCAGATCAAAGAGTACGGCGTCAAGCACACGGTCAGCCAGGCCTGGCGCCTCGGCAAGGCCGTGTTCTCGGCCCGGGCCGAGAAGCGCGACCCGGTGGCCGCGATCCTGGCGCACGAGCACGGCCAGCTCCTCTTCCGCGGCAAGGTCGTCGACCTCAAGCGCTGGACCACGGGCGGCTTCGCGCGCGGCAAGGTCGAGGTCGAAGGCTTTGGCGATTTCGGCGCGCAGACGATGACGATCGAGTTCCAGAACGAAAACCTGATCGCGCGCAACGGCGAGGCCGTGGTCGCGACGGTGCCGGACCTGATCTGCATCGTCGACTCGGAGACGGGGCGGCCGATCTCGACCGAGGAAACGCGCTACGGCCTGCGCATCGCCGTGCTCGGCCTGCCGGCGACGCCGCTGTTCCGCACGCCGGAAGCGCTGGCCGTCGTCGGCCCGCGCGCCTTCGGTTACGACGTGGATTACCAGCCGCTCGGGGAGTACATCGACCCCGAGGCGACCCCGAACGGGCGCGGATGATGGGTGTGGGCGTGGAGGCTGTGCGCCCCGGCCCGCACCCATCATCCGCGCCCAAAAGGAAACCTGATGCCTGATCATCGACTGGCCGTTGACGTAGGGGGGACGTTCGTCGACCTTGTGCTGTTCAACGAGGCGACGGGCGCGATCACGCTGGAGAAGGTGCCATCGTCGGGGCAATTGGAGAAGCGATTCTTCGAAGGCCTTGAGCGACTGGGTCTCGATTTGGCGGATCTTGCGTCGATCGTCCATGGCTCGACGACCGTGATCAACACGATCGTGCAGGAGAAGGGCGCGCGCGTCGGCCTGATCACGACGCAGGGCTTCCGCGACGTGCTCGAGCTCGGACGCGGCAATCGCGCCCAGATCTACAACTTGTTCTACAAGCAACCTCCGCCGCTCATCCCGCGTTACCTGCGGCTCGAAGTGCCCGAGCGGCTGAATCGCCTGGGCGAGACGCTTGTGCCGCTCGACGAGGCCGCGACGCGAGCCGCGCTGCTCGCGCTCAAGGCGCAGGGCGTCGCCGGCGTGGCGGTGTGCTTCCTGCACGCGTACGCCAACCCGTGCCACGAACGCCGCGTCGCGGAGCTGGCGGCCGAGGTCTTCCCCGAGGCCGTGGTCAGCCTCTCGTCGGATATCGTGCGCGAGTGGCGCGAGTTCGAACGGACGTCGACGACCGTGCTCGACGTGTACGCCAAGCCGCGCATGACCGCGTACCTCAAAGCGCTGGACGCGGGCCTCGGCGAGCGCCGCTACGCCGGGACGTTCAACATCATGCAGTCCTCGGGCGGCATGACCTCGAGCGCGGCGGTGCAGGCGGCGCCGATCCGCACGCTCGAGTCGGGGCCGGCCGGCGGCGTGATCGGCACGGCCGCCCTCGGCGCCAAGCTGGGTCTGCCGGACCTGGTGGCCGCGGACGTCGGCGGCACGACCTTCGACGTGGCCCTGATCGCCGACGGCCGCCCGCTCGAGAAGGGCGAGACGACCGTCAATCGCCGACCCGTGCTGCAGCCCACGCTCGACATCGTCTCGATCGGGGCGGGGGGCGGCAGCATCGCCTGGCTCGACGACGAGGGCGGGCTGCGCGTCGGGCCAAAGAGCGCCGAGGCCGACCCCGGCCCGGCCTGCTTTGGCCTGGGCGGCACGGCGCCGACCGTGACCGATGCCCAGGTCGTGCTAGGGTATCTCGACCCGGGCTACTACCTCGGCAAACGCATGACGCTCGACCGCGCCGCGGCCGAACGCGCCATCACCGACGCCATCGCGGCGCCGCTCAAGCTGTCGCTGCGCGAGGCCGCGCTCGGCATCGTGAAGATCGCGGCCAGCAACATGGCCAACGCCATCCGCAACATCACCATCGAGCGCGGCCACGACCCACGCGGCTTCAGCCTGGCGTGCTTCGGCGGCGGCGGCGGCCTGTTCGCGGGCTTCCTGCTCGACGAGCTCGAGATGCCGCGCGCCATCGTGCCCGTTTACCCGGCCGCGTTCTCGGCCTGGGGGCTGCTCAACGCGCACTACCGCGAGGATCTGGCGCGCACGATCGTCAGGCCGCTGGTCGAGGTCTCGCTGGCCGATCTCAAATCGGCTTTTGCCGCGCTCGAGGGCGAGGCCGCCGCGCGTTTCGAGAGCCACCGCGTCCAGGCGGGCGCGCGCGTGCTCGAGCGCTTTGCCGATCTGCGCTACGCCGGCCAGGAGCACCCGGTGCGGGTGCCGATCGAGCCGGCCGACCTCCAAGACCCGACGCTCTCGGCCCTGCGTGCGCGCTTCGACGCCCTGCACGAGAAGGCGTACGCGCACGCGCTGCCGGGCCAGGCCGTCGAACTCGTCCATCTGCGGCTGGCTCTGATCGGGCTGAGCCATCTGCCCGAGATGACGCAACTGCCTGAGCGCCAGGCCGGGCGCGCGCTCAAGGGCACGCGTCAGATCATCGTCGCGGCCGGCGAGCCGCTGGCCTGCCCGATCGTCGATCGCGAGAAGCTCGCGGCCGGTGAGCGACTGTCTGGGCCCGTCATCGTCGAGGAGTGGACGTCGACCACGCTGGTGCTGCCCGGTCAGGCGCTCGAAGTGGATGCCTTCGGGGACCTGGTGATCACGCGCGAGGCTTGAGGACAACCATGACCATTGTCGATCCCATCACCATCCAGGTCATCCGCAACGCGCTCAAGGCCGCGGCCGACGAGATGCAGATCAGCCTGGTCAAGACCGCGCACAACCCGCTGATCTACGAAGTGCATGACTTCGGCGTGGTGTTGACCAACCACAAGGCCGAGATGCTGGCCGAGGGCTCGGGTCTGCCGGGCTTCATCGGCTGTCTGCCGGCCGCGATCGCCAGCGGTCTGGAGCTGTTCGGGCCCGAGGGTTTCGCCGACGGCGACGTGCTGCTGACCAACGAGCCCGACGACACCGGCACGCACCTGAGCGACGTCGTCATCTACATGCCGATCCTGCACGAGGGCAAGCTCGTCGCCTTCTCGAGCGTGATGGCGCACTGGGCCGACATCGGCGGGCACACGCCGGGCGGCTGGTGCCCTGACACGACCGACGTGCATCAGGAAGGCATGATCTTCTCGCATCTCAAGCTGATCGAGGCGGGGAAGACCAACGCCACCCTCGAGCGCATGATCCTCAAGAACGTGCGCTTCCCGGATCTCGTCCGGGGCGACATGAACGCCATGATCGCGGCCTGCCGCACCGGCGCCCGCCGCTATCAGACGCTCTGTGCCAAGCACGGCGCCGAGACGCTCGACGCCGCCATGACCACCGTGTTCGCGCAGGCCGAGGCGATGATGCGGCGCAAGATCGCCGAGATCCCCGACGGCGTGTACACGGCCGAGACCCACATCGACCATGACGGCGTCATCCTCGATCTGCCGCGCAAGATCAGGGTGACCGTCACCGTCAAGGGCGACGAGATGTCGATGGATTGGACCGGCTCGAGCGAGGTCGCGGCCGGGCCGGTCAACCACCCCTTTGTCGAGACCAAGGCGCTGTGTCACACGATCCTCAAATCATTGACCATGCCGCTCGACCCGCTCAACGCCGGCCACCTGCGCCCGCTGGCGGTGACCGCGCCGCCGAACACGATCGTCAGCCCGCTGTACCCGGCGCCCTGCGACTCGTACGGCTACGTGGCCGAGATGGCCATGCACCTGATCGTGCGCGCGCTGTCGCAGGCGATCCCGGAGCGCTGCCCGGCCTGCTCGTACCAGATGTTCGGCCCGTACTTCTTCCGCACCGATCCGCGCTTTGGCAAGCCCTTCATCTACATCGATCCAGTCGATGGCGGCGGCGGCGCCTTCCCGCACGACGACGGGCCGAGCGGTCTGATCTTCGTCGGCGACGGCGACTGCCCGAACACGCCGGTGGAGATCGTCGAGACGCGCTATCCGTTGTTGATGCATCGCTATGCCATCAATCCGGAAGGCGCGGGGCGCGGCAAGTACCGCGGCGGCTTTGGCGTGGTCCGCGAGTACGAGATGCTCGAGGATAACATCCTGATGCAGCTGATGAACGAGAACACGCTCTACCCACCGTGGGGTCTGTACGGCGGCGAGGGCTCGGGCATCAACAAGGCCGTGGTCTGGGCCGGCACCGATCACGAGAAGACTCTGACGCGACGCGTCTCGTATTACGGGCCGCTGCACTCGGGCGACCGCGTCGTCGTGAGCACGACCGGCGGCGGCGGCTGGGGGAACCCGGCCGAGCGCGATCCCGCCCTCGTCCGCGACGACGTCCTCAACGGCTACCTGACGCCCGACCAGGCGCTTGCCGATTACGGCGTGACGATTTGAAGTTGGGGAGCGCGGGAGTTATGGGGCCGGGGGCCCCACCATACCCACGCGCTCTCCCAAACACTCAGGGAGAGAGAGCTATGACCGCGAAACGACATGTGATGCTGAGCGCGCTCACGGCCGCCGCCGTGGCGCTGCGGCCTGCGCCGGCCCCGCCGCGCCGGCCGGACCGACGGCGACCCCGCGCCGAAGATCCTGACCATCGCGTACCCGACCACATTCCCGGACCTCGACCCGAGCACGTCGTTCTCGAACGACAACGCCGTCACGTCGAACGTGTACGAACCGCTGGTCTGGTACACGCCCGGCGGCAAGGACGTGCTCACGCCCGGTCTGGCCACGAGCTGGTCTTCTTCGGAAGATGGCCTGACCTGGACCTTCAAGCTGCGCGAGGGCGTCAAGTTCCATGACGGCTCGGCCTTCAACTCGGCCGCGGTCAAGTCGTCGATCGAGCGCACCAAGACCCTGGCCGGCGGCGCGTCGTGGATCTGGGGCGTGGTCAACACCATCGAGACCCCCGACGACTACACGGTCGTCTTCAAGCTCGACTACGCCACGCCGCTCGACCTGGTGGCCTCGTCGGGCTATGCGGCCTGGATCTTCAGCCCGTCGGTCGTCGACAAGGACGGGGCCTGGTTCAATGAAGGCCACGACGGCGGCACCGGCCCGTACAAGATCGAGTCGTACGAGCCCGGGGCGCGTCTCGTGCTCAAGCGGTTCGACGACTACTGGGGCGGGTGGAAGGACGGCCAGATCGACACGATCGTGATGGACGTCGTTCAAGACACGACAGTCCGTCAGCAGCAGATCGAGTCGGGCGAAGCCGATTGGACCTATCAGCTGCCGACCGAGAACCTGGCCGCGCTGGATGAGAAACCCGGCGTGGCGGTCGTGACCAACCCGGCCTATCAAAACCTCATCGGCCAGTTCAACGTCAAGAAGGCGCCGCTCGACAACGTCAAGGTGCGCCAGGCGCTGTCGTACAGCTTCCCGTACGACACCTTCATCCAGACCGCGCTCGAAGGCTACGCCTCCCGCTCGCGCGGCCTCGTCCCGACCGGCATGTTCGGCCACGACCCGGCGGCGATGCAGTATTCGACCGATCTCGACAAGGCCAAGGCGCTCCTGGCCGAAGCCGGCGTCGGCGAAGGCCTCGAGCTCACCATGACGTACGCGATCGGCGACACCGTGGAGCAGTCGGCGGGCGAGCTGTGGAAGGCCGAGCTGGCCAAGCTGGGCATCACGCTCAACCTGCAGCCGATGGCCTGGGAGGCCCAATGGGACCTGGGCAAGGGCGATCCGTCAAAGGCGCAAGACATCTTCATGATGTACTGGTGGCCGAGCTACGTCACGCCCTACGACTTCTTCTTCAACCTGTTCCATACGGAGGAGTCGACGCTGTTCAACCTTGGGTACTACAGCGACCCCGCCTTCGACACCCTGATCGACCAGGCTAACGAAGTCAGCGGCGACAAGGCCGAGGAGACCAAAACAGGCTAACGGCATGCTGATCGACAACGCCGCGGCGCTGTTCTTCTTCGACCAGAGCAACATCCACATCATCCGTGACGACATCAAGGGTTACGTGGATAATCCGGCGTATCCGCATGTGGTGTTCGTGTATCAGCTGACGCGGTAGAGAGAAACCGCGGGCCGTCGGTCGGCGTGAGCCCGAGGGGACACCCCGGCCGGCGGCCCGCAAGCGTATAGCATGGCCCTTTACATCCTTCGTCGCCTGGCCCTCGCGGGGTTGGTGCTGTTCAGCGTCTCGGCGCTGACGTTCCTGATCGCGCGCGTGGTGCCCTCCGACCCGGCGGCGTTGTACGCCGGGCAGCGCCCGACGGAGGAGCAGATCGCGCTGGCGCGCGAGCGGTTGGGGCTCGACCAGCCGCTGATCGTGCAATACGCGAAGTTCATGGGCGACATCCTCAGCGGCGACCTGGGCATCTCGTACAAGACCAAGCACGCGATCCTGACCGACCTGGCGACGTTCCTGCCTGCCACGCTGGAGTTGGTGATGGTCAGCATCGCGCTGGCTGTGTTGATCGGGATCCCCGCCGGCGTACTGGCCGGCGCGTGGCGCGGCGGCTGGTTCGACCAGGCCACGCGCGTCCTCTCGATCGCGGGCGTGTCGATCCCGGCGTTCTGGCTCGCGCTGATCCTGCAGCTGGTTTTCTTCGGGGCGCTCGGCTGGCTCCCGCTCTCGTCGCGGACCTCGAATGAAGTCGCCGTGCTCTCCCCGATCCAGGCGGTCACGGGGTTCCACTTGATCGACGCGGCCGTGACGGGCAACTGGGCCGCCTGGCGCGACGCGCTGCTGCACCTGATCCTGCCGGCCTTCACCCTGGCGACATACCCGATCAGCCTGACGCTGCGCATGACGCGCGCGGCGATGGTCGAGGTGCTGGGTGAGAAGTACATCATCGCCGCGCGGGCGCAGGGGCTGCCCGAACGCGACGTCCTCTTCCGTTACGCCCTCAAGAACGCGATCGTGCCCGCGCTCAACGTGCTCGGGCTGTCGTTCGCGTTCTCGCTGACGGGTTCGTTCCTGGTGGAGGTGATCTTCTCCTGGCCGGGTCTGGGCAAGTACGTGACCGACTCGATCCTCAACGCCGACTTCCCGGTGATCGTGTCGGTGACCCTGATCGTGACCGTGTTCTACGTGCTGATCAACCTGGCGGTGGACCTGATCCAGGCGCGGCTCGACCCACCCCAGGTGGTCACGATGACGCTCCTGGCGCAGTGGACAGGCGCGCTGGCGCCGACACGATCCCGGGTCGACTTCGGCGCGACGCGCTGGCGTGGATCAGCGGTCTGATCATCCTGCTGTTCGTCGGCGGCGCGTTGTTCGCGCCGTGGCTGACGACGCGGGCCGCCGAGGCCGAGGGCGAGCCCAACCCGCCGGAAAAGCTGCTGGCGCCCTCGGCCGAGCATCCCTTCGGCACCGATCACCTCGGCCGCGACCTGTACGCGCGCGTGCTCTTTGGCGGTCGGACGGCGCTGGCGCTCGGTCTGCTGGTGGTGGCGGTGGCCGTCGCCGTCGGCGTGCCGCTCGGGGCGATCGCCGGTTACTTCGGCGGTTGGATCGACGAAGTGATCATGCGGCTGACCGACGTCTTTCTGGCCTTCCCACCGCTGCTGCTGGCGATCTTCATCGCCTCGGCGCTCGGCGCGAGCCTGACCAACGCCGCGTTGGCGATCGCGTTCACCTGGTGGCCGTGGTATACGCGGTTGGTGCGGGCTCAGGTGGTCGCGCTGCGCGATAGGCCCTTTGTCGAGGCCGCACGCGTGATGGGCGTCAACGATCTGGTGATCATCGGCCGGCACATCCTGCCCAACACGCTCTCGCCCGTGATCGTGCAGGCGACGCTCGACCTGGGCTCCGCGATTCTCACCGGCGCGGCGCTCTCGTTCTTGGGCCTCGGCGTGCAGCCGCCGACCGCGGACTGGGGCCAGATGGTCAGCAACGGGCGGCTGTACTTCCCGGATCGCTGGTGGTACGTGACGTTCCCGGGCCTGGCGATCTTCCTGTCGACGCTGGCCTTCAACCTGCTCGGCGACAGCGTCCAGGACGCGAACTCATGATGACGGCGAACGGGATTTGTGCGCGGATCGCGCGGATAGGGGCAGATGGCGCGGATATCCGCGGTAACCGTTCTGATCCGCGACATCCGCGTACACCTGCTTTGTAGGGATCGAAGTCGAGATGGCTTTTCTTGAGGTTCAAGATCTCCGGATCGCGTTCCAGACCCATGCCGGGCGGTTCACGGCCGTCGACGGCATCGACCTGGCGATCGAGCGCGGCGAGATCTTCGGGCTCGTGGGCGAATCGGGCTGCGGCAAGACGGTGACCAGTCTGGCGCTGATGGGGCTTGTGCCGCCGCCCGGGCAGGTGACTGCCGCGCGCCTGAACCTCGATGGCGTCGATCTGTTGAACCGTCGCGACTGGCGCGACGTGCGCGTGGCGCGGACTCGCGCGTGGCCATGACGCGCGTTTTACCCTCGGTGAGCAGCTCGAGCACGTCATCGGCCATCACCTCGGCCAGAAGGGCGCCGTCGCCCGAAAACGCGCTGCCGATTTGCTGGCCGACGTCGGGTTGCCGGATGTCGAACGCATCTTGCGCGCGTATCCGCACCAGCTCTCAGGCGGCATGCAGCAGCGCGCCATGGTCGCGCTGGCGCTGGCCTCTGGCGCACACTTCTGATCGCCGATGAGCCGACGACCGCGCTCGACGTCACCATCCAGGCCCAGATCCTCAGATTGCTCAAGGGCCTGCGCGACAAACATGGCCTGACCATCCTGCTGATCACGCATGACCTCGGCGTCGTGGCTCAGACCTGTGACCGGGTCGGCGTGCTGTACGCCGGCACGCTGGTCGAGACGGCGAGCGCCGCGGCGCTGTTTCGCGATCCGAAACACCCATACACGCAGGGATTGCTCGGCGCCTTGCCGCGGCCCGGATCGCGCGGCACCGAACTGGCCGCCATCGAGGGCCAGGTGCCATCCGGCCTGACCGCCGTGACGGGCTGTCCGTTCGCGGCGCGTTGTCCGAAAGTTTTTGAACCGTGTCGCAGCCTCCGCCCTCAGTTGATCGAGGCGGCGGTTGATCAGCGGGTCGCCTGTCATCTGTATGCGGGCGGGGAGGGCGTGGCATGACGCTCCTCGAAGTGCACGGGCTGAGCAAGGCCTTCCCGATCCGCACGGGTGCGTTCGCGCGGCAGACCGCGCGCGTCGTCGACGACGTCAGCTTCAGCCTCGACGCGGGCGAGACCCTGGGCCTTGTCGGCGAATCCGGATGCGGGAAGACGACGCTGGCGCGCTGCATCTTGCGCATCACGGAGCCCAGCGCGGGCGAGATTGTGTTCGGCGGGCAAGACCTGCTCAAGCTGAACCCGGCCGCCCTGCGCGCGCGTCGCAGCGAACTGGCGATCGTCTACCAGAATCCATACCTGTCGCTCAGCCCGCGCCTGAACGTTCACGACCTGGTGGGCGAGCCACTTGTGACGCACACACTGCTGCGGGGCCCCGCGCTGACCGCGCGCATCGTCGAGCTCTTGCGGGCGGTCGGGCTTTCGGCCGACGACCTGGGGAAACGCGCCCGTCAGCTCTCGGGCGGGCAGGCGCAACGCGTGGCCATCGCACGGGCCCTGGCGCTGCGCCCCAAGCTGATCGTGCTCGACGAGCCGACCTCGGCGCTCGACGTCTCGGTGCAGGCGCAGGTGCTCAACCTGTTGGCCCGGCTGCAGCGCGAGTTCGGACTGACCTATCTTTTCATCTCGCACAACCTCGACGTCGTCCAGCACATGGCCGACCGCATCCTGGTGATGTATCTCGGCCGCGTCGCCGAGAGCGGGCCGACCGAAGCGATCTTCTCGGCGCCCAAACACCCGTATACCCTGGCGCTGCTGGCGGCCACACCCGAACCCGACGCGGTGCGTCCGGCGCCTGCGATCACGCTCGAGGGCAATGTGCCCAGCCCACTCGACCCGCCGTCGGGCTGTCGCTTCCACCCACGCTGCCCGTGGGTTCAGGAGCGGTGCAAGACCGAAACACCCATCCTGCGGGCGATGGGCGTGGAGCACGTGTCGGCGTGTCATTTCGCCGAAACCCTGCCCGGCGGCTAAATCCGCGGGTGGGTCGGCGACGGCGGCGCAGGTCGCCGTCGAGTATCGACCGCAGGACCATCACATCTTGTCTTCGGCCCCATGGATCTGCTGCAAATAGCGCGGATGTCGCGAATGGCCGCAAGGTCAAGCCCCGTCACGACATGCGGAGAATAACCGCGCTGGCTATCTCAAGATGCGATTGACGGGCACATGACTGGGTCTCGCGTGGTAGGCTGTCGAGTTCCACGGGCTGTTGGGTTACACGCCGTAGGGCTTGACGCGCGGCCAGGCGTGCCAGGCGAACAGGGCCGCCGCCGCGAGCTCGAGCGCGCGTCCGAGGATCGGCCAGAATGCCGATAGCCCTAGCGCCTGTCCAACGCCGGCGAGCAGAACCCCCAGGTTGAGACAGAGGAACGCCCACAGCGCCGGTCGCGCGTCACCGCGCGGCGCGCCGTGCAGAAAACGCGGCAGGATCCAGAACGCCACACCGAGCGCCAGTTGCAGGGTCCACCCGATCAGCATGCACTCGATGTGCAGCGGGAGCAGCGACCAGATCACCGACGCATAGGGCAGGCCCTTGTGCGCCAGGACCAGGGCGCCAAGCGTGAAGCCCAGCCCGAGGTGGAGCAGGGCGGCGCGCACCATCCACACACTCAGGCGCGGCACGTCAGCGCTCCTTGACGCGCGGCCAGAGGTTGGCTACGAACAACCACCCCGCCGACACCTGCAGACCGGCCGAGAGCACGAGCACCCAGCCGATGCCGGCCCCAGGCTGCACCGCGGCAAGCGGCTCTCCGGATCACGCGCAGCAGCAGACCTGCGTTGAGCAGGCCATATGTCGCCCACCCGAGACGCTCGTCCCCGCGCGGCTGAGCGATCGTGAACTTCGGGAACATCCAGTACGCCACGCCAAAGATCAGCTGCGCGATCCAACCCAGCATCAGATGGAAGTACGCCGGCTGTAGCGCGCCGACGATGGGCGGCAGATCGAGCGATAGTCGCAGCATCAGGGCAAAGTCGACGATCAAGGCACAAACACAGTACGCGAGCGACGTCTTGATGAACCAGCGGGTCAGGGGTGGCATGGCGTTCCTGTGGCGAACCGGCATTGTAGCCTGATGTCTGTGCCGACTGAATGGCCAGCTGGCAGCGTGAGGCCGGACGCGCTGTCAGGCAGAAACTCTCGGCGCAGGTGTCGCAGATGACGCAGACGTACGCGTGAGCGAGGCCGCCCAGGCTTGAGCGGCCAAATCCGCGCGATCCGCGCTTGGAACCGGTTGTTCGCCGGTGAGGCCGTTCGCGCTGATTTGCTCGGCTTTTGCAGAAAGCCTCGCCAGTTGGGTGCGATTGCCCGGTCATGACGCGGCTGGTGTTGCCGACACGAGTTGGCAGTGGAGCGGCCTTTACGCGGATTTCCGGTGAGCGCGACCCCTCGCAGGGTCTGCGCTTTCAGTGGCGCTTTATGGTCGCAGGTGACCCAAAGCCGTAAACGACGTGTGGAGAATCCGACTTTCCGGCACGCCCTCACGCCAAGCGGCCACGGACACCGAACAGGCAGCGCCCGCACGCTTCAGCGGAGGGCGACGTGATCAACCGTCTGACGCGTGTGTCGCCCTGGGTCTGGCTGACTGCGTATTTAGTTGTCGTTCTGGTCGTCGGCGCCGCGATCGTGGCCACCGACGCCTCGAACGCCTGGATGGCGCTCTTGATCATCCCGGCGCCCGTGCTCGTCATCCTGAAGCCAAGCCGTCTGCTCTACTGGCCGCTGGCCGCCGTGCTCTTTGCCGCGTATTGGGTCGTGAACCTCGCCAACCATCCCACCGATCTGGGGGCCAATCTGCGCAGCAGCAGCGCCGCGGTACTGACCATGGTAGCCGTTTGCGAAATCCTATACGCCACCGGCCGCGCGCGCGAACGCGCCGAGGCCTCGCTGGTGGCCATGAACGACCAGCTCGCGCAGGCCGTGTTGCGCGCCAATGAGTTGGCCGCCATCGCCCAGGAAGCCGACCAGATCAAAAGCGACTTTCTCGCTTCGACGTCGCATGAACTGCGCACGCCGTTGACGGGCATCCTCGGCTCGCTTGACCTTGTCCTTTCGGGGCAATGCCAGGATCACGATGAGGAGTTGCGCTTCATCCGCATCGCCCACGACTCGTCGGAACGCCTGCTTGGCGTCGTCAACGCCGTATTGGACATCGCCCGGCTCGAAGCGGGCAAGGTGGAGGTCGAGTTGGCGCCAGTGGATCTGGCGACCATCGTCGGCGAGGTGATCGACCTGTGTCGCTTTCCGGCCTCGGATCGCGGCCTGGCCCTGGAACTCGAAGTGCCGTTGGATACTCCCCAGCAGGTCCTGGCCGATGCCGACAAGGTCCGCCAAATTCTGTTGAACCTCGTGGGCAATGCGATCAAGTTCACCGAACGCGGTAGCGTGACTGTGTCGATCGAGCCGCTGACCGGCGCCGGCAAGCTCGCCGTGCACGTGCGCGACACCGGCATCGGGATCGCGGCCGACAAGCAAAGCCGTTTGTTCCAGCCGTTCGTCCAGGCGGATCGCGACGTCGCGCGGCGCTTTGGGGGAACAGGGCTCGGTCTTTCGATCTCGCGGCGACTGGCGGAGCGCATGGGCGGCGCGGTTTCATTGTACAGCGCCGGTGAAGGGCAGGGCAGCACCTTCACGCTGACGTTGCCACGGACGGCCTCCGACATCACGGCGTAGACTGCGCCGGGTTTACTCGCTGCGCTTCAACTGAGCCGTTTCTGCGCCGCGCCGACACCGATGGTGATGGCCGCCAATCCGAGCGTCGCGATGCCCAGCCAAAACACAGCGCCCGGGCTGACGGCGTCGTGGATCCAGCCTCCCAGCGGGCCGGCCGCGAGCGGCGCCAGCCCAAACATGGCGACCCCGAGCAGCGATTGCGCCGTCGACGCCCAGGCCTCCGGCGTGCGCTCGGTGACCATGCGCACGGTCACCGTGAACCAGAGCCCGTAGCCCAGCCCCTTCAAGATGGAGAAGAACGGCAATGCGACAGCGCTGGTCGAGACCACGAAACCAAGGAAGGCCGCGGCCATCAGGCCGTAGGCCAGGACCATGGCGGAGCTGCCGCCCACGCGCTTGACGATCCGGCTGCTGAAGTACATGGTCGCGATCTCGGCCACCGCGCCGAAGGCGATCATCATTCCGATGAGCAGATTGCCGCCGCCCAGCGAACGCGCGTAGATACCGCTAAAGGTCATGGCCAGGCTGTTCGAGATGCCCGACAGGAACGTGGCCAGCAAGACGATCACCAGACCGCCGTCGCGCAATAAGCTGAACGGCGACCGGCGCGCCGCTGACGCTCCGCCCGGTGTTTCAGCCGGGATCTCCTCGATCTGGCCGGTCAGCCAGATCAGGGGCCAGAGGAACAGCGCTGCGACATAGAACATCGGCCCGAACCCCAGCGCCTGCCAAATCGCGCCAAACGCCTGCGCGCTGGCCGCGAAGCCCAGCGACCCCCACAACCGCATGCCGCCGTATTCGCGGGCATAGCGCCGCGCGTTGCGCGCGATCAGGCTGTCGGCCACCGACATGATCGGGCTGCTGACGATCGCCATCACCAGCATCAGCCCGGCGATCCACCAGAAGCCAGTCGACTGCGGCAAGAGCAGGAGCGTCACGCTGGTCAGGGCCATCGCGGCCTGTAACAGCCGGACCCGCAGCCGGCGCCCATCGGCGAACGACGCGATCGGTGTGGCGAGGAGCAGCGTCATCAACGGGAACAGGCTCGAGAGCCAGCCCACCTGCTGCCCGCTGAGACCAAGCTCCGAGAGATAGACGTAGATGAACGGGCCGTACGACCCGCTATACAGGAAGAACACCAGGTAGTAGAACGATCCGATGCGGACGAACCGGGTCGCCCGGGACGCGACTGGCGCTGTGTTCGACACGAGACTCCTGTATGGCGGCCGAGACCGCCGCGGACAAAGGGCAGGGCCGGTCTGCGCCGGCCCTTGTTTGGTTCTTCGACAGTGTGCTCTGACAGCCGTGAATCGTTGCACGACGTCGGCGCGGGCCGACGTCGCGTTCCGTCGGCAGCGGCTTCAGCCGCCGCGATGCTTCGCGATATACCGCTTGACCATCGCCTGATGCGCCTGCACCACGGCGAATGTGTCCGTCGGTCCGCCTTCGTATTCGCTCGACATCCAGCCGGTGTAGCCGATGTCCAACAGGGCCTTGACGACTTCTTCATAGCGCAGATCGGGCTCGTCGCCGGCGACGATGCTGTAGAACTTGCCATGGAAATGGACGATGTGGGACTTGATGTCGGCGAGCGCGGCCGGCTCCGAGAAGCCGCACGTTCCCCAGAAGCTGCCAAGCACCGCCTCCGACTTCTTGTCGGCGCCCTCGGCGCGCAGGATCGCGACGGCCTGCTCCTCGTTGTACTTGCGCTCGTTCCACAGGCTGAGCGCGCGCTGGATCAGGGCCTCGGGCACGCCGCTCGCGCGAGCGCGTTCGATGTGGAACGGCGAAACCCGCCGCGCGAAGATGCTGGTGTCCGGAATGAGGCCCAGGCAATCGGTGCCCAGCCTGTGGATCTGCTCCAACAGCATCTGCGTCTCGGGCGCCTCGATCATCAGCGGCGCGTGCAGCTCATAGCCGAGCTTAAGGTTCAGCTTTTCGGCCAGGGGCACGAGGCGCTCGGCCGCGACCCAGGCAAAGTACTGCAGCCGGACGACCGGGAACCCGAGCTTGGCCGCGCCCTTGATCTGCGGCACCGTGTATTCGTAGAGCTCGTCGGGTGTCAGGTTGCGGTCGGGCAGCATGAACGGATCGGCGTAGCTGCCGTACGCCGTGGGCGTCAGACCGTAGCGTTCGACGCCGCTCTTGAACGTGCGCTCGAACTCGTCGCTGACCTCGGGGAAGCCGCGATGATGCGACGGTCCGACGATCTCGATTCCGCCGCCGAGCTTCCCGGCCTTCTCGAGCATGTCCTCGAACGACCACTTGAACGACACGTATTCGTTCGTGAAGCTATGCAGCGTCACGCCGACTTTGAAGGGTGGTGTGTGCGTCATCGTCGGCCCCCTAAGCTTCGACCGCCACGCTGAGGCGCTTGGCGGATGGGTAGTAGAACGAGAACCGGCCGCCGGTGACGTACGGTTCCACGGTGACCAGCGTGCCCTCGACCGCGTGCTCACCCGGAGCCAGCGGCGTCTCGCTCGCCACGAACAGGTCGGCGGCATCGAGGATGAACCACCACAGACGGCTCAGCCTGCCGAGCTCGCCGAGTTTGTGCCCGAGGCCGTTCAAGACGAACGTGATGCGCTCCCGCGCCACGTGCGCGCCGTCGATGCTGAGCTGGATGTCTTCGATGCACGAGAGCGGCAATGAGCGATAGCTCATCAGACGCACTCGAACGAAGTATCCCGACTGACCTTCCCACACCGTGGGGCGGATGTCGTCGTCGCTGAGAAAGCTGCGCTGAATGCCGCGTTCTTGCGACGTGGCAGTCTTGTTGTCGCTCATCATTCCCCTCCTTTGCGCTCGAAAGTCCGACAAAAAGCGCGGTACGCCACGGGCGATGCCCGCCGTGCACCGCGCTTGTTCGCCCAACACCTCAGCCAGCCAGGGTCAGGACCTTGGAATCACCGCCCCAGAAGCCGCCGGGCACGTACGAGATCTTCATGTGCTGGCGCACTTCGACCTTGTGATCGCCGGGCTTCAGGCCGCCGGGCTTGGCGACCGTCACCACGCCGATGTCGCCGAACTCCCACTTCGCCACTGCCTCGTCCTCGAAGCCGCTGAACGGGAAGGTCTTGCCGCGCAGGGTCACGGTCATGGCGTCGGTCGGCACCCGCTCGCCGTCCACGGTGAGCTCGGTGTTGCCGACGAGCGAGAGCACAACACCGCGGTAGTAGGGCAGGCGCAGGCCCAGTTGGTAGCCGGTCACCGTGCCGCCGTCTTCAACGTTCTTGAACGCCTCGCCGACGATCAGATACTTGTCGTACATGGTGGTCCTCCTGGCCTCAGGCCTCGCCGAGCAGACGCTTGAGCATCGCCTGGTGCTGTTTGACTTGATCGGTACTGTCCACGACGAAGGCGTCCTGGATCCAGCGGTTGCCCTCGTACTCGCTGTCGATGTAGCCGTCGTAGCCGCCCTCGATCAGGATCGGCACGATGTCGTCGTACGGGATGCTGAATTCGCGACCTTCGGGCAGCATCTCGTAGAACTTGCCATGGATGTGCTTGACGAACGGCACGTACTCGCGCAACAGCGCCGGGTTGGAATACACGGCGTGAGTCGCCATCATGGCCCAGAAGATGTCTTGCTCGCGGCCGCCCATCTCCAGGATCTTCTTGGGCAGCGATTCGTTGGCCACGCCAAGCTCGTGCGTGCTGGGTAGCGTGCCCGTGTTGTAGGCGTTGACCAGATAATCCACGATCTCGGGCTTGACGCCCTCGCGCAGCAGGCGATCGCTGCCCACGCGCGGCTGGACCTTCGTGAAGACGCCCATGTCGAGCGTGAAGCAGAGCGACGGCGACTGCACCCGTCGGAACATCTCGATCAGGCGCTGTTCGTGCGGGCTGTCGAAGTAACTCGGCGCGTGGATCTCGAGAGCGAGCTTGACGTTGGCCTTCTCGGCCGCTGGCGCAAGCCGTTCGAGGAGACCGGGCTCGACGTCGTGGATGACGCGGATGACCGTGCAGCCGAGCTTGTGGGCGTTCTCGATGTCCTTCTTCACCGACTCGAAACGCTCATCGTCGGTCATGGTCCGGCCCTTGTACTTGTTCCAATCCAGGAACATGTCGAGGCAAACCGGCGTCCGCCCGTACGTGTCCATCCAGCCGTGCCATTGCTTGACGAACTCATCCGAGATGTTCGGGTATTCCGGGATCATCTGGTCGCCGATGATCTCGATCCCGGGGATGTCCAGCTTTGCGCAGGTGGCGATGATGTCCTCCAGCGACATCTTGCGGAGGAAGTACTCCTCCTGGAAGCTGTACAGGCTGACGCCGCGTTTGATCGAATGTGTCGTTGCCATCCAATGCCTCCAAACCCTGTGTACGGGAGCGCCCTGCCGAAGGGCGGGCGAGAAACAGATCAGCCTCCAACCGGAGTGGAGCCCCGGCCGGAGGCTGACCCCCTTTCTCGCGGTATGTCTGCAGGCGCGTGGGTGGGCCGGTCAACGGCCCGGATCGATGTTCAGTTGTCTGCCAGAAGCCGTGTCAAGTTGGCGAAGCTCACCGCCACGCTCTCGAGCTCCGTCCGGGCCGTCATGTCTTGCTCAACGAAGACGTAGCGCGCGTCGTTGTAGACGCGGGCGGCCTTGAGGTAGCTGGCGATGTTGAGCACACCCTCGCCGACCTCGCCGAAATGGATCGCGTCTTGCAGCGGCCACAGCGCGTCGATCGTGATCTGGCTGTCGTAGCCGAACTTCTCGAACAGGTTCACGGGCAACGCCGTGGTCGGCAGATCCTTCTGATGGATCAGGTCACAGCGCTTGCCCAGTTTCTTGAGCCAGTACACCGGGTCCTGCCCGCCGCGCACGGCCCAATACGTGTCGAACTCGAACTTGACCAACTCGGGGTCGAGGTTCTCGATCAACAGATCGTAGACCGACTTGTCGCCGAACACCTGGAACTCCTCGAAGTGGTTGTGGTAGTACAGCTGCACGCCGCCCTTCTGCGTGACCTCAGCGAACTGGTTGAAGGTCTTGGAGAAGGCCTTCACATCGTCCTGACTGTTGAAGAAGGCGATCGCACAGCCGAGGCTGTCGGTGCCCAGCGCATTCAGGTCGCCGACGATGGCCGGGAGGCTCATGTCGGGCGTCGGCACGAAGTGGCAGCTCACGGCGCGCAAGCCGTTGGCATCGAGCAGCTTGCGCAGCTCGGGCGCGCGCATGTCTTTGCCGAACACCAGGCCATCGGGCGTCACGGTGCAGATCAGCTCGAGGTTCTTGTAGCCGACCGCCGCGACCTTCTCGATCGTGCCGGTGTAGTCCGCCTGCAGGCTGTTGCGGACCGACCACAACTGCAGGCCAATGGAAAGGGTCATAGTGCCGTTCTCCTATGAATACAGATGGCACCGGAGCCAATGGCCCGGCGCGAGGTTGGTTTTCTCAGGCATCACCTGACGGCAGACGTCCTTGACCTGCGGGCAGCGCGGCGCAAAGGGGCAGCCGGGCGGCGGGTCGATGAGCGACGGCACCTCGCCACGGGCCTGGACGGTCTTGGTGGTCAACCCGGCCTGCGGGTTGGGGACTGCGGCGAGCAGGAGCTGGGTGTAGGGATGCTTCGGGTTCTCCATCAGCTCGGTGCTCTCGCCGCTCTCGACCACGTGTCCGGCGTACATGACCATGGTCTGATCGCCGATGTAGCGCGCGCTGGCCAGGTCGTGCGTGATGTACAGGAAGCCGATGCCGCGCTCTTCCTTCAGGCGCTGCATCAGGTTGAGCACGCCCATGCGGATCGAGACGTCCAGCATCGAGATCGGCTCGTCGGCCAGGATGAGCTCGGGCTCCACGGCCAGGGCGCGGGCGATGGCCACGCGCTGGCGCTGGCCGCCGGAGAGCTCGAATGGATACTTCTCGGCCATCTCCTCGGGCGGGTTGAGGCCGGCGGTGTCCAGGAGCTCGTGGACTTTCTCGCGCACCTGCTTGCCGCTGGCGCGTTTATGGATCAGCAGCGGCCGCTCGAGCTGGTAGCCGATCGAGTGGTTGGGGCTGAGCGAACTGAACGGGTCCTGGAAGATCATCTGCACGCGGCGGCGATAGTCGAGCGAAGCCTTGCGCGGCTCGGACTTCAGGACGTCGACGCCGTCGAGAAGGATCTCGCCGGCCGTGGGCTGCAGGAGGCGGATGATCACACGGGCCGTGGTCGACTTGCCGCTGCCCGACTCGCCCACCAGCGCGACGACCTGGCCGCGCGCGACCGTGAACGAGACGTCGTTGAGGGCGTGGACGTGTTTGGGCTTGACCAGCCCGCCGACCGGGAAACGCTTGGACAGGCCGCGGACTTCGAGCATGGGGGCTGAGCTGGCCGCGGGGCTGAGGGGTTGTGCGTTGGACATGGGATCCTCCTCAGCCCTTTGCGCCAGACGGCAGGGGCATGCCGGCGTGGACGGCGACCCAGTGGCCCGGCAGCACTTCTTCCAGGCGCGGTGTTGCGACGGTCTCGATCGGCTGGCAACGCGTGCAGCGCGGGTGAAAGCGGCAGCCGGACGGCGGCGCGATCAGGTTGGGCGGCGAGCCGGCGATGCCGGAGAGACGGCGACGCTCGCCGGTGATGGACGGGAACGAGGTCAACAGGCCCTGGGTGTACGGGTGGATCGGGTTGTTGAAGATCTCGGAGGCCGGGGCCATCTCGACCAGATCGCCGGCGTACATGATGCCGATCCGATCCGAGAACTCGACCATGAGCGAGAGATCGTGGGTGATGAACAGGATCGAGAAGCCGAGCTGCTCCTGGAGTTGTTCGATCTGCTGGAGGATGTCCTTCTGCACCACGACGTCCAGGGCGGTGGTGGGCTCGTCCATGATCAAGAGCGACGGTTTGAGCGCCAACGCCATGGCAATCACGGCGCGCTGGCGCATGCCGCCGGAGAGCTCGTGCGGGTAGGCATCGAGGCGGCGCTTGTCGATGTTGACGATGTCGAACAACTCGGCGGCGCGGTCGCGGGCCCGCTGACGGCTGACCTTCCAGTGCTTCATCACGGTGTCGCAGATCTGGTCCGAGATGCGCACGACGGGGTTGAGCGAGTTCATGGCGCTCTGGAAGACCATCGACACCTCGGCCCAGCGGAACGACTCGAGCGAGTAGCCCGGTCCGCCAGAGGCCGAGGGCTTCTCCTCGTCGCCCAGTTCCAGGACGTCGGTGCCCTTGTACAGGATCTGGCCGCCGGTGACGACGGCCGGAGGGCGCAGGACGCGCAGGATGGTGTGCGCGATGGTGGACTTGCCACAACCGGATTCGCCGGCGAGACCGAAGACCTCGCCGCGGCCGATGGAGAACGACACGCCGTCCACGGCCTGCACCGGACCGCGCGGGGTCAGGTACTCGACGTACAGGTCACGGACGTCCAGGACCTTATCCGTCTCGGGGGTGGGTGAGAGTTTAGTGGGCACGACGGATCACCGGGGTGGCGCGGACGCGCTCGAGCTTGGTGCCCTTAAGGGCTTTGCGGAGTTCGCGTTCGGCGCGGAGACGAGGATTGGTGATCTCGTCCATGCCAAAGTTGATCCAGGCGAGCCCGAGGGCGGAGAGGGCGACCAGGACGCCGGAGGGGATGAAGACCCACCAGGCGCCCAGCAGGAGTGAGTTGCCGTTCTGGGCGTAGAACAGGTTGGTGCCCCAGCTGACGTCTTCCATGTTGGTCAGGCCGAGGAAGGCGAGGGCGGTGGAGGCGGCGATGCCGTAGATCGACATGCCGATGAAGCCGCCGACGATCAGGTTGATCATGTTGGGCAGGATCTGGCGGAAGATGATGGTCAGGTTGTCCTCGCCGGCGACGATGGCCGCCGCCACATAGTCCTTCTCGCGGAGGGACATCGTGACGGCGCGGATGATGCGGGCGTTGAAAGCCCAGCCCGTGATCGCGAGCGTGAAGATCACCGTGGCCGTGCTCGGCTTGAGATAGGCGGCTAACAGAATGAGCAGCGGCAGCCCCGGGATGACCAGGAAGAGGTTCATGATCAGCACGAGGATGTCGTCGAGCAGGCCGCCGAAGTAGCCGGCGACCATGCCCACCGTGGTGGCGATGAGCATACCCAGGGCGGCCGTGCCGAAGCCGATCGTGAGCGAGACGCGCGCGCCCCAGACGACGAGCGCGAACTCGTTGCGGCCGAGGGGGTCGATGCCCAGGAAGTACGTGGAGTCAGGCGCCTTGCTCGGGACGTCGACGAACTCGTTTGGATCGCCGGGCGCGATGAGCGGGGCGAAGACCCCCATCAGGATCAGGGTGAGGACGATGATCAGGCCGAGCCGGGCCTGCGGATGACGAACGATGATGTACAGCCACTCGAAGCGGCGTTTCCAGTCGAAGCCCTTGGGCTTCTGCGGCGCGCCGAGGACCGGTTGGACGGGTGTTGAAGATTGCGCCATGGCGAAGAGCTCCGTTCAACTGGGCCGCACGCGCGGATCGATCAGCGGGTACAGCAGGTCGACGATGAAGTTGATGAGCAGCACGCCGACGGTGATGCCCAGGAACAGGCCGCCCATCAGCGGGTAGTCGCGGGCGCCGACGGCCTTCACCAGAAGGAAGCCGAGGCCTGGGTAAGCGAAGACCTGCTCGATCAGGACCTGCCCGCCCAAAATCGAGCCGAGGAAGATGCCGAAGCCGGTCACGCTCGGCAATATGGCGTTGCGCGCCGCGTAGCCGAACATGATGCGGTTCTGGGTGAGGCCCTTGGCCTCGGACATGGTGATGTAGTCCTCGGCCAGCACGCTGATCATGTTGTTGCGCATGGTCTGGATCCAGACCTGGAGGTTGACCAGGACTGCGACGGTCATGGGTAGGATCAGGTGCTGCACGACGCTGCCGAGGTATTCGACCGTCCAGCCGGGCTCCAGGTGGTCGGTCGCGGCGTGGGCGATCGGGAACCACTTGAGCTTGAAGCCGAAGACGAAGACCGCGCCGAGGGCCAGAAAGAAGGCCGGGAAGGCGCCAATAAAGTTGAAGAGCGGCGGCATGACGACGTCGAAGGCGCTGCCACGGCGCCAGGCGCCGAAGACGCCGATCAGGTGGCCGATGATGACGCTGATGGTGAGCGACGAGAGCCCGAGCAAGAGCGTCCAGCCGAAGCCGGTCGCGATGACCTGGGTCACCGGCGCCGGGAACGATGAGTACGAGAGGCCGAAGTCGCCCTGAAAGACGTGCGACACGAACTGGAGATATTGATCCCAGAGCGGCGCGTCCGAGAGGCCGAGCGCCTGGCGCAACGCGTTGATCTGGGCCTCTGTCATGCGCGAGCCGATCGGGCCCAGGATCGCGGCGGCTGGATCGCCCGGGAGCATGCGCGGCAGGATGAAGTCGAGCGTCAGCGCTGCCCAGAACGCGAGCAGATAGAAACCAAGTCGCCCGCCCCGAAGTGCTACCGTCGATTGATGAGGGTCGAACGTCGGCCGACGCCCGACCCTCGAGCTGACGTTACTTGACCGTCCAGGCGACCATCTGCAGGAGCTGTTCGCCGGTGGAGTTCTGGGCGATCGGCATGGCGCGGACGAAGGGGTTCTCGGCGCTGGCCCAGCCGCCCACACGCGCGTCGCTGTAGCAGTAGAAGGTCGGGGCGTGCCACAGCGGGATCACGGGCGCGTAGTCGTGCATGATCTGCTGGAGCTTGAAAGCGGCTTCCTTCTGGACCGCGGGATCGCCGGTCTCGGCGAAGATCTTGAGCTGCTCATCGGCCTCAGGCACGACGATGCGCCAGATGTTCTGGCCAAAGCCGGTCTGCTCGCCCAGCGGCTTGAAGGTCTCGGCCGACATCAGGGCGCGGTAGTAAGTGTAGGGCGTGTCAGCGTCGACGCCGAAGTACAGCGAGACGTCGAAGTCGCCGACGAACCACTTGCCGAACGCGACGCCCGGGTCGTAGTTGTTGATCGTGATCTTGAAGCCGAGCGACTCGAGGCTCTTCTTGACGATCGGGGCGATCGCCAGCCAGTCGGAGAAGCCGTTGACCATCAGGAACTCGGCCTCGATCGGGGAACCGTCCTTGTTCAGGCGGATGCCGTCGGCGCCCTTGGTGTAGCCGGCCTCGTCGAGCATCTGGTTGGCCTTCTCGACATCGAGCGTCGCCCAGTTGTCGCCGAGCGAAGCGACATCCGGCACCTTCCACGCGGCGTAACCGGAGCTCAGGCCGGTGACGTCGGCGGGCGTGGTCGCGCCCTGGAAGGCGACCAGGATCAGTTGCTCGCGGTCGAAGGACAGGCCGACGGCCTGGCGCACGACCGGGTCATCCCACGGCTTCTTGGCGCCGTTCATGATGAAGAAGCCGTCGGAGGTCACGGCCGGCCACCAGCAGTGCAGGTCGGTCGGGTTCTGGGCGATGACGGCCTGGTCGACGTTCGGGAAGAACTGGCCGGTCCATTCGGTGTCGCCGGCGACGAACATCGTGGCGGCCACGTCGTTGGTGCCGAAGATCGGCATGCTCAGGCCCTTGACGGCCGGCACGCCGGGCTGCCAGTAGTTCGGGTTGCGGTCGACTTCGTACACCTGGTCCTGGAAATTGACGACCTCGGTGAAGGGGCCGCTGCCCACGGGCTTGTCGTTGGTGTAGGTGACCGGGTCGGCGACGTCCTTCCAGAGGTGCTCGGGGACGATGACTTGCCCGATCAGGTCGTAGAAGCCGGGCGAGTACACGCGGTTCAGCTTGAACTCGACGTGCATGTCATCGATGGCGGTGACGGTGTCGACGTAGCCGCCCTCGGCCACGGCCACCAGGCCCAGACCCGCCAGACCCGACTTCTCCTTCAGGTAGTTGAAGGTGAAGGCCACGTCCTTGGCGGTGAGGGGCTCGCCGTCGCTCCACGTGACGCCGTCGCGGATCGTGAAGGTCAGGGAGAGCAGGTCGTCGCTCCACTTGTACTCGGTCGCCAGCCACGGCACGAGCTCGCCCTTGAGACGATTGTTGATCATCAGGGGCTCGTAGATGCCGTTCTGGGTCGGGAAGAGCGCGTTGGTCGAGAACGGGTTGAAGTTGCTCACCCAGGTGGCCTGACCGGCGCCGGCGGCCGTGACCTTGAGCACGACATCGCTGGCGGCCGGGGCGGCGGTGGCTTCAGGGGCCTGGGTCGCTTCAGGAGCCGCGGTGGCTTCTGGGGCCTTGGTGGCGTCCGGCGCGGTGGTGGCGGCGGGGGCCTGGGTCGCTTCCGGCGCGGTCGTCGCGGTGGGCGAGGCGCAGCCGGACAGGATTGTCGCCGCAATCACCAACAGACTGCTGGCGGTCTGCAAACTCTTACGCATCGTGTCCTCCTTGAAACGGTGTGTCAGCCTGCGTGTGTGTGCGTGATCTCTTTGGCGTTGTGGGCGTTGAGCAGCGTGACCTCCTCTCGACTGTGTCTTGACTGTGGCGTTGACGATTGTGTGTGCCGTTGCGGTCTGGGCTTTTCGCCCGCCGTCAGTCGGCCTTCGCTGCTTGAGCGTCCCCGGGCGTAAAACGGCGTTGCAGCAGGTCGGCCCGCACCGGCGAGAAGAAGTCGGTCAGTATCGCCGGGACGTCGCCGTCGTTGCGCTCGAGGTGGGGCGCATTGCCGGGGATGTAATAGAACTCGCCGGCTTTGACCGTCACCGCCTCGCCCGCCACGATCACGACGATTTCGCCCTCGAGGACGACGCCGACTTGCTCGTGCGGATGCGTGTGCTCGGGCGCCAGCGCGCCGGGCTCCCACCGCGTCCACATCACCGTCATGTTCTGTCCATCGACGAGCAGCTTGGAACTCACGCCGGCGTGCCCGCCCAGCTTCCACTGCTCGACATGCTCGGGTTGGATAAGGGAATTCATGCGACGCACCTCTTTGTTCGAAGAACCGTGTCAAAACGTTGGCGCAGCGTTGGTCGTGTCGATTGACGGGCCCTGCGCGCCGTTGGTCTTTTTGCCCTCGGGTTGCACCAACGCCCGGCACGACTTGCGCACGACCAGGTTGGTCGGCATCACGACGTCGATAGGTGGCGTGTCGGGTCGATTGATGGTGTCGATCAGGTGCTTGACCGCCAGCGACACGATCTCGTTGATCGGCTGATGGACGGTCGTCAACGCCGGCGCGACCATGGACGCGTAGACGATGTCGTCGAAACCGACGACCGACACATCGTCAGGCACCCTGAGCCCCAGCGCCCATACCGCCGACAGCGCCCCCATCGCGATTTCGTCGGTGGCGGCGAACAGGGCGGTCATGTCTTTATTCGAGGTCAGCAGCGCCGTCGCATTTTGGAAGCCGACGTGGAAGGGCATTCCGGAGTAGGCCGCGACCCCGGCCTTGTCGAGCGCGGGCCAATCCGGGCTGGCGATCCAGGCGGGGTCGGGCGACAGACCGGCAGCCTCCAGGGCCTGGTTGTACCCGGCGAAGCGATCGAGGATATGGCCCAGGTGATGGCCGACGAAGCCGATGCAGCGGTGGCCCAGGCCGAGCAGATACTCGACAGCCTCGCGGGCGGCGGTGGCGTTGTCGATCTGGATATAGGACGTGCGCACATGCGGGTGCCGGCGGTACGGGTGCAGGACGACGGTCGGCACCTTGAGCGTGTCGATCAGGCTCATCAGGCTCGCGTCCGTCGCGACGTTCGTGTCGAGGATGATGCCATCGACCTGGCGGCTGCGGTATGCGTCGCCGATGCGCTTGGCGATCGCTTCCTCAAGGGCATACAGCGACAGGTTATAGCCCTGTCGGTTGCAGGCATCGAGCGTTCCCTCGATCAGGGTGCTGGAGTAGGGGGAGTTGACGGGCCAGCCGATGACCAGGCCGAGGGCCAGCGCCTTGCCACTGGACAGGCTGCGCGCTGCCGAGTTCGGCACATAGTTCAGGTCGGCGATGGCGGCCTGGACCAGTTCGGCGGTCCGTTTTGAGACGTTGGGCTCGCCGTTCAAGACGCGCGAGACGGTCTTGGACGAGACGCCGGTCTTTTTGGCCACATCCTCAAGCGTGACACGGGTCATAGCGCTTTTGGGTTACCTAAATTGGGTGCATGCGATGACAGCGTTGTCAATGTAACAATGATTGACAGCGATGTCAATAAGCAGTTTCCATCCCGTTCCATTCCCGGCGGGCAGAGGGCTCAAAAACCAGCAAAAAACATGCAATAGCTCGTTTGGGAAGGCGCCCAGAGATTCCCAGGCCAAATCGTGCCGGGCGATTGACAGCGTTGACAATCGCCCATGGGCCGCTATAATGCCATGGGAATCGCGCGCCCGGCGTCAGACCTCGCGCGCCATACAGGGTAGTTAATCCCCCAAAAAGCCATCTATAGACAGGAAAGACACGGCCATGAAGCAGATCAAGGTTGCCATAATCGGATGCGGTTTCATTGGGAACGGCAAGCATTTGCCGAGCCTGGTGCGCCAAGAAGGCGTGGACGTGGTGGCGTTCTGCGATCTGGTGCTCGAAAAGGCGCAAACCTCGGCCAAGCAGTTCGGCGGCCCCGATGCCCTGGTGTGCACCGATTACCGCGACGTGCTCAAGCGCAGCGACATCGACGCCGTGCATGTGTGCACGCCCAACAGCACCCACGCCGAGATCTCGATCGCGGCGCTGAAGTCGGGCAAGCACGTGATGTGCGAGAAGCCGATGGCCAAGACCGCGGCCGAGGCAAAGGCCATGCTCGACGCGGCGCGTGAGGCCGGCAAGCTGTTGACGATCGGCTATCAGAACCGCTTCCGTGAGGACTCGTTGTTCATGAAGTCGCTGTGCGACGCGGGCGAGCTGGGCGACATCTACTTCGGCAAAGCGTTCGCGACGCGCCGCCGGGGCGTGCCGACCTGGGGCGTGTTCATGGACAAGGAGAAGCAGGGCGGCGGCCCGCTGATCGACCTGGCGACCCACGCGCTTGACCTGACGCTGTGGATGATGGACAACTACGAACCCGATATGGTGCTCGGCGCGACGTTCGACAAGATCGCCAAGATCGGCAGCCCGGCCAACATCATGGGGCCCTGGGACCCGGAGAAGTATGAGGTCGAGGACAGCGCGTTTGGCCTGGTGAAATTCAAGAACGGCGCCACGGTGATGATCGAATCGTCATGGGCCCTGAACATGATCGTGTCCAACGAGGCGATGACCATGCTGTGCGGCACAAAGGCCGGCGCCGACATGTTCCCGCCGACCGGCCCGATCGTGCGCACGACCGACTTCCAGTCGGCGGCGACGCACCACGTGCGCGTCAACGGCGAGAAGGCCGGCAAGCTCTTCATCCAGAACTACGCGATGGGCGCGGCCTTTATCGGCGACGGGAGCCGGGCCGAGGACTTCAACGGCGGTTATAAGGAATCCGTCGCCTGGATCAAGGCGGTGCGCGGCGAGGGCGAGCTGGTTGTGAAGCCCGAACAGGCCTACACCGTCACCCGCATCCTGGATGCGATTTATCAATCGGCAGCGAGCGGCCAGGCCGTCAAGGTCGCCTGAGCCAAACGGACACGACCATGAACGCGCTGATCGGCGATATCGGGGGCACGAAAACGATCCTGGCCGTCTTCTCTTCGGAAAAGGGGCCCCACGAACCCTTGGTCGAGAAGACCTACCAGAGCGCGCAGTACGCCACGTTCGAGGCGATCGTCGCCGAATTTCTGGCGGCGGTGAAGCTGCCGGTCGAGCGTGGCTGCTTCGGCGTGGCCGGGCCCATCGTCAACGGACGGGCGCAGATCACGAACCTGACCTGGGTCGTGGACGCCGCGCGGCTGATGCAGGAGTTCGGTCTCAGCAAGGTCGCGCTGTTGAACGACCTGCAGGCCGTGGCGCACGCCGTCTCGATCCTGCGGCCGGAAGACATCCATACCCTCAGCACGGGCACGGCGGTAGCCGGTGGCAGCGTGGCCGTGATCGCCCCCGGCACCGGCCTGGGCGAGGGCTTCCTCACCAGCGTCGACGGCAAATACAGCGCGCACGCCTCTGAAGGCAGCCACGTCTCCTTTGGCCCGGTGGGCGAGCTGCAGATGGGGCTGCTTCGCTACCTCAACGCGAACGGCTACCCCCACGTCAGCTATGAGCGCGTGTGCTCGGGCGGGCTCGGCATCCCGCTGCTGTACGCCTACCTCAAGTCGATCAACTACGCCGAGGAACCGGCGTGGCTGGCCGAGCAGCTGGCCGGGGTCGAGGATCAGACGCCCGTGATCTTCAGCGCCGCGCAGGATCCGGCCCGGCCGTGCGCGTTGGCCAATGCGGTCCTGGACCTGTTCGTCGAGATCCTGGGCGCGGAGGCCGGCAACCTGGCCCTCAAGGTCCTGTCGACCGGCGGGATCTATCTGGGCGGCGGCATCCCGCCGCGCATCCTGGCGCATCTCGACAAACCGGCGTTCCTCGAGGCGCTGCGCGCCAAGGGGCGTTTCCGCGATCTGCTGACCAAGATGCCCGTCCACGTCATCCTGTACGCGAAGGCGGGTTTGCTCGGCGCCGCG
>JBGAJV010000001.1:0-236660 GCA_044224715.1 Anaerolineales bacterium | reverse complement strand
GTCGCACTCCCGGTGTCTTGGCGGCGGAGATCGGTGCGGCGGTCGTCGAGCGGACGAGTGTGCTCGAATGCGAACGTAAGGACACCGGGAGTGCGAATGCTCGATCTCAGGGTCGAGGACTCGCCGTCGCACTCCCGGTGTCTTGGCGGCGGAGATCGGTGCGGCGGTCGTCGAGCGGACGAGTGTGCTCGAATGCGAACGTAAGGACACCGGGAGTGCGAATGCTCGATCTCAGGGTTGAGGACTCGCCGTCGCACTCCCGGTGTCTTGAGGCGTCTCGGTCGGTGTCGGTGTGCCATTTGGGTCGGGCGTCTCGGTCGGCGGCGGCGGTTCGATCGAGAAGCGAATGAGCGTGACCGAGTCAGGCGCGATGGTCACGGTCTCAATCACGGTCCGCATCCCGTTGACGCCGACCCGATACGTGCCGGGCGGGAGATCGCCGATGGCGAAGTTCTCGGCGAGCATATCGTCGCCGTTGTTCTGGTCTCCGCCGTAGGTCGTCAGGTACTTGTCGGTCACGGCGTCGGTGACGTCTACGGCGCGCACCACGACCGTGATGCCGCGCAAACGCTCCCCGTCGGGCCCCACCACGACACCGGCCAGCGCACCCCAGTTCCGACCGCGGCTGTAGAGCGGCGCCAACCAAAGCTCCGGGTTGCGCGTGGCCGCATAGGTGTTTGCGCCGACACGCACTTCGAAGTGCAGGTGCGGACCGATGGCGACGCCGGTCTGCCCGACCTCGCCGAGCGGCTGACCGCTCTCCACGGCCTGGCCCGCGACCACGTCGATGCGGCGCAGATGCGCATACAGGGTGTAGACGGGCGCGGCCACCGACGGCAGGTCATGCGCGACGACGACCACGTTGCCGTAGAAGCCGGGCTGCGGGCTGATCGCCTGAGGGCCGTCATCGGCGCCCGCGAAAACGACCGTGCCCTCGGCCGCGGCGAGCACGACCGTGCCGGCCGAGTTGAAGAACTCGACGCCGTGATGAGGCTCGCGCAGACCACCCTGGGTCGAGCCATAGGGATATGTTCGATCGGGGTAGATCGAGCCGCCGGGCGCGATCGGACGCGCGAACACCGCGTGCGGCGCCGGTACGACGCAGACCGCCGCTGCACAGGGCGTTGGCGTGGCCGTCGGTGGCGGCCGGGTGGGCGCGGGCACCGGCGTGTCGGTCGGCACGCTGGGGGTGACGACGGGCGGCGGCGCGAGTGTGGCGGTTCGTGTCGCCGCCGCCGTGGCGACCGCGACGGTTGGGAGCGGCCCGGCGGGAGTGGGCGTGCAGGCACCAAGCGCCAGGCAAAGCCCGGCGCCGAGCAACGCACCACGAATTGATGTCAGTCGACGCGAACCGCTCACGCTGTTCCGGCTTGACGCGTCCGCACCGCCGCTTCGACGGCGGCGACGGCGGCCTCGGCCTCGGTCTGAAGCGCGTCCACCTCGGCCAACCAGCCGTCGGCCTCCGGTACGTCGCTCAGTTCGCGGGCGTTGATGCGGACGTTGTGCGCCGCGGCGATGACGGCCGCGCGCGCCAGATGCGCGCCGCTGGCCGCGTCCGACAACGCGTTGATATTCGCCACCTCGGCCGCCGTTTGTGCCAGCTTGGCCACCTCGGCCGCGGCCCGAGCGGCGCGCAGCGGCGTGTCGGTCGCGACGCGGTAGGCGGCGGCTATGGCGGCGCGCCGCGCCTCGAGCTGCGGGTCCGTGTCCTTCGGCAGAGCGTAGGCGGCCATCACGGCCTCGAACGCGGCCGAGTCTTCAGCGACGCCGGCTGTCAACGTCGCGCGCAATTCCTCGGCGCGGGCGAGCACCGTCAGCAGCCGATCCTTGACGGCCGCGTACTTCTTCTTGTCGATCGTCAGCCGCGAGACCATGGCCACCAGGGCCGCGGCCATGCCGCCGGCGAAAGCCGCCGCGGCGCCGCCGCCCGGTGTCGCCGTCCCGGCGGCGAGTTGATCAATAAAGGCCGTCGGCGACACGGGCTCCGGCGCGGCATTGACGAGCCGGCTCTCGAGCACCATGTCGGGTTTCAAATTGTCGAGCTGCAGATACCATTGCGCGGCGTCGACCAGCGCGCGTTGTGGGATCAGGCCCACCAACTCGCTGTGCGTGATCCGCGCGCCGTAACGTTCGGCCTCGCGTCGCACCATCTCCTGCACCCGCGCGATGGGCGTCTTGGTGAAGTCGGTCAGGTTCATGCTGACCTGGGCTTTGCCCTCAACCAGGAACCCCTTGGCCTTGACGAAGCGCAGCCCGCCGGAGAGATGGCGGATGGCACGCGCGATCTTCTCGGCGATCGCGACGTCGGCCGTGTCGAGGTAGATGTTGTAGGCAACCAGGAACTGGCGCGCGCCGATGATCACGGCCCCGGCCGGGCCGACGCGCTCGGGGCCAAAGTCGGGCATGCGCTTCGGGTTGACGCCGATCTCCTGTTTGAGCAGCTCGTACTCGCCTTTGCGCACATCGGCCAGGTTGGCGCGCTCGGGTGTCGCCGCGGCCGCTTCATATAAATAGACGGGTAGACCGAGTTCCCGGCCCACGCGCTCGCCCAGCTGGCGCGCCAGTGCCACACAATCCGAAAGGCTCACGCCGCGAATCGGCACGAAGGGCACGACGTCGCTGGCACCCAGACGCGGGTGCGCGCCTCGCTGCACGTCGAGGTCGATCAGTTCGGCCGCGCGCGCGATTCCGGCGTAGGCTGCGGCGGTGACGCCGTCGGGGCTGCCGACGAAGGTGACGACCGTGCGATTGTGGTCGGCGTCGGAGCTGACGTCCAGAACCTGGACCTGGTCGCCGCCGGCCGTGCGAATCGCGGTTACGATCGCGTCGATGACGTCGGCGCGGCGGCCTTCGGAGAAGTTCGGGACGCATTCAACGAGAGTTTGCATGTCGGCATTATAATCGCCGGGTTTTGAGGTGCCTACGTGTTAAGGAACTGGTTCTCCATCACCATCGTCTTGAGTCTCGTGATCGGCGTCGTCTGGGCGGTTCTGCGCCTGGTGGGCACGCTTCCGGCGGACGGCGCGCAGGTAGCGTATCCGGTTCTGTTGGCGTACTATTACGGCGCGTTGCCGGTGTCGATCCTCTTGTTGGTCGTGGTGTTTTCGGTGGCGTTCTGGTGGTTGCCGCTGGCGATGGTGCGCCGCCCGGGGTGGATTCGGCAGGGCGCCCAGATCGCGCTCAGTGTGCTGGCCTTTGCGCTCTCGGTCTGGAGCGCCGCGCCGCTGACGCGCGTGATCTACCGCGACGTCGGCGAGGTGGCGCTGTCGAGCCAGGTCGTGCGGCTCGGGGTGCGGGCCGCTCAGCCGGGCGCGCCCGAGAACACGTACGTTGTATTGGCCTGTCCGGGAGTCGTCTGTCGGGTGACGTACGTGCCCGATCCAACCGGTTTCTTCGACCCGCTCGCTTCGATCCGCAAGGACGGCGACGCGGCCGTGATCTCGATGGAAGACAAGGAGCTGCTGCGGGTCACACCGTAAGCAAGAGATCTGGTGATGGACGATCGGATGCGGAGCGGTGCGGTTCGCGGCAGGTGGCGGCTGGTGCTGGCCGGCGTGGCCCTTGGCGCCATGGCCCTGGCCTGCTCACGGTCGGACCTGCCGCAGGACTTCTCGGCGATCACGCAGATCCCGGGCGTTCCCACGATCCCGCTTGGCTTCGATACCAGCGACATCACGCCGGTCGTCATCCCGACCCTGGCGCAGTTGCTGCCGCCGCCCGACAAAGGCACGGACGCGACCGCCGAGCCGCTCATGCAATCGCCGGCGCCGACTCTGACGCCTTTCGCGCAGGGCCCGACGCCGGCCGGTCTGCTCGGCACGCCCACGCCGTTCCCGCCGCAGCCGGTCGCCGGATCGCCGACGCCCAACCCCACACGCGAGTCGGCCCTGAACCGCACGGCCGTCGAGGTGTACACGATCCAGCGCGGCGACACGTTGAACGTGATCGGGTCACGCTACGGCATCTCGGCCGAAGAGATCGCCAAGGCCAACGACCTGACGATCACGGACACGTTGTTCGTCGGCCAGACGCTCGACATCCCGCTGCCGCAGAAACCGGTCTATGGTCCGGCGCTCAAGATCCTGCCCGACAGCGAGCTCGTGTATGGTCCCGGCGATGCCGGCTTCGACCTCGATCGTTTCGTGACGGAGCAGGGCGGGTTCCTGGCGACCTATTCCGAGGACGTGCCGGGTTACGCGCTCGACGGTCTATCGGAGTTCCGGACGTTGACCGGGATCGAGATCGTGCGCATCATCAGCGCCCGCTACTCGGTCAGCCCGCGGCTGCTGTTGGCCGTGCTCGAGTTCCAATCGGGCTGGGTGACCAACCCCGATCCCAAAGACGCGACGCTGCAATATCCGATGCGGCGCGCCGAGCAGGGCCGCGAGGGCCTGTTCAAGCAATTGACGTGGAGCGCCAACCAACTCAACAACGGCTACTACGCCTGGAAGAGCGGGGCGCTGATCTCGTTCGGTTTCGACGCCGGCGTTTCACGGATCGTGGCGCCGACGCTCAACCCCGGCACGGTCGGGGTGCAAAGCCTGTTCTCGCGGTTGATGCCGGCGAGCGAATGGGAACGCACGGTCTCGGCCAACGGCTTCCCGGCGACGTATTCCGGGTTGTTCGGTGATCCCTTCTCGCGGGCCATCGAGCCGGTCGTCCCCACCGACCTGCAACAGCCGCCGTTGACGTTGCCGTTCGAGCCGGGCAAGATCTGGGCTTTCACCGGGGGGCCGCACGCGGCGTTCGACTTCGGGTCGGCGTGGGCCGCGCTCGACTTCGCGCCGCCGGCGGAGGCCGAGGGCTGTCTGCAGTCGGACGAGTGGGTGACGGCTTCCGCGCCGGGCCTGGTGTTGCGCTCGGAGTACGGCGCCGTGGCGCTTGACCTCGACGGCGACGGCGCCGAGGGCACGGGCTGGGTGCTCATCTACTTCCATATTGAGCTGCGCGATCGCGTGGCCGTCGGCACATACGTGCAGACCGGCGATCGGCTCGGGCATCCCTCGTGCGAGGGCGGGATCTCGAATGGCACGCACACCCACGTCTCGCGCAAGTACAACGGCGAGTGGATCGCCGCCGACGATGGACGCATCCCGTTCGTGCTGGATGGCTGGACGTCGGCCGGGTTGAACGACACCGAGTACGACGGCACGTTGAGCAAAGGCGCGATCACGATCGAGGCCTGCAATTGCCGTGACGAGAGCAATGCCATCGCGCGCCCGTAGGCGTGTGCCCGCGGGCGCCGGCGCATCGAACGCGACGGTCGGCGCAGACGCGCGTGACATTTCGACACCCGTAGGGGCGGCCCTTGTGGCCGCCCTCTGACTTGTATCGGCCCATCGGGGCCGACGTCTTTCGGAGGCGCGTCAGACGCGCACGCACATCGCATGGATCGAAAACCCCGCGGCGGGGACCGACCGCCGTTGTATTCGCAGGTCATCCGGCGCCGCGGCGAGCCCAATCGGCCCGGGGGCCGCGGGCGTCGCCCAGAACGGGAGGGCGGCGGGCTCGGTCGTTGGCTCGGCCTCGGCGCGTTGCTTCTGGTCGCGTGCGGCTTGAGCGCTTTCTTCTTGATGTCGGGCGCCAACCTGCCCTGGTCAGAATGGTTCGTGGGGGTCGCGGCGCGGCCCGCCACCGACACGCCGGATCCGTTCGCCGTGTTGGGCGACTTCAACACCTCGACGCCCGAACCGCCGCCACCCACTCTGGAGTATCTTCCGCCGCCGACCCCGACCCCGTTGAGCGAGGCCGCCGTCGCCGCGGCCATCGCCAGCGACAACGTGACCAACTACGTCACGCAATCGGGCGACACGCTCAACGCCGTCGCCGCGCGCTTTGGCGTCAACCCTGTCGACATCCGGCTGCCGAGTGACACGCTCGACCTCGCGGCGCCATTGCCCGAAGGCCAATTGCTCGTGATCCCGGCCGCGCTCGACGTGGCGACGCTCGGCTCGGGCACGCAGGTGTTGCCCGACTCGGAGGTCGTCTACGGCCCGTCGGCCAGCGACTTCGACCCGCAGGCGACGACCGAGCAACTCGGCGGATATCTCGCGCGGTATCGCGGTTACACCGAGGACCTGACCCTCAAGGGCGGCGATCTGATCAAGCGCATCGCGCAACAGCATTCGATCAACCCGCGGGTGTTGATGGCGATCCTCGAGTACCACGGCGGTTGGGTCAGCCAGGCCGCGCCGACCGCCGAGGGTCTGGCGCGCCCGATGGGGTACAAGCACACCTATAAAGACAACCTTGCGCCGCAGTTGAACTGGGTCGCGAACCAGTTGTCGATCGGGTATTACAACTGGCGCTCGGGCGCGTTGACGACCCTGACTTTCGCCGACGGCAGCACGCTGCGCATGGACCCGCGTTTGAATGCCGGGACAGCGGCGCTGCAGTATCTGTATTCGCAAACGGGCGATCGCGCCAACATGGAAGGCGCGCTCGGGCCGGACGGGCTCGTCGCCGCGTACACCCGGCTGTTTGGCACGCCGGACACATGGGCGGTGCGGAACCTGATCCCCGGCGGGCTCACGCAACCGGCGCTGGCTTTGCCGTTCCGGCCGAACCGCGTGTGGTCCTTCACGGGCGGGCCGCACCCAGCGTGGATCAGCAGCGGGCAATGGGCCGCCATCGATTTCGCGCCCTCGAGCTCGGGCGCCGGCTGCGGCGAGTCGTTCGAGCCCGTGGTCGCCTCGGCCGGCGGCGTGATCGTGCGCGCCGACCACAATGCCGTCGTGCTCGACCTCGACGGCGACGGACGCGAGACGACCGGCTGGACGGTGTTCTATTTCCACATCCGTAACCGTGACATGATCAAGGTCGGCACGGTCGTCGAGTTGGGCGACACGCTCGGCTATCCCTCGTGCGAGGGCGGGCGTGCGACCGGCACGCACGTTCATATCGCCCGGAAGTACAACGGCGAGTGGATGCCCGTCAACGGCATCGTGCCGTTCAACTTCGACGGTTGGGTCGTGTCCATCGGGCGCGCCGAGTATCAGGGCGCGCTCACCCGCGACGGTGTCGTCGTCGAGGCCTGCACGTGCTCGGCGCCTTATACGGCCATTCGTCGCGAGCCGTGATTGCCGGTTGCCGTTTGGAAGCCCGTATTGAGGCTTTTGGTGGGCGCGAGCGGCCTTCGGCTCAGCGGGACCGACAACGGATGAGATCACGGATCAGCGGATGAAACGGATAGACGCCTGATGGCCGGCGTACGGCACGATCGATAATCGGCCACGACGGCCATGCTGGCTACGAATCGTTGAGACTGCTCAGCCCTGCTGCAAAGGAAAGAGGCAGAAGACGGGGCGCTCTAGGGGTCAGGGCTTCGCACCGACCCCTAGAGCGCTCCGTCTTCTGCCAATCCTCCTGTTGGAGGTACACTTCACTGAATGCGGTTCAATCGCAAAGCGGCCCGGGCTAGCTTTCGACGCTATGTCCCACGTACCCGGCCACGCGGCTCGTTCGGGACGGTGCTGCTGGGCGTGTTGACCGTCGTGCTGGTGATCGTCGCCGCCGGGACGTGGCTGGCGTCTCCGGTCGCGATCCCGTTTGGCTTGAGCCTGCCGCTCGCCGCGACGCAGACGCTCGCCCCCGGCGTCGAGTCGGCCGAAGTGGTCGATCCAAACACGACCCCGCTGCCCAAGCGCGGCGCTTTCGGCCCGGGTGAACAGTTGCCGTATGTGATCCAGACCGGCGACACAGTGCCCGTGCTGGCCGTGCATTTCAACACCACGGCCGAAGAGATCCTGGCCGCAAACCCGACGCTGTCCGCGACCGGGATCCTCACCTCGGGCGTCGAGATCGCGATCCCGTCGTACTATTTCCCCCTGACCGGGCCGACCTACAAGATCATGCCGGACAGCGCTTTCGTCTACGGGCCATCCGCCGCGGGCTTCGACGTCGACGCGTACCTGGCCAACAGCGCCGGATCGTTCAAGGACTATCAGGCCTTCGCGGGCAAACGGCAGCGCACCGCGGCGCAGACTCTGCGCTATGTCGGCCAGTTGTATGGCATCAACCCGCAGGTCTTCCTGGCGCTGGCCGAATGGCGCACCGGCGCCGTGAACGCCGTGATCGACAGCGACCAGCCGTACGGCGCCTTGCCGGCCGATGCGCCCGACAACTGGTACCTCCAGACGATCTGGCTGGCCGAACGACTGAGCGTCGGCTACTACGGCTGGCGCGACGGCACGTTGACGACGTTCATGCTCCGCGGCGAGTACACGTCGCGGGTCGACATGTATCAGAATGCGGCCACCGTCGCGTTTCAGGCCATCTTCGCCCAGATGCTGGATCGTGAAGGGTTCGAGGCGGCCGCGGGACCGCGCGGCATCGGCGCGACGTACCGAGAGCTCTTCGGCGACCCGTGGCAGAACGCGCAAGATACGCTCACCGGTGGGCTGACCCAGCCGACGCTTCAATTGCCGTTCGCCGTCAATCGGGTCTGGACCCTGACCGGCGGTCCGCACCCGATCTGGGGTCGGCTGCTGCCCTGGGGCGCACTGGATTTCGCGCCGGCCGGCGTCTCCGGCTGCGGCAAGACCGACGACCCGGCCGTCGCCGTCGCCGACGGTGTGATCGCGCGCTCCGGCGAAAACCTCATCATGCTCGACCTCGACGGCGATGGCAACGAACAGACCGGGTGGGTGATCATGTACCTGCACCTGGCGTCTGACGGGCTTGTGCCCACCGGCGCGCGAGTGCGGGCCGGCGATCCGCTTGGCTATCCCTCCTGCGAGGGCGGCAGCGCGACCGGCACGCACGTCCACATCGGCCGCCGGTACAATGGCGAGTGGTTGGCCGCCGACGGCGTCGTGCCGTTCGATCTCGGCGGTTGGGTCGCACAACATGGCGCGCAGGCCTATCAGGGTCGGTTGACGCGGTTGGGCGCCTGGGTCGAAGCCAGCACGATATCGACCGCGCAGAATCGGATCTACTGGGTGCCTTGAACCATGACTCATCGCGCGCCTCACTCACGCCTCGCACTTGCCCTGCTGCTGGCTGCCGTCGCCGCCAGCGGATGCCTCGTGCCGCCGCCTACGCCGATCCCGACGCCCTCGGCCACGCCCATCACGCCGACCGAAACGTCGACGCCGGTGCCGACCCCCACCGGTACGCTGCAGCCGACGCCCACCCGCACCAGCACACCCACCGTGACCCCCACGGTGACGCCGACGCCCACCGACCTTCCGGCGGCCACGCCCAACGCCGATGCGCTCTTCTTTGAAGTGCTCGACCGCTATGTGTCGCCCAACTTCCAATGGTCCGCTCGCGTCGAGCGTTCGCAGGCCTTGAAGAACGACCGCGATGAGGCCTACGTGTTCGAACGGCTGCGCGTCACGCGCGCCGACGGAACACTGGCCTGGGTGCCGGTCTCGCGCTGGTTGCTCGACGGCCCAAGCCGGCCGACGACCGACGTGCTGGGCTGGTCGTTCACGCACCTGTTTTTCGCTGATCGCGTCGCGCCCGAGGACGGCAGCCTGTTCGACACCTGGTCGAATCTGCAGCGGCTCGATCTGCGCACCGGTCTGGTGGATCAGGTCGGCCCGACCGACCTCTCGGGCGTCTTCTCGCTGGCGCCGAACGCGCGCACCCTGGCGGTTGTGCAGCTCGATCGCGTGCGCATCATGGACCTCGGTCTGCAGACCCTGACCGACGCGAGCTTCACTTTCGAGGGACTGCGACGCGCCGCCGGCGGGATCGTGTGGTCGCGCAACGGCGCGGGCTTCCTCTTCACGACCTTCGACGACGGCGTCAACTGGCAGGACGCCACGTCCACCATCTGGCGCGTCGACCTCGAGGGCCCGACGCTCGCCTGGGTGCTGCAGGACACGGGTCGCGGGTTCACGGCTGTCTCCTGGCGCGACGAGACTCTGGCCGCGTTGCGCGACAAGGACGGCGTGCGCTGGCGTCTGAACCTGGAGACCGGCGCCGTCACGCGCTAGTGAAGGAAAGCCGAGCCGTGCTCGTCGTTGCCAACGCCCGCCTCGAGTTCTCGTTCGATCCCGAGACGTTTCGGTGGAGCCTGCGCTGCGCCGACAACGCCTGGCCGGCTGTGCTCGGGGCGAATCTCACCGTGCAGCTCCGCCGACCCGACGGCGCGGCGTTTCGCTGGGAAGGGCAGGCCGCCTGCCGCGATGCCGCGACCTGCACGCTCACGCCCGAGCGCCTTCCGAGCGGTCCGGGCGTCAGAGCGAGCACGCACCTGGCCGATGGCGCGCTTGCGCTCGAGGTCGAGTTCGTCCTGCCGCCCGACTCGGCGCACCTGCTCTGGCGTGCCCGGTTGACCAACCTCAGCACCCAGATCTGGAGCTGGCACGAGCTCGACCTGGCCGTGATCGGCTCGCGTTTCGGTCGCGCCGGCGATGCGGCGCGGCGGTTCACGGGTCAGACGCTCGGCTCGCATCTCACCCTGCATCCCGAGTCGGGCAAGCTGGCCTTCTTCAGCAACGGCTATCAGTCGTGGAGCTTCAGCGGCAGCCTGCGCGGCGCGATGTCGGAACCGGCCACGCGCATCGGCTACTTCGATGGCCCGAAGATGCGCAATTTGCTCAGCCCTGTCGTGGAGGGCATCGGCCACTTCACGAGCGACCTGTTTGGCGTGGTCGGCGATCTGGCGCACGATCAGGGCCTCGTGCTCGGCTTCCTGTCGCAGCGCGAGCACTTCGGCCATGTCGAGGCCGCGCTGGTCGACCCGCGCGGGCCCTACATGCGCCTCGCCGCACACGGCGATGATGTGCCGCTCGGCCCTGGTGAATCCCGCACCACCGATTGGGCCTACCTCGGCTTTATCCAACCGTCGGCGCCAGACCCGTTGGGGCCCTATCTGGAGACGGCCGCGCGTGAGGGTCAGGCCCGCGTGCCGGGTCTGACGCCGGTCGGTTGGTGCTCGTGGTACCAGTATTTCGACAGCGTCACCGAGAAGCACGTGCTCGCGAACATGGAGGCCTTGCACGCGATCCGCGACGAGTTGCCGTTGGATTTCGTGCAACTCGACGACGGCTTCCAGGCGCGTGTCGGTGACTGGTTCGCCACGCGCGACACGTTCCCGCACGGCCTCAAGTGGCTGTCGGATACGATCCGCGGCGATGGCCACACGCCGGGGCTCTGGCTCGCGCCTTTCATCGCCCGCGGCGACGCCGCCCTCGTCCGTCAGCGGCCCGATTGGTTTCTCAAGGACGACAGCAACCGCTGGGTGCGGGCTGGCCTGGCCTGGGCGCGTTGGTGCTATGCCCTCGACGTGACCCACCCCGGCGTGCGTGAGCATACCCGGCGTCTGATCGAAACCGCGGTTCAGCAGTGGGGCTTCCCGTATCTCAAGCTCGACTTCATGTTCGCCGGCGCGCTCCCGGGGCGACGCTACGACCCGACATTGACCCGCGCGCAGGCGTTCCGCCGCGCACTCGAGGAGATCCGGGCCGTGTCCGGCGACGACGTATTCCTGCTCGGCTGCGGATGTCCGCTCGGGCCCGCGATCGGCATCGTCGACGGCATGCGCATCAGCACGGACGTGGCCCCATACTGGCACCCGCAGTTGTTCGGCGGTGTCGGGGCCGAGTTCTTCCGGCCCGAGATGGCGCTTGCCAGCGCGCGGAACGCGATCCAAAACACGCTCAACCGCGCGGCGCTCCATCGCCGCTGGTGGCTCAACGACCCGGACTGTTTGCTCGTGCGCGACTACGACACGCGGCTGACCGAGGCCGAGGTGCGCAGCCTGGCGAGCGTGATCGCGCTCTCGGGCGGCATGTTCCTGGTCAGCGACGACCTGACGCGGCTCAAGCCCGAGCGCCGGCGCTACATCACGACGCTGCTGCCGGTGCTCAACATCCGCCCACGCGTGCACGGCTGGCTCGACAGCACGATGCCCGAGATCGTCACGGTGCCGTTGAGTGGCCCCGTCGGCGACTGGTGGCTGCTCGGCGTCTTCAATTGGGAGAGCTCGGCGCAGGGGCGCATGGTCGATCTCGAGGCGCTCGGCTTGCCGCGCGGGTCATACTGGGTCGCGGACCTGTGGGAACGCGAGGTGCGGCGGCTGAACCCGGGGCAACTGCTGGCCTTCGACCGCATCCCGGCCCACGGCGGGCATTTGCTCGCGGTGCGTCCCGTGACTCAGACGCCGCAATGGGTGGCCAGCGATCTTCACTTCTCGCAGGGTTGCGAAGTCGTGACGTGGACGGCGGGCGAACGCGAGGTGGACCTCGAATTGAGCCTCGGGCGCAAAGCGGCCGGCGCGATCACACTGGCGTTGCCATCGACAACGCCGGGGGTCGTCGTCGATGGGGCGGTCGTGCAGCCTCACGTCCTCGGACCGGATCTCGTCCGCATTCCGTTGACCGTCGATCAGCGTGCCGAGATCCACATACAGTGGTGAGCGGCGCTCACGCCGGAGCGGCTGACGCGGGAGCGCTCGAGCGCTTGCGGCGCGCTGCGCGCAGAAGGATCACCGCGCCCATCACCAAGCCAATCAGCCCGCCGACGCCGCAGCCCACCACCGGGAACAGCAGGAGTTCGCCAAGCACAAGCCAGCTGCCCGAGAAACGCGTCCACACCTCGACGCTGCCGTCGGCCTGCAGACGGTACGCGGCAGCGCTCAAGTACTCCGCGCCGCACTCGCCATACACCAGATCGACAGGCCCATTGCCCGGCGGTGTCGGGACGAAATCCGGCGAGCAATAGTCGTGATCGGCCGTCTTCACCTGGACGTCGCCAAGCCAGGCTTCCCAACAGGCGCCGGTGCCGGAAAGACTGCAGTGATAGATCGCGCCATCGGCCGCGCTGACATACACATCGCGATCGTCCCCGGCGACGATCGCGACGGCCGGGCTTGGCGGGCTACCCAGCGATCGCCAGTCGTTGGGCAGCCGGTTCACGACCACGACACCGCCGACGCCCAGCGCCGTACCCACCAACGCGCCGACCACGACCAAGACCAGAGCGATAGCGATCGGGAGCAGCCATTTGCGCATGTCGTTATTGTAACGACTGTGGGGATCGATATGCTGCGGTTTAGGCAAAAGCCGCCCGGCAGGGCGGGCATCACACCGGCGCTTCTTCGACGCGGGGAGGGCTGCACGCGGCCTTTCGCAGCCCCATGCACGCTCACCTGAGTGCTTGGCGATCGGTCGGTCCGGCGCCTACACTTTCTGCCTATGTCCAACGCAGCCCGGAAACGATTATGTTACTCTCAGCCGAACGTGGGATTCTGAGGCCGTCCGGGCCGGTACGGCAGCGCTGGCCGGCGTCGGCGGTGTGTCTATAATCAGTCCCTCCCCACCGCGTTGGTCGGTCGGGGAACCGAAGTGGTGTTTTCGCGGTCTCACGGATACGACGCACGTCCCAAACCGGAAAGCGCCCGACGCCCGTGTGGGGTCGGGGGATCGAGGAAAGTTCGGATGTCGCTGATCCCTGTCCGTCGTCTGTTGCGTTGGCTGGGCCCGACGCTTGTGTTGATCGGCCTGGTCGTCGGCCCCCTGGCAGCGCGGCCCGCAGTTGCCCAAAACCAGAGCGACCTTCGGGTGACCGCGCGCTTTGGCTTCGACGGCTTCTACCGCGACCAGTCCTGGTCGCCGCTGTACGTCAGCCTGACCAACAGCGGGCCCGATCGCGACGTGCAGGTGCGTGTGGCCACGCAGACCAACAGCGGCACGAGCCTCCTGTTCGTGCGCGATGTCGAACTGGCGACGGGTACGACGCGCGATCTGACCCTGGACGTCGTGATGGAAGGCTACGCGTCCACGTTGACCGTCGAGGTCTTCCAGGGTTCGCAGCGGGTCGCCGACGCCTCGGTGTCGCTCAACTCGGTCACGGTGAACGATCTCGTGTACGGCGTGGTCGCTGCCGACCCGGCGGCCTTCGGGTCGTTGAAGACCATCGACCCGCTCAGCGGATCGGGTTACGTGGCCCAGATCGCGCTGGCCGATCTGCCGGAGACCTCGGCTGCGTACTCCAGCCTCGACGTGCTGGTCTTCTCCGACGTCGACACCGGCCCGCTGACCAACGGACAGCGCAGCGCCATCGAGGCCTGGGTGAGTGCCGGCGGGCGCCTGTGGGTGACCGGCGGACCGGGCTGGCAGAAGACCGCGGCCGGGCTGGGCAACCTGCTGCCGTTCGCGCCGTCCGGGACGACCACGGTCGATGACACAACCATGCTGGCGTCCTTCGCCAACCATTCCGATTCGCCGGGAACCGGTCTGCTGGTCGCGACGGGGACCGCGAGCCCGGACGCGATTGTGCGGCTCTCGGCCGGCGCGGTGCCGTTGCTGGTCGAGCGGATCGCCGGCGTCGGCAAGGTCGAGTACATGACCTTCGACCCGGCGACCGCGCCGCTGCCCGAATGGACGGGCACCGGCGACGTCTTTCGCAAGATGCTGTCGCTCGCGCCCGATGAGCCCAGTTGGGCCAACGGCTTCACCACGAACGTGCAATCGGCCGTCGAGGCGGCCGGCTATGTGCCGGACCTGCAGCTCGCGAGCCCGTTCCTGATCTGCGGGCTTCTGGCCGCGTACGTCGGCCTGATCGGCCCGATCAACTACGTCATCCTGCGCCTGATCAAGCGCCGGCAATTGGCCTGGGTGACGATCCCGGCCACCGTCGTTCTGTTCAGCTGCGCAACCTATGTCATCGGTTTTACGATGGCCGGGCGACGCGCGATCGTGCACGAGGTCAGCGTCGTTCAAGGACTGGCGGGCGCCGGCGCCGGGCGCGTGGACATGGCCGTCGGCCTGTACTCTCCGAGCCGCCGAGACTACGATCTCGTGTTGCCCGAGGGCATCCTGGCCCGTCCCGCGTTCGGCTACTCGTCGACGCCGCAGGATAGCGCGGCCGACGGGTTGCGTGTAGAAGTCGGCGATCGTTATCGCATTCGGAACCTGCGCACGGACGTCGCCGCGGTGAGCACGCTCGTCGCGCAAGGCAGCGCGGCCCTGCCGCCGGTGTCGGTCACCCTCACCATCGAACCCTCCACGGCGGGCCTCTTGCTCAAGGGCGAGGTCGTGAACAACAGCACCGAGACGCTCCGCGACTGCGTCGTCCTGGTGCCGGGATCCAAGCAGATCCTGGGCGACATCGCGCCGGGCGCGCATGCGGCCGTGAGCGTCTACATCGCCGGCGGACGCGCGCCGCAGGCGCCGCTCAACACCGTGCTGCCGCCGGGTGTCCAGATGCTGACCAACCTGGGCGGCGGTTACGTCGCGACGGGCGACACGACCATCGACGATATCCTTGGGACCACGCCGTACACATACGCGTACTACAACGACATCAAGACGGCGCGCCGCTATTCGCTGTTGAACGCCATCACCAACAATTACGCGACGACGCGCGGCTCCGGTGTGTACCTGTCCGCCTGGTCCGACAAAGCGCCGTTCACGGTCGGCGTCGAGAACGCGCCCTTCGACACCCGCGCCGAAACGCTGTACCTGCTGCGCCTGCCGACCACGTACCTGCCCGGAGCCGACGCGACCAAGCTGACGCTCTCGCCGGATCTGATGGTTTGGCAGCCGCTCGATCAACAAACCTCGAACGGCAGTTATGGGCCGTACGACATTTATCTATACGACAACGATCAGGTGTCGTTCCTGTTCCGCCCGACCCAGCCTGTCGCCTACCGCGGCGTCGACCAGGTCGTCGTCCATTTCGACGAGGCGTCGGGCCAGAACGGCCAGGCGAACGCGCAGGTGGACGTGTGGAACTACGCCCGCGGCGATTGGGATCAGATCATCGACATCAACTGGGGCGACACACAGCTGACGTCGCCCGAGAACTACGTCGGCCCGGGCGGCGAAGTGCAGTTGCGCCTCACCGGTCAGCCCGGCGGCTATGTGTCGGTGGCGCGTCTCGACGCGACCGTGGTGCTCACCAAATAAGCTATGAGTTACATCCTCGAGACCCGCGACCTCGTCAAGACGTTTGGCACGTTCCAGGCCGTCAAGGAGATGTCGCTGCGCGTGGAGCAGGGCGCGATCTACGGCTTCGTCGGCCCGAACGGCGCCGGCAAGACCACGACCATGCGCATCATCACGACCCTGCTCGAGCCGACCTCGGGCGAGGCCTACGTCGGCGGCCATTCGGTGCGAACCGCGGCCGACGACGTCCGTCGTCTGATCGGGTACATGCCCGACTTCTTCGGCGTATACGACGACATGACCGTCTGGGAGTACCTGGACTTCTTCGCCGCGTGTTACCGCGTGCCCGACGGCCAGCGCCGGCGTCTGATCGACGACCTGCTCGAGCTGGTCGATCTCGGGCACAAGCGCGACGTGCAGGTCGACACGCTCTCGCGCGGCATGAAGCAGCGGCTGTGTCTGGCGCGCACGCTGGCGCATGACCCGCAGGTGTTGATCCTCGACGAGCCGGCCTCGGGCCTCGACCCGCGCGCGCGCGTCGAGATCCGCGAGTTGCTGGTCGAGCTCAGTCGGATGGGCAAGACCGTCTTCTTCTCCACGCATATCTTGGCCGACGTCGCCGAGATCTGTACGCACATCGGCATCGTCGAAGGCGGCCGGCTTGTCGCGCAGGGCAGCATGTCCGACATGCAACGCCAGCTGCGCCCGCATCGCCTGATCCAGATCCAATTCCTGGCGCGTCCCGATGTGTTGACCGAGGCGCAAGCCGCGATCTTCGGGCGCGAGGGCGTGCTCGCCGTCCGACCGGTCGACGATCCCGAACGGCCGCCGTCGGTCGAGGTGGAATTCGGCGGTGACGAGGCCGGCGTCAGCGCGCTGCTCGGCGCGCTGGTCAGCCGCGGTCTGCCGATCGTGCACTTCAACGAGACGCGGCAAGAGCTCGAGGATGTGTTCATGCAGATCACCAACGGAGCCAAGCCCTCATGACCGACGCCGTCGCCCAACCCCCAAGCGCCGCGACGCCGGCGGAGCCAGGCCCGACACGGCCGAACTCGAACGGCCTGCGTCAGTTGCTCGACGGCCTGTTCACGGTCAACCCGGTCGTGATCAAGGAACTGCGCGGCCGGATGCGCGGCGCGCGGGCCTTTATCGTGTTGACCGCCTACCTGCTCGCGCTGAGCGCGTTCGTGATCTTCCTGTATTACATGTACACGATCTCCACGTCCGGCGCGTTCTCGGCTTCCCAGCGCGGCCTGGTCGGCAAGTTCGTGTTCGGCGGCGTCGTGGGCATCGAGCTGCTGCTGGTGTGTTTCATCGCGCCCGCCTTCACGGTCGGCGCGGTGAGCGGCGAACGCGAGCGTCAGACCTACGACCTGCTGCGGACCACGCTGCTGCCGGCCCGGTCGCTGGTGCTGGGCAAGCTCGGCTCGGCGCTTGTGTATATCTTCCTGCTCCTGTTCGCGGCACTGCCGTTGCAGAGCCTGGCCTTCCTTCTGGGCGGCGTGGCGCTCGAGGAACTTGTACTCGGGACGTTGCTGCTCGTCGCCTGCGCGTACCTGTATAGCGCGGCCGGCGTGTACTTCTCGTCTTTGATGCGGCGCACACTTGGCGCGACGGTGCTGACCTTCGGCTTCGTGTTGATCAGCCTGCTGGCCCTGCCGTTGCTCGTGATCCCGATCCTGATCTTTGGCTCTGCCTTCTCGGCCTTCGGGTCGCCCAGCGTGCCGGTGCAGGCGGTGATGCTGTATTCGGGTCTGCTGCTGTCGGCCACGAACCCGGTTGCCACGATGTTCATTAGCGAGGCCATGATCATGAATCAGGCCTCGGGCACGTGGTATGTGTCGTTGCCGCTGACCGACCCCAACACGGGCGTCGTCGGCATGACGGCCTACATCCCGTCGCCGTGGATGTTGTTCGCGGTATTCGCCGCCGTGCTCGGCACGGTGTTCGTTTTCCTGGCGATCCTGAACGTCAGCCGGCGGGAGCGGTAGGGGCGGCCCTTGTGGCCGCCCCTGCCGCGGCCCTTGTGGCCGCCGCGTGGGGCGCGGAACGACAGGCTGTCTGAAAGCGTCTATTAGCCCATGATCCGGGGTCACCATCCTGACGCCGGATCCAGAGGGTCCATGTCGACTGAAGCGATTCGTGAAGTCAACGGCCTGATCACGACCTGGCTCTGGCGCGTGCGTGTGCGAGACGCCGTGCGCTGGGCCGTGCGCGGTCTGTGGATCGCGTTCGCGCTCAGCCTGGGCCTGGCGTTGCTTGCGCGCGTCACGCCCCTGGTCTTCACGGCCACCCAGATCCAGATCGCGCTGTCGGCGGCCGCCATCGGGTTGATCGCCGGCGCGCTGTATGGCTTCTTCAAACCGCGTTCGCGGCTCGCGGCAGCGCGCGACTTCGATCGCCGTCTCGGCCTCGCCGAGCGGACATCGATGGCGCTCGAACTGCAGGCGGCGCCGGACCGCGCGCCGGGTTGGCTCGTCGATCAGCAATGGCGCGACGCGGCAACCGCCGCGCGGCTGGCGCCGGCCAAAGCCCGGCTCAAGCTGTTCGATGTGTCGCGCCTCGAACTGGCCGTCGCCGCCGTCCTGGCCGTCAGCCTGGTCGCCGGCTTCGTGTTCTGGCCGAACCCGCAGGACGCCATCCTCGCGCACCAGCAGGCCGTTCAACAGGCGATCGCCGATCAGCTCCAGCAGATCGAGCAGGCGATCGCCGAGATCCAGAACAACGCTCAGTTGACTCAAGAGCAAAAAGACGCGCTGACCGAGCCGCTGCAACAGGCCCAACAGACGCTGCAGCAGCCCGGCCTATCGGAGGCGCAGGCGCAGGAAGCGCTGGCGCAGGCTCAACAGGAATTGCGCGCGCTGCAGAATCCGAACGCTGAGGCTCAGGCCCAGGCGCTGCAGCAAGCCGGCCAACAACTGAGCGGCAATCCCACGACTCAATCGGTCGGCGAGGCGCTCCAGAACGGGGATCTGCAGGCGGCCGGTCAGGCGCTTCAGAACCTCGACCCGTCCACGTTGAGCCCGGACGAGCAGCAGGCGCTCGCTGATCAACTCGAGCAGGCGGCGCAATCCCTCTCCGGCACCGACCCGCAAACAGCCCAGGCACTGCAGCAGGCTGCCGATGCCTTGCGCAACGGCGACACGGCCGGGGCGCAGCAGGCGCTGCAACAGGCCGGGCAAACGATGCAGCAGGCCGGACAGCAGGCCGCGCAGTCGCAGGCCGCCGGTCAAGCCTCAAATCAGGTGACCCAGGCGCAGCGCGCGATCGCCCAGGCCGGGCAGCAGGGTCAAGGCCAGGGCCAGGGTCAGGGTCAAGGCCAGGGCCAAGGCCAAGGCCAGGGCCAAGGCCAGGGTCAAGGTCAAGGTCAAGGCCAGGGTCAGGGTCAAGGTCAAGGCCAGGGTCAGGGTCAGGGTCAAGGCCAAGGCCAGGGGCAGGGTCAAGGCCAGGGGCAGGGCGGTGGTGGCGGCGCGGGCACCGGATCCGGCAACGGGCAGGGCGTCGGCGGCCAGACACAGGGTCAGAACGGCACAGGCGGCGCGACCGACGGCGGTGTCTCAGGCTACGAACCGATCTACGCGCCGAACCACATCGGCGGGACAGGCGGCCCCGACGTTCAGGTGCCCGACACCGGCAACGGCGGCGACCCCGGGAACGACGTCGTCGGCGAGGGCCCGACCGGCGAGCAGAACACGGGCCAGGTCACGGTGCCTTACAACCAGGTCTACAACGACTATCGCGACTCCGCATATTCGGCCGTCAACGAAGGCGACTATCCGCCCGAGATCCGCGATATCGTCCGTCAGTACTTCAGCTCACTGGAGCCCTAACCATCGCCATGACGACAACGACTGCGCCCATCACCGCGCCCGAATTCACGCTGCAGCAATTCCGCGACACGGCAGCCGCGATCGAAGCCGAAGTCGGCAAGGTCATCGTCGGCCAGGCCGACGTCGTGCGTCACACGCTACTCTGCGTGATCGCCGGCGGCCATGTGCTGCTCGAGGGCGTGCCCGGCCTCGGCAAGACGATGTTGATCAAGACCCTGGCCGAGGTGCTCGATCTGCCGTTTGCGCGGATCCAGTTCACGCCGGACCTGATGCCGGCCGACATCGTCGGCACCGACATCCTCGAAGAGGGCGCGGACGGCAAGCGCAACTTCCGCTTCCAGCCCGGACCGATCTTCGCCAGCCTGGTTCTGGCCGACGAGATCAATCGCGCCACGCCCAAGACGCAATCGGCGTTGCTCGAGGCGATGCAGGAGGGCTCGGTCACGGTCGCCAAGCGCACGTATACCTTGCCGCAGCCGTTCTTCGTGCTTGCCACGCAGAACCCGCTCGAGATGGAGGGCACGTATCCGCTGCCCGAGGCGCAGCTCGACCGCTTCCTGTTCAAGGTCAACGTCGCCTTCCCGTCCTCGACCGACCTGGTCGAGATCCTGGCGCGCACGACCGGCGGCGTCCGCAAAGCGCTCGACAAGGTGACCACCGGCGCGCAGTTGATCGCGATGGGCAAGCTCGCCCGCACGGTGCCGGTGCCCGCGCACGTCTCCGATTACGTCGCGCGTCTGGTCGTGGCGACGCACCCCAATCATGAGACGGCCTCGCCGTTGGTCAAGCAATTCGTCCGCTACGGCTCGTCGCCGCGCGGCGCGCAGGCCCTGATCCTGGGCGCCAAGATCACGGCGCTGTTCGCCGGGCGCGTCAACGTCGCCTTTGACGACGTCGCCTCCGTTGCCCCGGCCGCGCTGCGCCACCGCCTCCTCCTCAATTTCGAGGGCCAGGCCGAAGGCATCAGCACCGATGCGGTGGTGGCGGACTTGCTAAAGACGATCCAATGAGATTTGCGATTTGCGATTGGTGAATGGGGATCGCCTCTTGGCCAAGGGGCGATCACCATCCACCAATCGCAAATCGCAAATGTGAGCATGTTCAACGAATCCACTCTTCGCCGTCTCGATCGCCTCGCCCTCGTGGCGCAGCGCGTGCGCGCCGGCGTGTTCAAGGGCGAACGCCGCAGCACCAAACGCGGAACGTCGATCGAGTTCGCCGACTACCGCGACTACGTGCGCGGCGACGACCTGCGCCGGATCGACTGGAACGCCTACGCCCGGCTCGAGCGGCCGTTCATCAAGTTGCTCGAGGAGGAAGAGGATCTGGCCGTGCACGTGCTCGTCGACGCGTCGTTGTCGATGGGCTTCGGCGAGGGCCAGGCCCGCAAGCTCGACTATGCCTGCAAGCTGGCCGCCGCCTTTGGGTACCTGGCGCTCGCGGCCGGCGATCGGCTGAGCGTGTCGGTGCTCAATGGCGAAGCGGTCGCAGCGCGTTTTGGCCCCGCGCGCAACCGCGGATATGCGCTGCGCCTGATCCGCTTTTTGGAGGCCGTCGAGCCCGCAGGCGACACCCGCCTCAATGCCGCGCTCCGCGACTATGCCTTGACCGGTGGTCGCCCGGGCCTGACGTTCGTGATCTCGGATCTGTTCGCGCCCGACGGCTACGCCGAGGGTCTGGCGCAGCTCCAGGGCCGTGGCCACGAGGTCGCCGTCATGCACGTGCTCGCGCCCGAAGAGGTGGAGCCCGAGTTCGCCGGCGATCTGCGGCTGGTCGATGCCGAGACGCAGGACTTTCAGGAGATCACGCTCGACGGTGGGTTGCGCGATCTGTATCACGCTCGGCTGCGCGATTGGCGCGACGAGATCAACGCGCACTGCACCAAGCGTGGCATGCACTACGTCCCGGTCGTCACCGATTCGCCGTGGGATCAACTGGTGCTCTATCAGCTTCGGCAGCGTGGGTTGGTGAAATGACGCTGCCGTTCTTGACCCCGCTCGCCTTTCTCCTCGGTTTGCTGGCGTTGCCGATCCTTGTGCTCTACATGCTCAAGATGCGGCGCCGGCAGGTCGAAGTGTCGAGCGTGTTGCTCTGGCAGCGCCTGCTGCGCGATCGCGAGGCCAACGCACCCTGGCAGCGCCTCAAGCGCAACCTCCTGCTCATCCTGCAACTGCTCTTGCTGGCGGCGCTCGTCTTCGCGTTGGCGCGGCCGTTCCTCACCGTGCCGGCCGTCGCGCGCGGCGCCGTGATCGTGTTGCTCGACGCCTCGGCGTCGATGTCGGCCACCGATGTCGCGCCGTCGCGGTTCGCCGAGGCCCAGGCACAGGTGCGCGACCTGGCCAACGGCCTCAGCGCCGACGGCCTGCTGACCGTGATCCTCGTCGGTCGGCAGCCCGAGGTGCTGGCCTCCGCCACGCGCGACACCGCCGCCGCCATCGCCGCCGTCGATGCCGCGCAACCGCAGCAGGGAGCCGTCGATTGGGAGGCCGCGTTTGCGCTGGCCGCCGGCGCCGCGCGTGGGGGGACGCCGGGCGAGACCACGATCGTCATCCTGTCGGACGGCGGCCTGCCCGCGGGGCTTCCGGCGCTGCCCGGCACGGTGCGCTACGTGCCGATCGGGTCGACCGAAGCCCTCGGGCGCGAGAACGTCGGCATCGACGCGTTTTCGTTGCGGGCGACGGCGACCGGGCCGCAGCTGTTCGTGCGCGTCACCAACTTCGGCACGACGCCGCAGCGCGTGATCGTGACCCTGACGACCGGCGCCGATCAACTCGTGTCGTCGGAGTTGGTCGAGGTCGCGCCAGACCAATCCGAGTCGGTCACGCTTGACGACCTCGACGACACACCCGCGACGTACACGGCGCGACTGACCGCGGCCGGCGACGCCGGTGGCCCGCCCGATGCCTTCGCCCTCGACGACACCGCCTGGGCCGTGTACCAGCCTCCAGCGGCCGGGCGCACATTGGTGCTCACGCCCGGCAACGTCTTCCTCGAGCAGATGCTGGCCTCGCTGCCGGGCGTCCAGGCGTTCCGGGCCGCTCCCGGCGCGCCGCTCCCGACTGACCCGTTCGATCTGTACGTCAGCGATAGCCTGACCGAGACCGTCACGCCCCCCGGCGCCGAGTTGCTCATCGTCAACCCGATCTCGACCACGCTCTTCACGGTCGGCGACGTGTTCACCAACACGCGCCTGACCCGCGTCGCGGCCGATGATCCGTTGACGCGCTATCTCGATTGGGAGCAGGTCAACGTGTTGCAGGCCCGGCACGTCGAGGTGCCGACCTGGGCGAGAGTGCTCGTCGACAGCGAGGGCGGACCGCTCGTCTTCGCCGGCGAGACCGGCGGACGTCGCGTAGCGGTGCTCACCTTCCGACTTCAAGATTCCGATCTGCCCTTGCAGCTCGCGTTTCCGGTGCTGATGTCCAACCTGATGACTTACCTGGCGCCGGCGCAGGCGTTCTCGGCGCCCGACGGTCTGCACCCGGGCGAGACGCTGCTCATCCGGCCGGCCGGCGGCGATGGCGCGATCGCGATCGACGATCCGAGCGGCCAGCGCTATCAGGCGCCGGCCACCGAAGCCGGTGTGCTTTTCGCCGACACGTCTCTGCTGGGCCTGTACACCGTGGTGTCGACCCAGCGCACGGTCGGCCAGTTCGCGGTCAACCTGTTCGACGCGGGCGAGTCGGCGATTGCGCCGGCGACGCAGCTCACGCTGGGTCAAAGCCCGGTGACGGCCACGCCGGCCGCCGAGACCGGCCAGCTCGAGCTCTGGCCCTGGCTGGCCGCGGTTGCGCTGATCGTGCTCGTCATCGAGTGGTACGTCTACCACCGCGGTGCCATTCCACCCAGGCGGCTTCCCCGCGCAGGTGCCTCATGACCCAGGCTATGCGCTCGCCGCGGATTTCGCAGATCGCGCGGATCGGAAACGCCTCCGGGCGACATCCGCGCTGTCGATATTCGCGAGAATTCGCGGCCGAAACCCTGCGTCAAGAGTGGGGGCGCGCGTGAGTTTCGCGACTCCGTGGCTGCTGCTGCTCCTGGTCGCCCTGCCGTTGTTCGTCTGGCTGGGCTGGCCGCGCTTTGGCGGCGGCAAGGTGCGCGCGTGGATCAGCCTCGGCCTGCGCCTCGTTATCGCGTTGCTGCTCATCCTCGGCCTGGCCGGTCTCGAGATCCGCAACGTGTCCGACCGGCTGGCCGTCGTCTTCCTGCTGGATGCGTCCGATTCGATGACCGTGCCGATCGAGGCACAGTTGACGACGGGCCCGGCGCGCACGACGCCCTACGAACTCGCGCAGGCGTACATCCGCAGCGCGCTCGATGAACTTGGCCCGCAGGATCAGGCCGGCGTGATCGTCTTCGGCGGCGACGCCGCCGTCGAACGCGGGCTGTCGACCAGCCACGACTTCGACACACCGACGGTCCGCGTCACCACGCTGCAGACCGACCTGGCGGGCGCGATCCGGTTGGGTCTGGCCGTGCTCCCGACCGACGCGATGCGCCGCCTCGTCGTGTTGTCCGACGGTCAGGAGACCACCGGCGACGCGCTCGAGGCCGCGCGGCTGGCCGCCGCCTCGGGCGCGCAGATCATGGTCGTGCCGTTTTCGGTGACGGGCGGGGCCGAGTCGTTGGTCACGCAGGTCCAGGCGCCGAGCCGGCTGCGCCCGGGCGAGCAGTTCGGGCTCTCGGTGCGGATCGAGTCGACGGCGCCGCAAACCGTCGGCGTGCGGGTGCTCGCCGGCGATGCGATCGCGTATGAAGGCCAGGTCGAGCTCCGCCGCGGCGTCAACAACCTGAGCCTGCCCCTGACCGCCGGGCAACCCGGCTTCACGTCGTATCGGGTGCAGATCACGGCCGCGCAGGGCGCCGACACGTTCTATCAGAACAACGAACTCGCGGCCTTTACGCAGGTCACGGGCCCGCCCCGGCTGCTGTTGATCAACAACCCGCAGGCCCGCGACGGCGTCCAGGGCGATGCCGAGATCCTGGCGGCGTTGCAGGCCACGGGGCTACAGGTCGAGGTGCGTTCGCCCGAGATGCTGCCGGGCGATCTGCCGTCGCTGGCCGAGTACGCGGGTGTGATCCTGGTCGACGTGCCCGCGCGGTCACTGACCCAGCGCCAGATGGACGCCCTCGAGACCTATGTGCGCGATTTGGGCGGCGGCCTGATCGCCGTCGGCGGCCCGACGTCGTACGGCGTCGGCGGGTACTTCCGCACGCCGCTCGAGCGCGTCCTACCGGTCGACATGGAGATCAAGGACGAGAAACGGCGCGCGCACGTCACGATGCTGTTCGTGATCGACCACTCCGGCTCGATGTCCGAGACCTCGGGCGGCGTGACCAAGCTCGATCTGGCCAAGGAAGCCGTCGTGCGCTCGGTCGAATTGCTCAGCCCGCAGGATCGCGTCGGCGTGATCGTGTTCGACGATACGGCGGCCGTGGCCGTGCCGATCACGTCGCTCGACGACCCGGATGCCGTCATCCGGCAGGTCGGCACCATCGGCATCGGCGGCGGCACCGACATCATGGCGGGTGTGCGTCTGGCGTCCGAGATCCTGCCCGAGGACGACAACGCCGTGCGCCATATCGTCCTGCTGACCGATGGCGGCGCGGACCCGACCGGCATCGCGCAACTCGTCGAGAAGATGTACACCGAGCAGGGCATCACGCTCTCGAGCGTCGGTGTCGGGCAGGGGGCCGCGCCGTTCCTGCCCGACCTGGCCGAGGCCGGCGGCGGCGTCTATCACTTCGCCGGCGATCCCAGCCAGATCCCGTCGATCTTTAGCGAGGAGACCACGCTCGCGACCCGGGCGTACATCATCGAGCAGACGTTCTTCCCGGCGCAGGTTGCGCCCAGCCCGATCCTGGCCGGGATCGACGCGACGCCGCAGCTGCTGGGCTACATCGGCACGACGGCGAAGGCGGCCGCGCAGGTGGTGCTCGTCAACCCCGATAGCCCGAACCCCGCGGCGCCCGACCCGATTCTGGCGACCTGGCAGTACGGCCTCGGCCGCAGTGTGGCCTGGACGTCGGATGCAACGGGACGTTGGGCCCAGGCCTGGGCTTCGTGGGATCAGTTCGCGCGCTTCTGGTCGCAGGTGGTGCGCTACGCGATCGGGTCGCAGAGCCAGGCGGCCAGCCGGATCCAGGTCGAGCAGCAGGGCGATCAGGCCGTGGTCAGCGTCGACGCGCAGACCGACTCGGGCGCCTATCTCAACGACCTGACGATGCAGGCGAACGTGGTCGGGCCGGACGGCAGCACGCAAACCCTGACGCTGCGCCAGACCGGGCCGGGCCGGTATACCGGCGACTTCATCCCGACGACCGAGGGCGCCTACCTGGTGCGTGTGGTCGGCGCCGCCGACGGCGCCGCGACCGGCGCGGAGCCGGCCCTGTCGGATCTCAACGGCTGGGTGCTGGCGTACTCGCCGGAGTACCAGCTCATCGTGCCGCCCGAGGAGCCGGATGCGGTGCCGGCGAACGTCCAGTTCCTGCAGCAGCTCGCGGCGCTGACCGGCGGCGAAAACGTCAGCGCCGATGCGGCCCGGATCTTCATCCACGATCTGCCGGCGCCGCCCAGCGCGCGCCAGCCGATTTGGCCCTGGCTATTGCTCGTCGCCGCCGCGCTCCTCCCGTTCGACATCGCCATTCGACGCCTGAGCATCGGGCGTTATGAACTGCGCCGCATCCAGGAACGCCTGGCCGGGCTGGTGCAATCGGCGCAACGGCGCTCGGAGCCGACGCTGGAGCCGGCCCGCGCCAGCCAGCTCGACGCGCTCCGGCGCGCCAAAGATCGGGCCGGAGAAACCGTGGCTGCACCGCCGCCCATCAAGACCTCCGCGGCCACCAGCGCCGATCTGCCGGCGACCCCAGACCTCACGCGCCCCTCTCCAAAACCGGCGGTCGCGTCGGTGCCACCCCCCAAACCCGTCGAAAAACCCGCCCCGCCGACGGCTGATCCCGCCAACCCGCCCGGCGACTCAGCGTCGGCGTTGCTCGCGCGCAAGCGCGCCCGTCAGCAGCAGAAGAAACCCTAGTTTCAGACTCCCTTTGCCGACTTTCGCCAACCAACCCTATGGTTCAGGCCTTCACAATCCCGTAAGCTGACCCTGGAGCCTCGTCGCAGCACGGCAGGCGCCGGCGTGTCGGCTTGATCGCCGACGGCTTGAGGCAAGGTTCCACTGCGGATGCCGAAACGCCGAACGTTAGCGTTAGGTTTAGAAGCCCTTTATGGGCTCACGCTATGTAAGGTCGATACTGACGTGTGCGTGCTCTACCGACCAAAGGCGAAACCAGCGAGGTGCGCGTCGTGACACCCGACGTCACCGGCCGCGTCGTTCGCTTTATCGAAGTATGCCTGCTCGGCTGCAGGCGTCGACCCTGGGCAGCCCTGGCGTTGTCCCTGACGGTATTGACGCTGGTCGCGACCACGGTGTTCTTTCATGAAACGCCGGCGATGGCGGCTCTGGCCCTGGCCGGACAGGGGGTGCTCGCCGTTTTGGCGTTGGGCTGGACCTTGCACACGATCGCCCAACTCAAGTGGCAGCGTGGCCGGCTGACGACCACGCTCATCGCCGTCCTCGTTGGGCTCCTGGGTTGGATCGGCGCGTCGGCGCTCCTCGAATATGGAGCCCACTTCGCCCCGGATGCCACCGAGTTGTGGTTGCCGGCCAATGGATTGGGCCTGGCGGGCGTCGTCTGCCTGATCCTGGCGGCCTTCCAGTTCCCGCGTGCCAACGCCCGTCGCACACAATATCTGTACCAGAGTCTGGACCTGGCGATCGCGATGATGGCCGCCGTGTACGTCGCCTGGGCGGCCCTGCTCGGGCCGGCGCTGGCGCAGACCTCGCCCACCGACACGCGCGATTTGACCGTCGTCTGGGTGGAGGTTGGTGAAACCGCGGTGCCGCTCATGCTGGCCTGGGCCGGCTTCCGTCTCATGTTCGGCGTCTATCCCGAGGGGCTTCGGGTGACTGCCCCGACCCTGGGCGTCAGTTTCGTGTTGTTTTCGGCGCAGGCCGCGCTCACCAGCCCGTTCGCCAATGCCTTTGTCACGACGCCGCATTGGGTCGATCACGTCCTACGCACCGGCGCGCTCGCGTTCGCGATCGCGGCGATCGCCCACGCCCGCGCCGTTCCGGTCGAGACCGACGTCGTGTTGTCTGATGACGTCGCCGCGACGCGCTGGCCGTGGCGCTCGCTCGTGGCGCTCGGGACGTTGTGGGCCGTGTACGGCTTTTTCGTCACGGGCGCCGAGCACTACGCCCAGGATTTCATCGAGGGCAATTACACAACGGCCGCGTTGCTCTTCGGCCTGCTTTTCGCGCTCTCCGGCATCCAACAGGTCATCGAGATCTTCAGCCGGGTACGCCTGGCGCGGCGGCTGCAGACCGAGTTGACCCAACGCGAGAGCGCGGAGGCTCAGCTGCAAACCCTGAACGCGCAGCTCGAGGAGCGCGTGGGGCTGCGCACGTCCGAGCTGGCTGAGGCGAACGCGCACCTGCGTCAGGAGGTTGAGGACCGCACGCGGGCCGAGGACCGGCTGCGCGAGAGCGAGGCTCGGCTGCTCCATGACGCCTTCCACGACGCGTTGACCGGTCTGCCGAACCGCGCGCTCCTGCTCGATCGCATCGGGCGCGCGCTCGAGCGGGCGCGGCGCCACATCGACTACCGCTTCGCCCTGTTGTTCCTGGATTTCGACGGCTTCCGCGTGATCAACGACAGCCTCGGCCATACGCTCGGCGACGCCGTGTTGATCGAGAACGCGCGGCGACTGCAATTGGGGCTGCGCGGCATCGACACACTGGCGCGCCTCGGCGGCGACGAGTTCGTGGCGCTGGTCGACGACGTCGACGACGAGGCCGCGGCGATCGCGGTCGCCGAACGTCTGCAAACCGCGCTCGCGCTGCCGTTCGACGGCCAGGGCCAACGGCTGTACACCACGGCCAGCATCGGCATCGTGCTCAGCAGCGCGTTCTACGAGACGGCGCAGGATCTGCTACGCGACGCCGAGGTCACGATGTATCACGCCAAGGCGCTTGGCCGGTCGCGCTACGCCGTCTTCAACGCCGGCATGCGCGCCCGCGCGATCGCGCGGCTGGTCCTCGAGAACGAATTGCGTCAGGCGCTCGAGCGTGGCGAACTGACGCTGCACTATCAGCCGATCCTCGATCTGCGCACCGACCGCATCACGGGTTTCGAGGCCCTCGTGCGCTGGCGCCATCCGTACCGCGGTCTCGTGCCGCCGGGTGAGTTCATCCCGGTGGCCGAAGAGACCGGGTCGATCGTGCCGATCGGGCACTGGGTGTTGCGCGAGGCCGCGGCACAACTGGCGCGCTGGCGCCAGAACACCGAGAACGCTCAAGGCCTGACCATGTCCGTGAACCTGTCCGCCCGCCAGCTGCGCGAGAAGGACCTCGCGAGCCAGGTCGGGCTTGCCCTGATGCAGGCCGGGCTCGAGCCCGAGGCCCTCAAAGTCGAGATCACCGAGACCGCCCTGGTCGACGACGCCGAGCAGGCGCTCATCACGCTGGAAGCGCTCCGCGCGCTCGGTGTGCAGGTTCAGATCGACGACTTCGGCACCGGGTACTCGTCGCTGAGCTACCTGCAGCGTTTCCCGGTCGACACGCTCAAGATCGACCGTTCGTTTGTGGGCCGGATCTCGGCCGGCGACGACAGCGTCGAGATCGTGCGTTCGATCGTCAACCTCGCGCATGGCCTGGGCCTGACCGTGATCGCCGAGGGCGTCGAGACCCAGGAGCAATTGAACTTCATCAAGGCCTTGGCGTGCGAGCTCGGGCAGGGCTACTTGATCTCCAAGCCTCTCGAGGCCGAGCGCGCGTTCGAATACATCGTCCGCCCCGAGATGGCGATGCTGGTCTAGGGCTCACGGGGCGAAGCATGCGGATGCGAAACGGCGGGTGTCTCATCGACACCCGCCGTTTCGTATCCGCTGTGGTTCATCAAACCGCCGCGGGGCCGAGCGCCGGCTACCGCGCCCAGGCGTAGGCGCGCCGCACGGTGTCGACCAGCACGGGCAAACCTTTTTCGAGCGGGGCCGTGTCGATGTATTCGTCGGGGCGGTGGGCGTTGGCGCCGGTGGTCAGGCCGATGCACACGCAGGGCAGGTTCCGGCTGAGCGGCAGGTTGGCATCGGTCGAGCCGGAGTCGAGCGTCGCTGAGAGCCCCATGGTGTCCAACGCCGCGACGGCGGCCTGCACCAGACCATGATCGGGCGCCATCCAGCCGGAAGGACGGTCCCCAATGACGGTCAGCGCCAACGGCGCGTCGAGGCTCTGCTGGCGCGCCACGAGCGTCTCGACCTGCGCGGCCAGGACGGTCAGCGTCTCGGGCGCCTCACTGCGCAGATCGAGCTCGAGCTCGGCCTCGCGCGCGATGGTGTTGACCGACGTTCCGCCGCGGATGACACCGATGTTGTAGGTGGTGCGCGGTGTGCGCGGCACGGCGAGTTCGGTGAGTGCCGCCGCGACGCGCGCGAGGCGATGGATGGCCGACGGTCGCCCGAAGTTCAGCCAACTGTGCCCGCCTTCGGCTTGAGCCGCGATGCGGTACCGACGCACGCCGATGCCGGCGTGATAGATCCGACCGAGCGCCATGCCCTCGAGCACGACCGTGGCCGCGACCTGCACGCCAAAGCGATCGATCACGGCACGGATGCCGCGCAGATCCCCGAGCCCTTCCTCGCCAACGTTGGCGGCCAGCCACAGATCGCCGTCTGTCGCCGCGTCGCCCAGCGCCCAAACAAGCCCAAGCAATCCGGCCACGCCGAGCGAGTTGTCGCCGATCCCGGGCCCGCTGATCAGATCCGGTCGTCGGATCAGCGTGAGCGGCGTGTCGGCCGGGAAGACGGTGTCGGTGTGGGCCGTGACGAGGAGCGGGCGAGATGCGCCGCGGCCGGCACGGCGTCCGTACACGTTGCCGATCGAGTCGATCTCGACGTCCTGGAGGCCCGCCTCGAGAAAGCGGTCGCGGACGAAGACGGCCCGCTCGAACTCCGCGAAGGTGGGGGCCGGCACCTGCTGGATCTGACAGGCGAGGTCGAGCGTTCGAGCGACGAGGGACACGGGCAGGTCTCCGTTGGCTAGATGGGGCGGACCGTGCCGCGCAAGGCCTCGAGCCGCGCGCGCGCCAGACCGGGTGTGGCATCGAGCGCGTACAAGGGCCCGCTGCCTTCAAGCACGAGCGAGGCCGAGACGGTCGCCCACAGCGCGGCTTCGAGCACGTCGTCGGTCGCCAGCAGCCCTGCGGCAAACCCTCCGCCGAATGCTGCGCCCGCGCCGGTGAGATCGCGCACACGCGCCGGGTAGGCGGCGACCTGCCAGCGCTTGCCCGTCGCCGCGACGTACACGCTGGCGCCGCGGGTGCCCTGCTTGATCACGACCGCGCGGGCGCCCATGGCCGCGAGCGCTTCGGCCGCCAGCCAGAGATCGTCGGCCATCGTCTTGCCGCGGAAGAACGCGCGGACGGCACCCTCGCCGGGCAGAAACGCATCGAGCCCGAACGCCACCTGTCGCACATCGGCTTCGAACTCCGGCGTCATGAACCGCGGATGCGGGTCGCAGGTGACGTAGCTCAAGCCGCTCCGACGCAAGGTCGGCGGAAGCGCGGTTTGCACCACGAGCTCGCAGGGGGCGATATGCCCGGCCCGCGCCGTCAGATAACTGCGCGGCGCCTCGCTTGGGCGAACCGCCAACGGCGCGAAACGGGTGCGTTCTTCTTTTTGGGTGAGATAGGGTCGATAGCCGGCGAGCGCGTCGGGTGTCGGCAGCCCGGCGTCGCCAAAGACCGTGCCGGGTGTCGCGTCGGGTGCGCCGCCGATCAGGCTACATTGGTCAGTGGCCTCGGCGACCGTTTTGACCCCCCGGGTCTCGAGGCCGTGCTGGCGAAACGTCTCGAGCCAATCCGCGGGGTACGACCCGCCCACACGGCCGAACACGCCGACATGCTCGTTCCAGACTCGGGCCCCGACCGCCGCATACAGCGCGGATCCACCGGGTCGCTCCAGGATAGGTTCTCGATTTGGCCCGACGCCATAGTCGACCGACAACTGGCCCACACACACGATTTCGACATGGCCGCTGCTGGGGGGCATAGTCCCCAATTCTAGAGCATTTTGACACGCGCAGCGGCACTCACGCGAGGTCAACGCATACGCCATCCAGCACCGGGCCGGTGAGGCCGCGAATGGCGCGAACGATGCGCTGTGCCGACCTGCAAATCCGGTTCGCGACGGGCGCGTCACACGCGACAGACCAAACACCCAATACACACCACCTACAAGCACCGGCTCGACCGATGAGCAAGGACCCGTAGGGAGTCGCCGCCAACGCGGCTTGCGACGGGCTCCGCCAAACAGCATGCGTTTTTATGATCAGGTGTCTGGTAGAGGGCCTATAATCTGGATCAATACGTTTGCATTGCGTTTGTTGAAACGAGGGCGCCGTGAGGGCAATCACCTTTTCAGTTCTCAGCAATTCCGCCAAGACACTGAAGGCCCTTCAAGAACTACTTGCCCAGTTCGAGGCCCGCCACCATATACATGTCGAGCTCCGGTTACTCACCTGGGCTACCGCGTGGGACGAATATGCGCGTATGGCGGTCGACGGCGACGTTCCCGACGTGTCGGAGGTCGGCACCACCTGGGTCAGCCCATTGGCGGCCATGAATGTGCTGCGTCCCTACAATCCATCCGAGTTGGGGTCGATCGGTGGCCCGGGCGTCTTTCACGGCGGCATCTGGCGCACCTGCGTGGATCCCCGGTCGGTCTGGGCCATGCCCTGGCTGCTCGACACACGTCTGATCTGGTATTGGCGCGACATGATCACGGCTGCCGGTATTCCCGAGGCCGGCGCCTTCTCCTCGCACGACGAGATCGCGCGCACTTTCGAACGGCTCAAAGCGGCGGGTGTCGCGCCGTGGGTGGCGCCCACGCTGGCGACGCGCGTGACGCTGCAAAACGCGGCGTCGTGGGTCTGGGCGTACGGCGGGGACGTGCTGCACGCGCAACGACCCGAGGTCGTGTTCGACCAGCCAGAAGCCCTGGCCGGGTTCAAAGCGTTTTTCGGCCTCTACCGACTACTGGCGCCCGATTTGCCCGGGGTGAACGACCTCGATGCCGACGCGCTCTTCAGAGACCGCCGCGCAGCCGTGGCGGTGGCCGGGCCCTGGATGCCCGATGTGATCACCGGCGCGAACGACCGGTTGCCGCCCGAGCTGGGCGTCGCACCCATGCCCGGTTGGTCCTGGATGGGGGGATCGAACCTGATCGTCTGGCGGCGCAGCTTGCAGGAGTTGGCCGCACTCGATCTGGTGCGCTTCCTGACCTCGAGTGCCGCGCAAAGCGTTTTCGCGCGGGTGGGGAGCCTGATGCCGACGCGGCTCGACGTGCTCACGGATCCCGCGCTGACCTCAGACCCGATTTATCAGACCATGAGCACGAACGCACAACGCGGTCGGATCATCCCGGCGCCGCGGCTGTGGGGCGTGATCGAGTTGCAGTTGCGGGATACGCTGGCCGTGATTGGTCGGGAGGTCCTGGCATCACCGGACTCGGATCTCGATGCCATCCTGCGACGCCACCTCATCCCGGTCGCCCGCCGGCTGAACACCATGCTCGCGACCTGACGGGGTCCATCCCGGCGCAAACACATGCGCTACCCGGGGACCGTCCAGGAGCGACGTCGTCGCTGACGGCCCCTCCCAAAATGTCTTTCTCAAAACACCACGGCTAAAAGGCGAGGAGACCGTGACGACGCTTACATTCAGTATTCTTGAAGCGACAGAGAAGAGTGTCGCGCATCTTCGGCAGTTGTTGGCGGAGTTCGAAAGCCTGAGCGCGGTGCGGGTCGAGTTGCGGCAGTTGAGCTGGGACCTGGCCCTGTCGGAACACAAGCGCTTCGCCACAACCGCGGACGCCCCCGACGTCTCCCAAGTCGGCTCAACCTGGCTCCCCATGTTGTCCGCCCTGAACGGGTTGCGGCCTTATACGGTTTCGGACCTCGCGCCGATGGGCGGACCGGGCACGTTCCACGACGGGTTGTGGCGTTCCGGCGTCGAAGACGGCGTGGCCCGGGCGGTGCCCTGGCTCATCGATACGCGTCTGATCTGGTACTGGCGGGATATGCTCGCGGCCGCCGGTGTGGCGGAGCGGGATGCGTTCGCCTCCCATCCAAGCCTGGTCGAAACTCTGCGACGGGTTCACGCGGTCACACACTCGGGTTGGGTGATGCCGACGCAATCCGCCTGGGCGACGCTGAACAACGCCGCCAGCTGGATCTGGTTTCGGGGCGGTGAATTCCTCAGCCTCGACGGGCGCAGGATGCTGATCGATCAGCCGGAGGCCCTGGCCGGCCTGAAGGACTTCATGGGTCTGTTGCGCTTTGTGGCGCTCGAACTGCGTGGGCTGGACATCTACGGCGCCGATCGCGCTTTCGGCGAACGACGTGCCGCCGCACACATCGCCGGTCCTTGGATCCCGGACACGATCGCCGCACACCGCCCCCACCAGTCAGTGGCTGAACTGGCCTGCGCGCCCATGCCGGGGTGGTCGGCCATCGGCGGCTCGTCGCTCGTGATCTGGCGGCACAGTCGCCAGGAGGCGGCGGCGCTCGACCTGGTGCGCTTTCTGACCTCCCGGGCGAGCCAGTTCCGTTTCGCCCGTCTGGGCAACCTGTTGCCGTCGCGCCTGGATGTGTTGACCGATCCGGGTTTGAACGCCGAGCCCCGCTTTCGTATGCTCAGCACGAACGCGCAACGAGGTCGGCCATTTCCCGCGCACCGGAGATGGCAGGACATCGAGACGCAGCTCACCGCGAGCCTCGACGGCGTCTGGTGCGATGTGCTGGCCAAACCGGCCGCGGAACTTGAAACGGCGCTCGACGCGATCCTTGCCCGGCATGTTTCCAACGCCGCGCGCAGACTCGACGCCGTCCTTGCCGCTTGACCTTCGCCGCGCCGTCTTGGGGGAGCCGCTGCCGGCCCGACGCCCCGTGCCCAACGGCCGTCTCGCGCTGGAGCGCCCATCGCGACATGATGCCGCCGGAAGCGCCTGGTCTCGCCTATAATGCCGACGTGCCGGCGTTGCGAAAGCAGCGCTTTCTTTAATGACCACGATCTCTCTGACGTTGTTGCCGACGGCCGAACCCGCCCTGTCGAAGCTGCGTGCTTTGCTGGACGACTTCGGCGCACGGCATTCCCTGCACGTCGACCTCCACATCCTCGAATGGTCCGAGGCCTGGGGCGCCTACACCCGGTACGCGACCTATGGCGACGGGCCCGACGTGTCGGAGGTCGGCACGACCTGGATCAGTCCGTTGGCCGCCATGCAGGCGTTGCGTCCGTTCACGCTCGCCGATCTGGCGCCGATCGGCGGCGTCGACGCATTTCATAACCCGCTGTGGCGCACTGGCCTCGGCGGCGGCTCCTTGTGGGCGGTGCCGTGGTGGGTCGATACGCGTCTGATCTGGTACTGGCGCGATGCCTTCGAGGCGGCCGGCATCTCCGAGGCCGGGGCGTTCGACACGCATGAACAGTTCGTCGCGACGCTCGGTCGGCTGACGGCCGCGGGCGCGCCGGGCTGGGTCGTCACCACCCGACCGTCGGCCGTGACATTGCAGAACGCGGCGTCGTGGATCTGGGCCTACGGCGGCGATATCCTCAACGCGTCGGGTGACCGGGTGGAGATCGCGGAACCCGCTGCACTTGCCGGTCTTAAGGCGTTCTTTGGCCTCGCCCGCTTCATCGCGCCGGGGTTGCGCGGGCAAGCCGACGTCGACTGTGATCGCGCGTTCGCCGAGCGCCGCGCGGGGGTCACCGTGGCCGGCCCGTGGTTGTCCGATACGATCCTGGCGGAATCCGGACCGGTCGGCCTCGCCCGCGTGGGCATGGCGTCCTTGCCGGGTTGGTCATTCGTCGGCGGGTCTAGCCTCGTGATCTGGCGGCGCAGCCTTCAAGAACTGGCCGCCGTCGACCTGATCCGGTTCATGAACTCGCAGCCCTTCGTCCACGCGCTGGCCCGCATGGGTGGCGGGTTGCCGTCGCGCCTCGATGTGTTGACGGACCCAGGGCTGCTGGAGGATCGGCTCTACCGCGCCCAGAGTGCGAGCGCGCTGCGCGGCCGCGCCTTCGCCGGCACGCGGCTGTGGACCACGATCGAGACACAGCTCAGTGACGCGCTGGCCGCGATCTGGCGGGACGTGCTGGCGCAGCCGAGCGTGACCGTGAGCGACGAGCTCCTGTTGCGTCGGCTGCAGCCCGTGGTCAAGCGCCTCAACAACATGCGCGCCACCTGATCCGTGGCGTCAGCGTCATCCCTCGGCCTACCTATTCACAAGGAACCCGCTATGACAATCGACCGATACGATCTTCTGCTCAAGGGCGGCCACGTGATCGATCCCAAGAACAACCGCGACGGCGTGGCCGACGTGGCGCTGGCGGACGGGAAGGTCGCGGCTGTCGGGCCGGACCTCAACCCGGCGCTCGCGGCGCGGGTCGTCGACGTGTCCGGGCTCTACGTCACGCCCGGCATCATCGACATGCATGTGCACGTCTATCACACCCGTGCGCCCGAGGGCGACCCGGAGGGCCTCAGCGTCGCCGCCGACGCGCACACCTTCCGTAGCGGCGTCACAACCGTGGCCGACACCGGCACGGCCGGCTGGCGCCACCTGCGCCACTTCAAGCAGACCGTCATCGATCGCGCCAAGACCCGCATCCTCGCCTACGTCAACATCGTCGACCAGGGCATGCTCGGCGACTTCGAGCAAGACCCGCGCAACTTCGACGCCGAACTCGCCGCCGCAGCGGTCGAGGCGTATCCCGAGATCTGCCTCGGCATCAAGACCGCGCACTACTGGACTCACAACCCGTACGACGACCTCCACACGCCGTGGGCCGCCGTCGACCAGGCCATCCGCGCCGCTGCCCTGTGCGGTAAGCCGGTGATGTACGACTTCTGGCCCCGGCCCGAGCGCCCGTATGAGGACCTGGTGCTCAAGAAGGCCCGGCCCGGCGACATCCACACCCACGTCTTCGCCCAACAATTCATGACGATCGACGACGCCGGCAAGGTCAAGCCCTTCATGCGCGAGGCCCGCGCTCGCGGCGTGCGTTTTGACCTCGGCCACGGCGCCGCCAGTTTCTGGTATCGCAACGGCGCGCGCGCCATCGCCGACGGCTTCCCGCCGGACACGATCAGCACCGATCTGCACAACCACAACGTGCACGGCGTCGTGATCGACATGCAGACCACGATGAGCAAGCTGCTCAACCTGGGCCTCTCGCTGCAGGACGTGATCACGCGCTCGACCGCCAACGTCGCGGTCTCGCTCAACCGGCCCGAGCTTGGCAACCTCGATCTCGGCGGCTGCGCCGACGTGGCCGTGTTCGCGCTGCAGACCGGCCGCTTCGGCTTCATCGATTGCGGCCGGGCCAAGATCGTCGGTGATCGCCGGCTCGAGTGTCAGATGACGATCCGCGCCGGTCAGATCGTGTACGACATCGGCGGCTTGAGCGCGCCCTTGTGGCAGGAGGCCCCGGCATCGTATTGGACCTTGCCCAACCAGGAAGTCACCGTGGCGGGCGCCGGCAACACCATCTCCAAGCCATGAGCCTCTACGACGACCTTCGCGCCAAACCGGTCATCAACGCCGCGGCGACACTCACCAAACTGGGCGGCAGCCTGATGCCGCCCGAGGTGCTCGCGGCGATGGACGAGGCCTCGCGCCACTTCGTCGATCTCGAGGACCTGCAGCGTCGCGTCGGCGAGCGTCTCGCGGCGCTCACGCACAACGAGGCCGCCTACGTCGCGACGGGCGCCGCCGCCGGGATCGCGTTGGCCGTGATCGCCTGTATGGTGGGCGACGATCGCGCCGCGGCGGCGCGCCTGCCCGACACGCACGGCCTAAAGAGCGACGTCCTCGTTTTCAAGTCGCATCGCAACGGCTACGACCACGCGATCCGGATGACCGGCGCACGCCTGGTCGAGGTCGGCGGTGAGACGCATACGGACCCGAGCGAGCTCGAGGCTGCGCTCACCGAGCGCACCGCCGCGTTCGTCTGGTTTCAAGGGGTGATGACCGGCCGTGGCGATCTTGCGTTGGAGGCCGTGATCGCGGCCTGCGCGGCGCGGGGCGTTCCGGTCATCGTCGACGGCGCGGCGCAACTGCCGCCCGTCGAAAACCTGTGGCGCTTCACGCAGCTGGGCGCGATTTGTGCGATCTTCAGCGGCGGCAAGGACCTGTCCGGTCCCCAGTCGAGCGGCCTGGTCGTCGGGCAGCGCGCATTGATCGAGCGGATCCGGCCGCTGGCCAGCCCGAACCAGGGCTTCATGCGGCCGATGAAGGTCGGCAAGGAAGAGATGGTCGGTCTGTTGGCGGCCGTCGAACGGTATCTGAGACTCGACCACGCGGCCCGGCTCAGGCGCGACGAGCGCATCGTGGCGGAGTGGATCAATCTGCTCGACGAGTTGCCCGGCGTGCGCGCCGTCCGGTCGTTTCCCAACGAAGCCGGTCAGCCGCACCCCCGCTGCAAGTTGACGCTCGACGCGGAGGCGCGGCTCACCGCGACCGATCTGATCGCGGCCCTCTGGGCGGGGAATCCGGCCATCGCCGTCAACGCCGACGATGACGGCGTCAGCGTCTATCTGAACCCCATGACCCTCAACGACAGCGAGGCCCTTGTGGTCGCGGAGCGCCTACGCGCCTTGCTAGACTGATAGCCTGTGAGCGCGCGAGCGCGCGCGGGCGCGCGCGGGCGATGCGCCCCCGCGCGCTCGCGCTTCACGCCCCACGCTGCAGCAAGGCCGTCCCGTAGAACTCATACGACGCCGCCTGATCGGGCACGTCCACGACGTGAACCGTGAACCGGCAGGGCAGGCCGTTCTCGGGGCAGTGTTCGCGGAAGTAGTTGCCGTAGGCCCGCGCGTAAGCCTTGCGCAGGCGATCCAGCTCAGCCGCGTAGCCAACCGGGTCGACCAGCGGGTTCGGGCTCTTGGGCTGGCAACCGAACGCGTGGATCTCGAGGAAATCGACCTCGGCCAGCGATTGGCAAATGCCGGCGTCACGCAGCCACTTCTCCCAGCAGGCGAAGACCAGTGGGATCTCGCGATCCGGGTCCATCCGCACCACTTCGTCAAGACCGAGCACGTTCTTGGCCGAATACCCGCCGGTCAACCCGGCGAAATACAGTTTGAGGTCGCCGTCGGGCTGCGCCTCGACGACCAGGTTGGAGAGCACCGGCGTCTCCCCTTCGTAGAAGTAAGTCACCTTGCCGCGCTTCTTCACTTGAAATGCCATGGCCTGGTCCTCCCGATATGAGCAGACGCGGTCACTCCGCCAAGGGCCGGCTGGCGCCGGACACTTGTCAGGTCGCCGCGGATATCGACGCACGTGCGTGCGACAGGTAAGCGGTGTCCATCGCCCAAGATGCAGGTCTCGACACCGATTCCCTGAAAGCGCGTGAAAGTGACGATTGACATTGACGATTTTATACCCTAAAGTGGTGACCATCCAATCAATTTCGAGCATCAAGTGATATGAGAGGCGACGTTTCGAACCAGGAACGCCAGCGGCAGATCCTGAGCTTGATCGGCCGGAGCCAACGCGTAACGGTCAACCAGGTGGTCGCGACGTTCGCGGTCAGCCAGGCGACTGCGCGTCGGGATCTGGAAGTTCTGGCCGAACAGGGCAAGGTCCGGCGGGTGCATGGGGGCGCGATCGCCGTTCGCGCGGGCCCGACGGAGCCGCCTGTGCTCCTCCGGATGAGCGAGCAGGCGTCTGAGAAGGAGCGCATCGGCCACGCTGCGGCCGGCCTGGTCGCCGACGGCGAAACGATCTTCCTGGGCAGCGGCACGACCGTGCTCGAGGTGGCCAAGAACCTCCGTAACCGGCGCGACCTGACCGTCATCACCAACTCGATGCTCGTGCTCAGCGCGCTGGCGGATCTCCCGTCGATCTCGGTGATCGCATTGGGCGGAGGCCTCAACCGCAGCGGCATGTGCTTCGTCGGCCATATCGCCGTCCAATCCCTGACCGAACTGCGCACGAGCAAGGTGATCTTCAGCATCCGCGGCATCGACGTCGAGCACGGTTTGACGAACGACGACCTGCAGGAGACGATGGTCGATCGTCACATCCTGACCGTCGCCCGCGAGGTCATCATCTGCGCCGACCACACCAAGTGCGGACGTGTGGCGGCGGCCGTTGTCGCGCCGATGACGGCGCTGAACACGCTCGTCACCGATCGCCAGACGTCGTCCGATTTCGTCGCCGGCGCGCGCGCCCTGGGCGTGCGCGTGGTCGTGGCCTGACGCCGTCGCGCGCCAGGCGCGGGGTCAACGACCCCGTCCACACACTTCGAGGGAGGAGCGCTGCAACCGATCAATCGACCCGTCATCGACCGTGGATCTCGCCATTCGATTCGTTGTGTTCGTCATCAAGGAGGCAACTCATGAGTCACCAGGCAAATCGGCGCAGAATGTCCCGCCGGAAGTTCTTGCAGTTCGGCTCGGCGCTCGCCGGGTCGGCGGTCGCCGGCCCCGTGCTCGCCGCCTGCCAGCCGGCCGCCACCCCGGCGCCGACGGCCGCCCCGACGGCTGCGGCTGCGCCCAATCTGCCCTTTGAGGTTGCGGCGGACGCCCTCAACCCCTTCAACCTGCAACCGGCCGAGGTCGACGGCGTGTTCTTCGCCGGCGGTTTTGGCGACGACTACATCAAGTACGCCGCCAAACTGCAGGAGCAGCTGCACCCCGGCACGACCGTCAAGGTCCAGAGCATTCAGAAGATCACCGAGCAGCTTCAGCCGCGCTTTGTCGCCGGCAATCCGCCGGATGTGATCGACAACTCCGGCGCCAACATGATCCCGATGTCCGACCTGGTCCGCGAAGGCCAGTTGATGGACCTGTCCGAGCTATGGGAGGCCCCGGCGCTCGACACGGCCGGCAAGAAGTTCAAGGACACGATCTTCCCCGGTTCGCAGACCAGCGCCACCTTCGACGGCAAGCTGTACGGCATCAACATGGCCTACACCGTCTCCGGCATCTGGTACTCGAAGCCGCAGTTCGAGGCCGCCGGGTACACGTACCCGAAGACCTGGGCCGAGATGCTCGACCTGTGCGAGACCATCAAGAAGGAAGGCAAGGCCGCTCCCTGGACCTATCAGGGCAAGTATCCGTATTACATCTGGGGCATCGTCTTCAACGCCCTGATCTACTACGCAGGCGGCAACGACACGCTGACCAAGCTCGATAACCTCGAGCCCAACGCCTGGTCCGACCCGGCGGTCATGCGCGCCACCGAAGACCTGTACGCGCTCTGGGACAAGGGCTATATCATGCAGGGCACGTCGGGCCTGACCCACACCGAGTCGCAGACCGAGTGGCTCAAGGGCTCGGCGGTGTTCATCCCGTGCGGCAACTGGCTCGAGAACGAGATGAAGACCGTCACCCCGGCGGACTTCAACATGGTCGTCTCGAACATCCCCGGCTACGCCGACGGCAAGGGCGATCAGAACGCCGTCAACGCGGGCGGTGGCGAGACCTACATCGTCCCGTCGAAGGCCAAGAACCCCAAGCACGGCATGGAATACCTGCGCTGCTTGCTGTCGCGCGACTCGGCCAAGTACTTCGCCGAGAACGTGGCGGCGATCATGCCCGTGATCGGCGGCACCGAGGGCGCCAAGCTCTCCGATGCCGTCAAGTCGGCCGTGGCGTTGGCCGAAGGCGCCAAGGGCGCGACGGTCGTCATGAACTTCCCGAACTGGTACAGCTCGATGTCCAAGGAGCTGGAGACCCGCACGGGCGAGCTCATGACCGGCACGATCAAGCCGGCCGAATTCACGGCCGCGATGCAGAAAGCCGCTGACGCCGTGGCGTCGGATCCCGACATCACGAAGTTCACGCGGTAAACAACAGACCGCAGTCGGCGGACCGCTTGTGGGGCGGCCCGCAGGGGTGGCCCGTGTGGCCACTCCCCGGGCCGCCCCATGTGGTCAACCGTCTCACCACGGAGGTCGCGCAGGCATGAACCGTGGCAAGAACACGCTGATCGTCTCGTTCCTGGCGGTGCCGTTGGCGCTGTACACGCTCTTCGTCCTCGCGCCGTACGCGTCCGCCCTGGTGTTCGCCTTTACGCGGTGGAGCGGCCTCTCCGCCAATATCACGTTCAACGGCGTCAACAACTTCATCAAGCTCTATAACGATGAAAAGTTCTGGAACGCGCTATCGCACAACGTGATCGCCCTGATCGTGCTGCCGCCGATCATCGCCGCCATCGCGCTCTTCTTCGCATTCATCTTCACTCAGGGCATCAAGTTCGCGCGCGGTTTCCGGATCGCGTACTTCTTCCCACAGGTGCTATCGGTCGTGATCGTGGCCGTGCTGTGGGGCTTTATCTACCACCCGACTATTGGGCTGCTCAACGCCGCGCTCGAGGCGCTGGGCTTCACGCAGATGCACGCCTTCCCCTGGCTGGGCGACCGTTCGACGGTCTTTGGCTCGGTGTTGGGTGTGGTCGTCTGGCAGTCGGTCGGGTTCTACATGGTGCTGTTCGTTGCCGGCATGAACGCCATCCCGAGCGACTACTACGAGGCCGCCCGCATCGACGGCGCCACGCCATGGCAGCTGTTCTGGTCGGTCACTGTGCCGTTGCTGTGGGACACGATCCGCACCGCCATCGTCTTCCTGGCGATCGGCGCGATGGATCTCTTCGGCATCGTCACGGTCATGACCAACGGTACGGGCGGGCCAAGCCGGGCCGCCGACGTGGCGCCCGTGTACCTGTATTCGATGGCCTTTAGCGAGGGTCAGTTCGGCTACGCGACCGCCATGGGGCTTGTCCTGCTGCTCCTGGTCCTCGGCTTATCCGTCGTTAGTCTGCGCTTCACCGCCCGCGAGGCGGTGGAGTATTGATCGGGAGACCGCCCATGGCAGCCATCCCTGAAACCGCTCCTGCGTCCGTCAAACGCCCAGGCCCGACGCCGTTCGACGTGCTCGGCAAGGTCGTGATGTACGTCGTGTTGATCATCTGGTTCGTGATGGTGGTCTTCCCGATGCTGTGGTCGATCATGTCGTCGCTCAAGTCCGACGCCGAGATCTTCTTCAGTCCGTGGTCGTTCCCATCGGCCTTGATGTGGGACAACTTCGTCCGAGCCTGGGTCAAGGCGCGCATGGGCGAGTATCTCGCCAACACCCTGATCATCATCATCCCGTCACTGGCGTTGACCCTGTTGTTGTCGTCGATGGTGGCCTACGTCCTGGCGCGCTTCGAGTTCCGCGGTCGGGCCCTGATCCAGTACGTCTTCTTGCTGGGCATGATCTTCCCGATCTTCCTGGCGCTTGTGCCGTTGTACTTCATCATGCAGACGACCGGGTTGCTCGACACCTACCACGGCCTGATCCTGGTGTACGTGGCGTACTCGCTGTCGTTTACGACGTTCTTCCTGACCAACTTCTTCAAGACCTTGCCGCAGGAGCTTGGCGAGGCGGCCCTGATCGACGGCGCCAGCCAGTTCGACATCTTCTTCAAGGTCTATCTGCCGTTGGCGCAGCCGGGTTTGATCACGATGGGGATCTTCAACTTCCTCGGGCAATGGAACCAGTACATCCTGCCCAACACGTTGATGATCACCAATACCGACACGCAGACGCACTACGTGCTGTCGCAAGGCCTGTACTATCTGCAGGCGCAACAGTTCTACCAGAACGACTGGAGCGGCTTGTTCGCGGCCGTCACCATCGTCATGATCCCGACCCTGGTCGTGTATCTGATCTTTAATGACCGGATCGAACGGGGCATGACCGCCGGCGCGCTCAAGGGGTGAGGTCATGAATCTGTTCGTCGTCGGTGGCTCGGGCCACGTCGGCAGCATCGTGCTGCCCTACATCGCGAGGCGGCATACGCTCACGGTCTACGACCTGCGGCAACCGGTTGACCCGGCCTGGACCTATGTGCCCGGCAACGTCGGCGACCTCGACAACCTGAGCGAGGCCGTCAAGGGCGCCGACGCGCTGCTGTACATGGCCATGGGCAACAAGTTCAGCTACGTCAACACCGAGGGCATCACGACCAACCTCGACGTGAACATCAAGGGCGTGTACCTCGCGCTCGAGGCGGCGGGCCGGGCCGGCGTCAAGCACGCCGTATACACCAGCAGCATGTCGGTCTACGGCGACGACTTGTATCAACGGTACTTCGCTTCCGAGGACCAGCCGCCCGACTCCGACGAGTTGTACGGCTTCTCCAAACGCCTCGGCGAGTTGGCCTGCGAGCGCGCGACGCGCGTGTGGCCGATGACCGTCAACGCGCTGCGTCTGTGCTTCCCGTTGGCCGCCCCCGACTGGCAGAAGGAAGCCGCGGCTCGCCAGCCCACGATCGCGACCGATGCCGAGGACGTGGCCAACGCCATCCTGGCCGCGCTCGACTACCGGAGCGGGTTTCAGGCCTTCATGATCAGCGGCGACTTCGAGGAGAAGATCATGAACATGGGCAAGGCCCGTCGCCTGCTCGACTGGGCGCCGCGCGCGCGCCCGGCCGCCTGACGGCTGGCTCATGCTCACCTTTCAACAGCTGATCCTGCCCGGCGCCGCGCTGGGCTCCGAGAACCCGCTGCCGATGTTCCGCGACCGGGCCTTCGACCGGGTCGTGCCGGTGCGCGACAGCGTGCCGATCGAGAAGCGCGACGGCCTGGGCCGGGCCACCGGGTTTCGCGTGCTCCCGTACCGTCTGCAGGATCGGTATACCCGGACGCGCGCGCCGCTGTCCTTCCAGGCCGCGGTGCTGGAGAACGACCTCCTGCGCGCCACATTTCTGCCCGAACTGGGCGGTCGCCTGATCTCGCTCGTCAACAAACCAGACGACCGTGAGTTGCTGTGCCGAAATCCGGTCTTTCAACCGGCCAACCTGGCCATCCGCAACGCCTGGTTCTCGGGCGGCATCGAGTGGAACCTCGGCCTGTTCGGCCATGCTTTCACGACCTGCGCGCCGCTCTTCGCCGCCATGTTTACGGCCGGGGACGGTTCGCAAGGGCTTCGGCTGTACGAGTTCGAGCGCTGCACGCGGCTCTTCTGGCAACTGGATGTCACGCTGCCTGAGGGCTCGCCCTGGTTGATCACGCACGCGCGAGTCGTCAACCCGAACGCCGAACCGGCGCCCTTGTATTGGTGGACCAACATCGCGGTGCCCGAGCGGCCCGACGTGCGCGTGCTGGCGCCGGCCCGTGACGCCCTGTACATCGACTTCGATCTTGCCCCGCATGGTTTCGGGAACGCGGTCCTGCCGAACCTGCCCACGTTGCAGGGCGTCGACGGCACCTATTCGACCAACTATCCGTTTGCGAGCGAGTTCTTCTTTCAATGCGACTCGACCGACCGGCCCTGGGAAGCCGCGATCGACGGCGACGGGCGCGGGTTCGTCGAGGTGTCGACGGCGCCGCTCCGCTATCGCAAGCTGTGGTGTTGGGGACAGCACGCCGGAGGCCGACACTGGCAGGAGTTCCTGGCGCCGGGTGGGCAACCTTACATTGAGATCCAGGCCGGGCTGGCGCCCACGCAGCTCCACGGCCTCGACCTCGCGGGCGGCGCCGAGGCGCAGTGGACCCAGGTCTTTGGCGCCGTCTCGGCCGACCCGGCGCGCGTCCATGGCGCCGATTGGGCCGATGCCTGCGTCGCTGTCGAGGAGGCCCTCGCCGCCCGCCTGGACGACGATCGGTTGGCTGCGATCGACGCGGTCTGTCGCGCGCAGGCCGATCAAGCCGCGCAGACGCTCGTGCAATCCGGCGCAGGGTGGGGGGCGCTCGAAATCCTGCGACGCGGCCGCCAGGCCGGCGTGTCGCCGCTGCCCGCAGCCCTGCACTTCCCGGTCGATCACCTCGGCGCCGAACCCGCCAAGTGGCTGAGCTTGCTGCAGGATGGAATCCTGCCGCCGCAATCGCCCGCAGATCCGCTGGGTGAGTTCCTGGTTCAACCCGAGTGGCAGGCCGCGCTCGAGGCCAGCCTGGAGCGCCCCGGCGGGCGGCACTGGCTGGCGCTGTTGCATCTCGGCATCATGCGGCTCGAGTCGTTCGACGACGCGGGCGCCGAAGCGGCCTGGCGTGAGTCGCATGCCTTGACGCCCAACGCCTGGGCGTTGCGCAACCTCGCCGTGCTGGCCACGCGCCGTGGCGAAACGGCCGGCGCGCTCGAGCTCTACGATCGCGCCTGGGCCCTGGCCCCAGACGTGGCCCGACGCGCCCTGGCCGCCGAGTACCTCGGCGTCCTGTGTTCGGCCGGTCGCTTCGCGGATGCGCGGGCGGCGCTGCAGCTCCTGCCAGCCGAGACGCTCGACGACGATCGCGTTCAGATCCGGCGCGGCGAGATCGCCCTGGCCCTCGGCGATCTCGAGGCCGTTGAGGACGTACTTGCGCGCGACTATGCCGTCATCCGCGAAGGCGAGAACGCCTTGTCCGATCTATGGACCGGTCTCTGGCTTCGGCGCCTCGCCGGCCCGAGCGGCGTCGTCGACGACGCCCTGCGTGCCCGCGTTGCGCGCGACTACCCGCCGCCCGAGCGCATCGACTTTCGTATGTTGACCTGACAGATCCGCTGCCCGCAGGTTGACAGAAAGCCCGGTCAGCCGGGCTGCTGGGGCCGGTTTGTCGCCGACTTTCCAGTTTGACACCAGTAAAAACCATGATAAACTGTAGTTTCGGGTTTTTCACCCGAGCTTTTTTCGTGCCTGCCGACAAGGAATTCGCGAACTTGTCAAGGGGGTTTTCGCACACCAGTCGCCTGGCTGGTTGAGCGCGCCCCGCAGGAGTTTCGTCCTCGCGTTCACGGGTGTCTATGTCAAACGTCCTGGCTCCGAAGTCCTACGCCCGCATCAAAGACGTCCTCACACTCCCCAGCTTGATCGAAGTGCAGCTCCAGTCGTTCGAGTGGTTCCGCACCGAGGGTCTGGCCGACCTGTTCGAGGAGGTCTCGCCGATCGAGTCGTTCAACGGCGGCATGCAGCTCTGGTTCCCGAGCAAGCGGATCGACAGCAAGTTCAACCTCAAGTATTGGTTCGACGATCCCAAGTACTCGGTCGAAGAGTGCGTCGAGCGCGATCTGACGTACGCGGCGCCGCTGTACGTGTCGGTGCTGCTGACGGGCAGTGAGGTCGCCAGCCCGGTGAAGAACGATATCTTCCTGGGCGACTTCCCGCTGATGACCGACAATGGTACCTTCATCATCAACGGCACCGAGCGCGTGGTCGTCTCGCAGCTCATCCGCTCCCCTGGTGTGTATTTCGAATCCGAGGGCGATCGCGGCAGCGGCCGCCGTCTGGCGATGGCCAAGCTGATCCCCGATCGCGGCGCGTGGATGGAGTTCGAGACGCGCAAGAGCGATTACCTGACGCTCAAGTTCAACCGCAAGCGCACCGTCCCAGTGACGATCTTGCTGCGCGCCTTCGCCGCGGTCTCCGACGGCCTGAAGAACAGCCCGATCAAGTACGGCACCGAAGAAGAGATCATGGAGCTCTTCAAGGACGTCGACACCAATGAAGATCGCAAGTTCATCGAAGCCACGCTGCGCCAGGAGCCGACCTGGGGCGAGGGCCGTGCCAAGCACACGGTGCCCGAAGAGGCCCTGATCGACTTCTACAAGCGCATGCGCCCGGGCGACCCGCCCACGCTCGACAACGCGCGCGAGTTCATGCTGCAGCAGCTGTTCGATCAGCGCCGCTACGACCTCGAGCGCGTGGGTCGTTACAAGCTCAACCAGAAGCTCCAGTTGATGGAGCACATCCCGCTCTCGCACCGCACCGTGACGGCCGCCGACGTGATCGCCGTGCTCAAGCACATGATCCAGATCAACAACGGCGTGATCGAGACCGACGACATCGACCACCTGGGCAATCGCCGCGTCAAGACCGTTGGCGAGCTGATCCAGAACAAGATGCGCGTCGGCCTGCGCCGCATGGAACGCGTGGTCAAGGAGCGCATGTCGATCCGCGAGAACGACAACGTCTCGCCGCTGACCCTGGTCAACATCCGCCCGATCGTGGCCTCGATCCGCGAGTTCTTCGGCTCCAGCCAGCTCTCGCAGTTCATGGATCAGACCAACCCGTTGGCCGAGCTGACCCACAAGCGCACGCTCTCGGCCCTTGGCCCGGGCGGTCTGCGCCGCGAGCGCGCGGGCTTCGACGTCCGCGACGTGCACCACTCGCACTACGGTCGCATCTGCCCGATCGAGACGCCGGAAGGCCCGAACATCGGTCTGATCGGCCGCCTCGGCTCGTACGCCAAGGTCAACGCGTTCGGCTTCATCGAGACGCCGTACCGCAAGGTCATCAAGGGCCTGCCGGCCGACGACAAGACCCTGCTCGGCCGCAAGCTGCGCGAGGACGTGATCGATCCCAAGAGCGAAGAGGTCGTGGGCGCCGAGGGCGAGGAAGTCACGAAGGAGCTGGCCCGCAAGCTGGCCAAGTTCGTGGACGAGATCCCGATCGTGCCCTACGTGTCGGACGAGATCCACTACCTCTCGGCCGACGCCGAAGACCGGTACATGATCGCGCAGGCGACGACGCCGCTCAACGAGCGCATGGAGTTCATGCGCGCGCGTCCATCGTGCCGCCATCACAGCAAGTTCCAGTTCTCGCCGCCCGAGCGCATCGACTACATGGATGTGGCCCCGCGCCAGATCGTGGGCATCAGCGCCGCCTTGATCCCGTTCCTGGAGCACGACGACGCCAACCGCGCGTTGATGGGCTCGAACATGCAGCGCCAGGCCGTCCCGCTGCTGACCCCCGAGGTGCCGACCGTGGGCACCGGCATGGAGGCGCAGGCCGCGCTCGACTCGGGCCAGGTGCTCGTGTCGGACGTCGATGGCGAGGTCGTGTCGGTCACCGGCAAGGAGATCGTGGTCCAGGCCGGCGGCAAGAAGCGCATCTACAAGCTGCGCAAGTACCAGCGTTCGAACCAGTCGACGTGCATCGACCAGCGCCCAGCGGTGGTCAAGGGCCAGAAGGTCAAGAAGGGCGACGTCATCGCCGACTCGTCCTCGACCAACCAGGGCCTGATCGCGCTCGGCCACAACGTGCTGGTCGCGTTCCTGAGCTGGGAGGGCGGCAACTACGAAGACGCCATCCTGATCAGCGAGCGCCTGGTGCGCGAGGACCGCTTCACCTCGATCCACATCGAGAAGCACGAGATCGAAGCCCGCGACACGCGGCTTGGACCTGAAGAGATCACGTACGACATCCCGAACGTCGGCGAAGAGGCCCTGAAGGACCTGGACGAGCACGGTATCGTGCGCGTCGGCGCCGAGGTCGGCCCGAACGACATCCTGGTCGGCAAGATCACGCCCAAGGGCGAGAAGGAACTGACCCCGGAAGAGAAGCTGCTGCGCGCGATCTTCGGCGAGAAGGCGCGCGAGGTGAAGGACAGCTCGCTGCGTCTGCCGCACGGCGAGCGCGGCAAGGTCATCGACGTGCGCGTCTTCACGCGCGACGAGCACCGCGACCTGCCGGCGGGCGTCGAGAAGATGGTGCGCGTCTCGGTGGCGCAGAAGCGCAAGCTGACCGAGGGCGACAAGATGGCCGGCCGCCACGGCAACAAGGGCGTCATCTCGAAGGTCGTGCCGGTGGCCGACATGCCCTTCCTGCCCGACGGCACGCCGGTCGACATCATCCTCAATCCGCTCGGCGTCCCGGGCCGTATGAACATCGGCCAGATCCTCGAGACGCACCTGGGTTGGGCGGCCGACCGCCTCGGCTTCCGCGCCGTGACGCCGGTCTTCGACGGCGCCGACGAGCAAGAGATCGAAGCCGAGCTGGCGCGCGCCTGGCTGGTCGATCACGCCTGGCAGCAGGTCAACGACCGCGCCTGGAACTGGCTGCGCGAGCAGGAGTTCGACCCCGAGAACATCGAGGACGACGGCGAAGTGCGCCGGCTGTACATGGGCCATTGGCTCAAGGGCCGCAAGATCAGCCAGGACCGGCTGGTCACCGACGAGACGTATGCCCGCCGCGTCGCCGTGCGTGAGTGGCTGCGCGAGCAGGAGTACGACCCCGACGCGCTGCTGTTCTTCGAAGACGAGACCCAGACGCCGACCCACGCACAGCGCCAGGAGCGCGACACTGCCGTGATCGACGCCTGTCTGCTGCTTTGGCTGACCAGCCTGGGCCGCAACGTGAGCAAGCTCGAGGGCGAGCGCCTGCGCAAGCACGCAGTCGAGGTCTCGCTCGAGACCAACATCCCGCTGCCGGTCATCGGCAAGCAGGTGCTGTACGACGGCAAGAGCGGCGAGCGCTTCGACCAGCCGGTGACCGTGGGCATCATCCACATGCTCAAGCTCGCCCACTTGGTCGAAGACAAGGTCCACGCCCGGTCGACGGGGCCCTATTCGCTGGTGACCCAGCAGCCGCTCGGCGGCAAGGCCCAGTTCGGCGGCCAGCGCTTCGGCGAAATGGAAGTGTGGGCGCTCGAGGCCTACGGCGCCGCGCACACCCTGCAGGAGATGTTGACCGTCAAGTCCGACGACGTCCAGGGGCGCGTCAAGACCTACGAGTCGATCATCAAGGGCGAGAAGATCGAGGAGCCGGGCATCCCGGCCTCGTTCCGGGTGCTCGTCAAGGAGCTCCAGTCGCTGGGTCTGGTGGTGGAAGCCGTCCAGGACAACGGCGAGATCCTCAAGTTCGGCAAGGACGACGAGAAGGCCCGTCCGCCCAAGCCGGGTATCGGGTTGTTGAGCCTGGGAGTCGAGTAAATCGCGGGAGAGCGCGGGGGCGATCACGCTTCCGCGCTCTCCGTTCTCACGCTCCCCAGCCATTGACGGCGAAACACGGGCATGTTATGATCCCGTGCTCGCATTGCCCGGCCCGCCACCTGTACGAGGCGGGAAGCGCATACAGCAGGATAGCCAACAAGGCCACCGGAGTTCACGGGTGGCCTTGATTTGCGCCTGCGGCCAAGCGAACAAACTCATCTGGGCCGGGGTCGCGCCCGGTCTAAAACGCGGTCGACGCGCATGCGTCGGCCGGGTCAAGCACAACTGGATCGTTCAGTCTAAGGAGAGCACAGCGTGCCAACGATCAACCAGCTCGTCCGCAAGGGACGCAAGGAAAAGAAGGCCAAGTCGAAGTCACCGGCGCTGCAATTCGCCTTCAACTCACAGGTGCAGCGGCGAATCGAGCAGCCCAAGGGCTCTCCCCAGAAGCGCGGCGTGTGCACCGTGGTGCGCACCCAGACGCCGAAAAAACCAAATTCGGCGATGCGCAAGGTGGCCCGCGTCCGCCTGTCGAACGGTCTGGAAGTGACGGCCTATATCCCCGGCGAAGGGCACTCCCTCCAAGAGCACAGCGTGGTGTTGGTGCGCGGCGGTCGCGTCAAGGACCTGCCTGGCGTGCGCTATCACATCGTGCGCGGCACGCTCGACACTACCGGCGTCGATGCCCGCCGTCAGGGCCGCTCGAAGTACGGCAACAAGCGCCCGAAGGCCGGCGCCGCGGCTGCCGCCAAGAAGAAGTAAGGACTAAGACAGCATGCCTCGTCGATATACCCCTGCGCGCCGGCCGCTGGTGCCGGACATCCGTTTTCAAAGCGTGCTCGTGTCGGAGTTCATCAATCGTATGATGATCGACGGCAAGAAGAGCGTGGCGCAGCGCGTCATGTACGACGCGATGGCGCTCGCCGCCGAGCGCGCCAAGAAGGAGCCGATGGAAGTGCTCGAGTCGGCCCTGCGCAACGTCGGCCCCGTGGTCGAGGTCAAGCCCCGCCGCGTCGGCGGCGCCACCTACCAGGTGCCTGTCGAAGTCAGCCCTGACCGCCGCGCCAGCCTGGCGATGCGCTGGATCATCGCCGCCGCGCGCTCGCGCTCGGGCAAGAGCATGACCGACAAGCTGTCGGGCGAACTGCTCGACGCCGCGAACAACACCGGCACGGCGATCAAGAAGCGCGAAGAGACGCACAAGATGGCCGAGGCGAACCGCGCCTTCGCCCATTATCGTTGGTAAGAGCGGACGATGGCTGACTATCCCCTGGACAAAGTCCGCAACATCGGCATCATCGCGCACATCGATGCCGGGAAGACCACGACCACCGAGCGGGTCTTGTTCTACACGGGCAAGACTCACCGTATCGGCTCGGTCGACGAAGGCACCACGGTCACCGACTGGATGGAGCAGGAGCGCGAACGCGGCATCACGATCGTGTCCGCCGCTGTGACGGCCGAGTGGCGCGACCACAAGGTCAACATCATCGACACCCCCGGCCACATCGACTTCACGGCCGAGGTGCAGCGTTCGCTGCGCGTGCTCGACGGTGGCGTGGTGGTGTTCGACGCCGTGCAAGGTGTGGAGCCGCAGTCCGAGACGGTCTGGCGCCAGGCCGACCGTTACGGCGTGCCGCGTATTTGCTACATCAACAAGATGGATCGCACCGGCGCGAACTTCCAGAACGCCGTGGCGTCGATCCGCGAGCGTCTGGGCGCCAACCCGATCCCGCTGCAGATCCCGGTCGGGCAGGAGCAGTCGTTCGAGGCCATCATCGACCTGTTCGAGATGAAGGCCCTGTACTACACCGACGGAAGCGGCCGCTCGTTCGAGCTGCGCGAGATCCCCGAGGCGTACAAGGCCGCGGCCGAGCAGGCGCGGCACGACATGATCGAGAAGATCGCCGAGCTCGATGACGATCTGACGATGAAGTACCTCGAGGGCATCGAGCCGAGTGTGACCGAGATGCGCGCCGCGCTGCGCAAGGGCACGATCGCGGGCAAGTGCAACCCGGTGTTCTGCGGCTCGTCGCTGAAGAACAAGGGTGTGCAACCCGTGCTCGACGCCGTGGTCGATTTGCTGCCCTCGCCGCTGGACATCCCGGCGGTCAAAGGCACCGATCCGCGCCACGACACCGAGGTCGAGCGCCCGACGGATGCCAAGGCGCCGCTGGCGGCCCTGGTGTTCAAGATCGTGTCCGACCCGTTCGTCGGCCGGTTGGCTTATTTCCGCGTGTATTCGGGTCGGTTGAACGCGGGCAGCAACGTGCTGAACTCGTCGAAGAACAAGCGCGAGCGCATCAGCCGCCTGATCCGTATGTACGCCGACCGCCGCGAGGAAGTCGAGTTCGTCGAAGCCGGCGACATCGCCGCCGTGCTCGCCCTGAAGGACACCTTCACCGGCGAGACGTTGTGCGACCCCGACAAGCCGGTCGTGCTCGAGTCGATCTCGTTCCCGGCCCCGGTGATCGCCGTGGCGGTGGAGCCCAAGACCCAGGCCGACCAGGAGAAGATGTCGGAGGCCCTGCACAAGCTGGCGCAGGAAGACCCGACCTTCCACGTCCACGCCGACGAGGCGACCGGGCAGACCATCATCGAAGGCATGGGCGAGCTGCACCTCGAGGTGCTGGTCGACCGCATGCTGCGCGAATACAAGGTGCACGCCAACGTCGGCCGCCCGCGGGTGGCCTACAAGGAAAGCATCACGCGCGCGGTGCCCGAGGTCAACCTCAAGTACGCCAAGCAGTCGGGCGGTCGCGGCCAGTACGGTCACGTGGTGATCAGCATGGAACCGGGCGAGCCGGGCTCCGGCGTGGTCTTCGAGAACAAGATCATCGGCGGCTCGATCCCGAAGGAATACATCCCGGCGGTCGAGAAGGGCATCAAGGAGACCTCGGAGGCCGGCATCATCGGCGGCTACCCGGTGGTCGACATCAAGGTGACCCTGATCGACGGTTCGTCGCACGACGTCGACTCGAACGAAATGGCCTTCAAGATCGCGGCCTCGATGGCCTTCAAGGAAGGCATGCAGAAGGGCAAGGCCGTTCTGCAGGAGCCGGTCATGAAGGTCGAGGTGACCGTGCCCGAGGAGTACATGGGCGACGTGCTCGGCAACCTGTCGTCGCGGCGCGCCATGATCGAGGGCATGGAGGCGCGCGCCAACGCGCAGGTGATCCGCGCGATGGTGCCGCTGGCCGAGATGTTCGGTTACGCGACCGAGCTACGCTCCATGACGCAGGGGCGCGGCGTCTTTACGATGGAGTTCCATCATTATCAACAGCTCCCGGCGAGCGTCGCCGAGGATATCATGAAGGGCCTGGCGACGGCCAAGGCTTAGTCAGGTAGTCAAGTGGTCAAGTAGTCAAGTAGTCGGAAGTCGGCTACTCGACGAACCGACTACCCGACTACAAGACTACCGGACTATTGGACTACTAGACTAACCGGAGGGAAGAACATGTCGAAGGAGAAGTTCGACCGCAGCAAGCCGCACCTGAACATCGGCACGATTGGGCACATCGACCATGGGAAGACGTCGTTGACGGCGGCGATCACGAAGGTGCTGGCGCTGAAGAAGATGGCGGAGTACCGGGCGTACAACCAGATCGACAACGCGCCGGAAGAGCGCGAGCGCGGGATCACGATCAACATCGCGCACGTGGAGTACCAGACGGACAAGCGTGCACTACGCGCACGTGGACTGCCCCGCGGCACCGTGACTACATCAAGAACATGATCACGGGCGCGGCGCAGATGGACGGGGCGATCCTGGTGGTGGCGGCGCCGGATGTCGATACGCAGACGCGCGAGCACGTGCTGCTGGCGCGGCAGGTGGAAGTGCGGCGATCGTGGTCTACCTGAACAAGGTGGACATGATGGACGACCCGGAGCTGCTGGAGCTGGTGGAGATGGAGCTGCGCGACCTGCTGACGGCGCAGAAGTTCCCCGGCGAGACGACGCCGATCGTGCGTGGGTCGGCGCTGGTGGCGCTGGAGTGCCAGTCCGCAGGATCCGGCGGCGCCGGAGTACGCGTCGATCCTGAAGCTGATGGATGTGGTGGATGAGTACATCCCGATGCCGACGCGGAGACGGACAAGCCGTTCCTGATGGCGATCGAGGACGTGTTCTCGATCAAGGGGCGCGGGACGGTGGTGACGGGGCGGATCGACCCGCGGGATCGTGAAGGTGGGCGAGGCGCTGGACATCATCGGTCTGCGGGAAGAGAAGATGAGCACGGTGTGCACGGGCGTGGAGATGTTCCACAAGCTGGACCAGGGGCAGGCCGGTGACAACGTCGGGCTGTTGCTGCGCGGCATCGAGCGCGACCAGGTGGAGCGCGATGGTGCTGGCGAAGCCTGGTCCGTCGACCGCACGAAGTTCGAGGCGGAAGTGTACGTGCTGAAGAAGGAAAGAGGGTGGGCGGCACAAGGCGTTCTTCGGCGGGTATCGGCCGCAGTTCTACATCCGGACGATGATGTGACAGGTCGATCACGTTGCGGCAGGCGTGGAGATGGTGATGCCCGGCGACAACATCAACATGTCGGTGGAGCTGATCATCCCGGTGGCGCTCGAGGCCGGGTCGCGCTTCGCCATCCGCGAGGGCGGTCTGACCGTCGGCGCGGGCGTGATCACGAAAGTCATTGATTGACATTGGTCGTTGGGTCATTGGTTATTGGCTATTGAGCGATCGATAGCCAATAACCAATAGCCAATAACCAATGCTCAGGTGAGCCATGGCCAAGCAAAAGATCCGCATCCGCCTCAAGGCATACGATCATCGTGTGCTCGATCAATCCGCCAAGCGCATCGTCGAGACCGCGGAGCGCACCGGCGCTCGCGTGGTCGGCCCGGTGCCGCTGCCGACCCGCATCGAGAAGTTCACCGTCCGCCGCGGCGCCTTCATCGACAAGGACTCGCAGGAGCTTCGAGATCCGGACGCACAAGCGCCTGATCGACGTGCTCGACCCGGACACCAAGACCATCGATCTGCTGACCCGGCTTAACCTCCCGGCGGCGTCGATATCGAGATCAAGCTGTAAGTTCGGCAGAGGCGTTCTGCGCGCACGGGCCGCGGATGGCATCGCCATCCGCGGCCCGGTGCGGCGTTATCGATCGAAGGTCTTCGACACCGGGAGTGCGAATGACCGGCCGGCAAGACACCGGGAGTGCGAACGGCGAGTCTCAAGGATCGAGTCACGTCATTCGCACTCCCGGTGTCTAAGAGAGACTCGCCGTTGGTACTCCCGGTGTCTTTCTCTTGGCCACGTTACAATCCAGCCATGTCCAATACCATCGACGTCTACCTCGAAGTCGGCTCCAAGCGCGTCATGGCCTCGGCCGCCGAGTGGCCCGGTTGGTGTCGCGGCGGCACCGATGCCGACTCCGCGCTGCAGGCATTGCTCGACTACGGTCCGCGTTATCAAAAGATCGTGGGCCGGCTGCGGCTCGGCTTCAAGGCGCCCGCCACGGTCGCGGCGTTCGTCGTCACAGAGCGGCTGAAGGGCAACGCGACGACGGATTACGGCGTGCCTGGTGCTGTCGCGACGGCGGAACGACGACCGCTGGCTGCGACGGAATTGAAGCGGCTGGAGGCGTTGCTCAGGGGCTGCTGGCGCGCGCTCGACGCAAGCGTCGACCAGGCCGCGGGTCACACCCTTCGCACCGGGCCGCGTGGCGGCGGCCGATCGGCTGATGGGATCCTCGCGCACGTCGTCGACGCCGAGGGCGGCGGCTATTTGACGTCGTTAGGCGGCAAGGCGCCCAAGGACGTCGATCGAGAGGGTCTGCGCGCGATCATTCTGACGACCCTCGAGGCCTCGGCGCGCGGTGAACTCCCTGAATTCGGGCCGCGCGGAGGCAGGCGCTGGCCAGCCCGTTACTTCGTCAGGCGGGCGGCCTGGCACGTACTCGACCACATCTGGGAGATCGAGGATCGGTTGATGGACTGAAATAAGTGAGCCTGTTCCATCGCATCACCGAGCCAGCCTGCCCACCGCGGCCCGCGTCACCCAGCGCCAGATCTCTCGGCTGTGCCAGTGGAAAACGACGAATATGCCGGGAAAATCGGCAATTGTTGGATGATCCACCCCCATCGGTCAGGGTGGGCCGGGCATGATCCCTCACGTGAAACAGGCCCCTTGCATATTCTGTAACAAGCACGTATAATTCAAGGGTTGTCGCGAGCCCGGCAGCAGTTTCGGCCGGGCCTTTTCGACCCTCTGGGTTGAGACAATACAACAGGGATGCCCGGCAAACGCCGGGCCCAAGTCGGGTGACGAGCCGTGCGGAGTGGGTGGCGCAAAGACGCCGTCCGTCGAGCGGCTAACGGCCGGGCTTGTGGGATGATGCTGCCGCGCCCAGGCAGTCAGTCCCAAATCACCAGACGGCCCGTTTGGGCTGTCGTCGGGACCGGGTTCGCCCGGCCCATAAAGGAGTTTTCATGAAAGGGCTGATCGGCAAGAAGGTGGGCATGACCCAGCTCATCGCGGACAATGGCGTCGTCACGCCTGTCACGCTGATCGAGGCTGGGCCGTGTTTTGTCACCCAGGTGCGCACGCCGGAGAAAGACCAGTACTCGGCCGTGCAGCTCGGGTTTGAAGAGGTGCACCCCACGCGCCTCACGAACGGCCAGAAGGGCCACCTCAAGCGCAACGGCATGAACCTGCCGCCGCTGAAATACCTCAAGGAATTCCGCACCGAAACCCCGGATGTCAAAGAAGGCGACAAGGTCACCGTGGATGTTTTCGCGGTGGGCGAGGCCGTCGATATCGCGGGCGTCACCAAAGGCAAGGGCTTCCAGGGCGGCATCAAGCGCCACAACTTCCGCCGCCAGGACAAGACCCACGGCGCCTCCGACCGCACGCGCGCGCCGGGCGCCAGTTCCTCGAACACCACGCCGGGCCGTCTGCGCAAGGGCAAGCGCATGGCCGGTCACATGGGCCAGGATAACGTCACCAGCGTCAACATCAAGATCGCGTACGTCGACGCCGAGCGCAATTTGCTCGGTGTGGCGGGCAGCGTCCCTGGCGGCGCCGGTGCGATCGTGGTGATCAAGCCCTCGGTCAAGGCCAAGGGGGCTAAGTAACCATGAAAGTCGAAGTCAAGAACCTCAAGGGCGAAACCGTCAATACGATCGAGCTCCCGGCTGAGATCTTCGAAGCGCCGGTCCGGCCCGATCTGATGCACCAGGCGTTGGTCCGCCAGCAGGCGAACGCGCGCCAGGGCACGCACAGCACCAAGACCCGCGGCGAAGTCGCCGGCGGCGGCAAGAAGCCCTGGAAGCAAAAGGGCACCGGCCGTGCGCGTCAGGGCTCGACCCGCTCGCCCGTGTTCAACCGCGGTGGTAAGGCGCACACGCCGAAGCCGCGCGATTACAGCGTGGCGATGCCCAAGCAGATGCGCCGCGCGGCGCTGCGCTCGGCGCTCTCGGTCAAGGCTGCGGCTTCGGCCGTGGTGGTGGTCGACGCTCTGGCATTCGATGCGCCGAAGACCAAGCTGATGGCGCAGGCGCTCGGCGTCTTGTGCGGGGCCGGCAAAAAGGCCCTGGTGCTCCTGCCCGCGGCCAACGAAAACGTTGAAAAGTCGGTGCGCAACCTGGCCTCGGCCAAGTACCTGCGCGCGAATTACCTGAACATCAAGGATCTGCTCGGCGCCGATGCTGTCGTGCTGCCGGTGGCGGCCCTTGAAGTTCTGGCGAGCTACCTCGGCTAAGGAGCGGTCGTCATGGCGAACCTTTACGAGGTCCTGCGGCGGCCGATCGAGACCGAGAAGAGCCGTTTCCAGGGCATCAAACTGCATCAGTACGTGTTCGAAGTGGCGGGCGAGGCCACCAAGTCCCAGATCAAGGAAGCCGTCGAGACGCTTTTCGACGTCGACGTGGTTCGGGTGAACGTGGTCGTGTCGCCGGCCAAGCGCGGTCGCCGCGGGAAGACTCGCCGGGTGGTCGTGCGCAAGGCGACCTACAAGAAGGCGATGGTGACCATCCGGGCCGATCAGTCGATCGACACGCTCGGCTTTGGAGGGGTGCAAGGATAATGGCCGTCAAAGTCTACAAACCCACGTCGCCGGGCCGGCGCGGCATGACCAGCCCGACGTTCGAAGAGATCACGAAGACCACGCCCGAGCGCAGCCTGCTGCGCCGCAAGGCCAAGATCAACGGCCGCGACTTCAACGGCACGGTCAGCATCCGCCATCGCGGCGGCGGCGAGAAGCGCCACTACCGCGTGATCGACTTCAAGCGGAACAAATACGAGATCCCGGCCAAGGTCGCGGCGATCGAATACGACCCGAACCGGACGGCGCGCATCGCGTTGCTGTTCTACGCCGACGGCGAGAAGCGTTACATCATCGCGCCGCTCGAGCTCAAGGTCGGCGACACGATCATCGCGTCGCGCAAGGAAGCCGACATCCGGGCCGGCAACGCGCTGCCGATCTCGCAGATCCCGGTCGGCACGCTGATCCACAACATCGAGCTGCAGCCCGGCAAGGGCGGCCAGATCGCGCGCTCCGCGGGCGGGGCCGCGCAGTTGCTTGGCAAGGAAGGCGACTACGCCCAGGTGCGTTTGCCCTCGGGCGAAGTGCGTCTGATCCGACAGGAATGCCTGGCGACGATCGGCATCGTCGGCAACCTGGACCACAGCAACGTCAAGCTCGGCAAGGCCGGCCGCAAGCGCCACATGGGCATCCGCCCGACGGTGCGTGGTACGGCGATGTCCCCGCGCGACCACCCACACGGCGGCGGCGAAGGCCGACAGCCGGTGGGCAAGCCGGGCCCGCGCAGCCCGTGGGGCAAGCCGACCCGTGGCTACAAGACCCGCCGCAACAAGCAGTCGACGCGGTTCATCGTCAAGCGTCGCGGGAAGAAGCGCTAAGGGTGAGCGCCCGTTAGCGGGCCACCGGATAGGGATTGAACTATGTCGCGATCACTCAAGAAGGGTCCTTTCGTTCAGCCGAAGCTGCTGAAGCGGATCGAGACCATGAACACGAAGGGCGAGAAGAAGGTGGTGCGGACGTGGAGCCGCGCGAGCACGATCTTCCCGCAGATGGTCGGCCACACGATCGCCGTGCACGATGGCCGCCGCCATGTGCCGATCTACGTGACCGAAAACATGGTCGGCCACAAGCTCGGCGAGTTTGCGCCGACGCGCACCTTCCGCGGACACGTGTCCAAGGAAGAGAAGGCGCCGGAAGGAGCTAAGCCGGCATGAGCCAGCAAGTACGCGCGTCGGCGAGTTACGTCGGCATCAGCGCGCAGAAGGCCCGCCTCGTGGTGGACCTGGTGCGCGGCAAGAAGGCCGACGACGCCCTGAACATCCTGAAATACACGCCGAAGAACGCGGCCCACGCCGTGTACAAGGTCGTGCGCTCGGCCATCGCCAACGCCGAGGAAAACGCCAACCTGAACCGGGGCGACCTGGTGATCAGCGAGGCGTATGTCGACGAGGCGCCGACCCGCAAGTGGCGCCGCTTCGGCGCCCGCGGGCGTTTCAAGCCGTTGCTGCGCCGTTCGTCGCATATCACGATCGTGGTTTCGGAGAAGTCGGCCTGAGGCCGGCGAGGGAGCAGAAAACGCATGGGTCGTAAAGTTCATCCCATCGGTTACCGCCTCGGCATCATCAAGGACTGGCAGTCGCATTGGTTCGCGCCAAAGGGCAAGTACGCGCAGAACCTGCAGCAGGACCTGGCGATCCGCAAGTTGATCTTCACGGAGGCGCCGAAGGCGGCCGTCTCGCACATCGAGATCGATCGGTCGCCATCGAACGTGACGGTGTCGGTCTACACGGCCAAGCCGGGCATCCTGATCGGCCGCAAGGGCGCGGCGGTCAAGGTGCTGCGCCAGAAGCTGGAGCAGCTGACCGGCAGCAAGGTCAAGCTCGAGGTCGAAGAGATCACGCAGCCCGACCTGGAGGCCAAGCTGGTCGCCGACAACATCGCCGACCAGATCCAGCGCCGCATCAGCCAGAGCCGCGCGATGAAACGCGCCGTGCAGCAGGCGATGCGCCAGGGCGCGCTGGGCATCAAGATCGTGTGCTCGGGCCGTCTGAACGGCGCCGAGATGAGCCGCCGCGAACTGCAGCGCGAGGGTCAGGTACCGCTGCAGACGCTGCGGGCCGACATCGACTTCGCCCGCGGCGAGGCGCTCACCACCTTCGGCCGGATCGGCATCAAGGTCTGGATCTACAAGGGCGAGAAGATGCCCGAGCAGGCCGAGGTCGCGGCGCCGACCGAAGAAGGCGTATACGTAAGCGAGTAGTCAAGCGGTCCAGTAGTCCAGTAGTCAAATAGTCGGTCCCCGACGCATTGACTACCTGACTACCTGACTACTCGACTAGGAGACTAAAGAGACATGCTACTGCCAAAGCGCGTCAAGTGGCGCAAGCAGCAACGCGGCCGGATGACCGGCCATGAGACCCGGGGCGTCACGATGGCGTTCGGTGAGTTCGGTCTGCAGGCTCTCGAGCCGTGCTGGCTGACCCAGCGCCAGATCGAGGCAGCCCGTCGCGCCCTGGTGCGCTACATGAAGCGCCGCGGCAAGGTCTGGGTGCGCATCTTCCCCGACAAACCGGTGACCCACCGGGCGGCGGAGACGCGCATGGGCACCGGCAAGGGCGCGGTCGACCACTGGGTCGCCGTGATCAAGCCGGGGCGCATCATCTTCGAGGTGGCCGGTCTGCCCGAGGACATCGCCCGTGAGGCGATCCGGTTGGCGTCGCACAAGCTGCCGATCAAGACGAAGATGTTGGTCAAAGACGAGATCGTCACGGCGGGAGGGTAAGCGATGCACGCCAAAGAAACACGAGAACTGCAGACCGAGGAGCTTAAGGCCAAGCTGGACGATCTGCGCCATGAGCTCTTCAACCTCCGGTTCAAGTTGTACTCCGGGCAGCAGAAGGACTCCAGCCGCTTGAAGGCGACTCGGCGTGATATCGCGCGGGTGTCGACCATCTTGCGTGAGCGACAAATCGCGGCCGAGTTGGCGGCGAAGAAGGAGAAGTGAGATGGCCCGCCGGCGATTGATTGGCAAAGTGGTGAGCAACAAGATGACCAAGACCGTCTCGGTCGAGGTCGCCAGCAGCATGCGGCACCCGTTGTACGGCAAGGTCGTGCATCGCACCGCGAAGTATCTGGCCCACGACGAGCAGGCCTGCAAGCCTGGCGATGTCGTGCAGATCGTCGAGACCCGCCCGATCAGCGCGCGCAAGCGCTGGGCGGTCGAGACCGTTCTGCAGCGCGGCATCCAGGTGAGCGAGCTCTCGTCTGAAGGAGAGTCGGCATGATCCAGCAGGAATCCCGCCTGGTGGTCGCCGACAACACCGGCGCGCGCGAATTGCTGGTGATCCGCATCCTGGGCGGGTCGAAGCGCCGCTATGGGCATATCGGTGACGTCGTGGTCGCCACCGTCAAAGAGGCCACGCCGGTTGGCGCGGTCAAGAAGAGCGCGATCGTCAAGGCCGTGATCGTGCGGACGGCGAAAGAATACAAGCGTGATGACGGTTCGTACATCCGCTTCGACGACAACGCGGCCGTGATCCTGGACGAGGACGGCGAGAACCCGAAAGGGACCCGCATCTTCGGACCTGTGGCGCGCGAGCTACGCGAAAAGGGCTTCCTGAAAATCGCGTCGCTGGCGCCCGAAGTGCTCTAGAGGTGTGGGATGGCGAAGCAAAAGATCCGCAAAGGTGACACGGTCGAGGTCATCGCCGGCCTCAAGAACCGGCTCAAGGGCCGGGATGATCAGGGTAAACGCGGCGAAGTGATCAGCGTTGACCCGAAGAAGGGCCTGGTTGTGGTGTCGGGCCTGAACGTGCGCAAGAAGCACAAGAAGCCGCAGCCGGGCCAGCAGGGGCCGGCCGGCCAACCGCAGATCGTCGAGTTCGACGCGCCGATCCCGCTGGCGAACGTCATGCTGGTCGACCCGAAGTCGGGCAAGCCGACGCGTGTCGGCTTCAAGAAAGTCGGCGAGAAGACGGTGCGCGTGGCCAAGGTTAGCGGCGAGCCGCTGGATAAGTAACAAGGAGCGGCGAACATGCATCATATGCAAGAGCGATACAAGACCGAAATCGTGCCGGCGCTCCGCAAGGAGTTCGGGTTCTCCAACATCATGGAGGTCCCGAAGGTCACGAAGGTGGTCGTGAACATCGGCGTTGGGTCCGAAACGTTGACCGACAACAAGGCGGTTGACGCGGCGGTCAACGACCTGACGACCATCGTCGGGCAGAAGCCGGTTGTGACCAAGGCGCGCAAGTCGATCTCGAACTTCAAGCTGCGCGAGGGCAAGGCGATCGGCGTCAAGGTGACGCTGCGCGGCGAGCGCATGTGGTCGTTCCTCGACCGTCTGATGAACATCGCGCTTCCGCGCGTGCGTGACTTTCGCGGGATCCCGGGCGACAGCTTCGACGGGCGCGGCAACTACACGCTGGGCCTGCGCGAGCAACTGGTCTTCCCGGAGATCGAGTACGACAAGATCGACAAGCTGCGCGGCATGGAGATCACGGTCGTGACCACGGCGAAGACCGATGAGCACGGGCGGCGATTGCTGCAGATTCTGGGCATGCCGTTCCGGAAGAAAGGCGCGTAAGGCATGGCGAAGACAAGCATTATCGTTCGAGAAACGCGGCGCAAGTATGCGGTGCGCGTGCGCAACCGCTGCGTGCGGTGCGGTCGCCCACGCGGGTACATCCGCCGCTTCAAATTGTGCCGCATCTGCTTCCGCGAGCTGGCCTTGGCCGGGCAAATCCCGGGCGTGGTCAAGTCGTCGTGGTGAGTCGGAAGCAGCAGGAGGTCTGACGACATGCAGAGCGATCCTATCGCGGACATGCTGACGCGCATCCGCAACGGGTTGATGGCCGGGCACGCGAGTGTCTCATTGCCGAACAGCCGGCTCAAGCTGGCCATCGCCCAGATTTTGAAGGAAGAGGGCTTTATCGAGGACTTCGCCACACTGGCCACCGAGGGCAGCGTGCAGGCGACGCTCCGCGTGAGCCTGAAGTACGTGGGCGAGCGCCGCGCCAAGAAGCCCGTCATCTCGGGCATCGAGCGCGTGTCCAAGCCGGGCCGGCGGATTTACTCGGGCCGCAAGGACATCCCGTGGGTGCTCTCGGGCATGGGCATCGCAATCCTGTCAACGCCGAAGGGCGTGATGACGGGCGCCAAGGCGCGCAAGTTGGGCGTCGGCGGCGAGGTCCTGTGCAAGGTTTGGTAAGGGAGGCACGGACATGTCCCGTATTGGCAAGAAGGTGATCGTGCTGCCGAAGGGCGTCACGATCGACATCAAGGGCAGCGCGGTCAAGGTCAAGGGCCCGAAGGGCGAATTGAGCCGGACGTTCTCGCCGATCATCGCGATCGAGCAGAAGGACGGCGAGGTTCATTGCGTGCGCTCCTCGGAAGAGCGCCAGATCAAGGCCCTGCACGGCACGACCCGCGCGGTGTTGAACAACATGATCCAGGGCGTGAGCACCGGCTTCGCAAAGGCGCTTCAGGTCGAAGGCGTGGGCTACCGCGCCGAGATGAAGGGCAAGAAGCTGGTGATGGCGCTCGGGTTCTCGCACCCGGTCGAGGTCGAGCCGCCGGACGGCATCGCCTTCGCCGTCGACGAGAAGACGCGCGTGATCACGATCACGGGCGTCGACCGCGAACAGGTCGGTCAGGTGGCGGCCAACATCCGCGCCTGGCGGCCGCCGGAGCCCTACAAGGGCAAGGGTCTGCGATACGTCGGCGAGATCGTTCGCCGCAAGGCCGGCAAGGCCGGCAAGGTCGGATAACCGACCGTCATCCGGATGGCGCAGGGTGCTGCCGCTTGACCGCGGCGTGCCCAGGGCCCGGCCAGGGCGATGCGCCGCCGAAGGAGTGGATGAAACATGGCGAGAGTCAGTCGGGTGGATTCACGTGCGCGCCGCCACAAGCGGGTTCGCGCCAAGGTCGCGGGGACGGCCGATCGGCCGCGCTTGAACATCTTCCGCAGCCTGAGCCACATCTATGCCCAGGTGATCGACGACAGCCGGGGCGTGACCCTGGTGTCGGCGTCCTCGCTGGACGCAGAGCTCAAGGGCGAGATGACGGGCAAGAAGAAGAGCGAGATGTCGAAACTGGTCGGGATCGCGGTCGCCAAGCGCGCGCTGGCCGCGGGGATCAAGGCCGTCATCTTCGATCGCGGCGGTTACAAGTATCACGGGCGCGTCAAGGCCGTGGCCGATGGCGCCCGCGAGGGCGGATTGGAGTTCTAAATGCCACAACAACGACAGCAGCGTGGGCCCCAGCGCGGGGGTGGCGGCGGCGGCAATCGGGACAATCGCCGCGGTGAGCCGCGCGTCGACGAGAACAAGGAAGAGCTCGACGAGCGCGTCGTCGACATCGCCCGCGTCGCCAAAGTCATCCAGGGCGGTCGCCGGTTCGCGTTCCGCGTGACCGTCGTCGCCGGCGACAACAAGGGCCGCGTCGGCATCGGCATCGGCAAGAGCCGCACCGTGCCGGATGCGATCCGCAAGGCGACCGAGCGCGCGCGCAAGCAACTCAAGGCCGTGACCCTCGCCGGGACGACCATCCCGCACGAGATCACGTCCAAGTTCGGCGGCGCCAAGGTGTTGCTCAAGCCGGCTTCGCCCGGCACGGGCGTCATCGCGGGCGGCGGCGTGCGCGCCGTGCTCGAGGCCGCCGGTGTGCGCGACATCCTGACCAAGAGCCAGGGCAGCGCCAACACGATCCGCGCCAGGAAGCCCGCGAGCGCGGCCGCAGCATCCGCTCGGTGACGCCGTTCTTCATGCGGGAGAAGCGCAATGGCTAAGACGGCACCCGCCAAGACGGTCAAGGTCACGCTGCTCCGCAGCGTCATCGGCCTGACCCCGAAGCACAAAGGCACGATCCGGGCGCTCGGTCTGCGGCGGATCCACCAGACGGTCGAGCAGGCCGATACGCCGCAACTGCGGGGCATGCTCTACAAGGTCGCCCACCTGGTCAAGGTGGAGGCGGCGTAGGAGGCCGACCATGAAGACACACGAGATCGCCCCGAACGTGGGCGCGACGCGGCGCAAGCGCCGAGTTGGTCGCGGCATCGCGGCCGGCCAGGGCAAGACCGCCGGCCGCGGCACCAAGGGTTACGGCGCACGACGCGGCGGCGGCGGCAAGTTGTATCGCCAGGGCGGCAACCTGCCGTTCTATCGCAGCCTTCCGTTCAAGCGCGGCTTTATCAACCTGTTCCGGGTCGAGTTCCAGGAGATCAACGTTCGCGATCTTCAGGGCCTGGGCGCCGAGGCTGTGACGCCCGAGCATCTGCTCGCGGCCGGCCTGATCAGCAACCTGGAGCAGCCGGTCGTGCTGCTGGGTTACGGCGACATCAGCGCGCCCGTGACGATCCAGGTTCATCGCGCCACCAAGGGCGCGATCGAGAAGGTCGCCAAAGCCGGCGGCAAAGTGGAGATCATTGGGTGAGTGGGCGATGGGGGATTGGCTGATTGCGCGCTAACGCGCCATTCGTCCAATCCCTAATTCGCTCAATCCCCCAATGTCACGGAGTGCCCATGGATCGCGTCATGAACTTCCTCCGGCACGTGTGGTCGGCTGAGGATCTGCGCAATCGGATCCTGATCACGATCACGCTGCTGGTGGTCTACCGCCTGGCGGCGCACATCCCCGTTCCGGGCATCAACGCCGACGCCGTTCAGCAACTGCTGAACTCGGGGCAGAGCGCCGGGGGCAACCTGGTCGGCCTGCTCGACCTGCTCTCGGGCGGCACGGTGTCGAACCTCTCGGTGCTGGCGATGGGCGTGTATCCGTACATCACGGCCCAGATCATCCTGCAGCTGCTGACGCCGGTCATCCCGCGCATGCAACAGATGCAGGAAGAAGACCCGACCCGCTATCGCGAGATGCAGGAACGCTGGACGTACTACCTGGCGGTGCCGATGGCCGCCTTGAACGCGTTCGGGCAGATCAACATCATCCTGAGCCAGTTCAGCGCCGGCACAAGCCCACTGACCTTCACGCTCGGTTGGAACCTGCCGACGATCACCATGATCATCGCGATGACGGGCGGCACGATGTTCGCGATCTGGCTGGGCGAGCTGATCTCGGAATACGGTCTGCGCAAGCAGGGCCTGTCGTTGATCATCTTCGCCGGCATCGTCTCGCGCGTTCCGTTCAACATCGCCACGATGTTGAGCGACGAGCAGACCCGGATCCAGTCGCTGGTGATCTTCGTCATCCTGATCACGCTCATGGTCCTCGCGATCGTGTACGTGCAGCAGGGCCGCCGCAACGTGCCGGTGATGTACCCCGGACGGCGGATCGGCAATCGCCAGAGCATGCCGGTGCGCGGTTCGCTGCCGCTGCAGGTCAACATGGCCGGCATGATCCCGATCATCTTCGCGCAGTCGATCCTGACGTTCCCGGCGATCATCGCCGGCTTCTTCAGGAACTCGGAGACGCCGTGGGTCGCCCAGACGGCCGTGGCGATCGGCGACTTCTTCGGCGCGCAGAGCCCGTGGTACGTGCTGATCTTCTTCCTGATGGTGGTGGCGTTCACGTTCTTCTACACCACGGTCTTGTTCGAGCAGCAGAACTACGGCGAGGCGCTCAAGCGCCAGGGCGCGCAGATCCCGGGCATCACCAAGGGCGCGCCGACGCAGAAGTATCTGAACAAGGTGCTCTCGCGCATCACGCTGCCTGGGGCGTTGTTCCTCGGCTTCGTGGCTGTGCTGCCGTTCATCGTCCAGTTCACCAATCTCATCCCGATCGCCGGCCGGCTCTCGATCTTGAGCACGGGTCTGCTGATCGTCGTGGGTGTTGTGCGCGACACGTTTGCCGGGCTTGACGCGGAGTTGAAACTGCGCGGCTACTCGGATACGCTGCTGGTCAAGTGACGGCGACTCGGCCCGCATGTCGGCGGGCCGCCTAGCCGCTGCGATGGGGGGAGCGATGCCGACCTACATCCTGCTGTTTGGGGCTCCAGGCGCAGGCAAAGGGACACAATCGGCCATTCTGAAGGCGGAATATGGGATCCCGCACGTCGCGTCTGGGGACATATTCCGGCGCCATCTGAGCGAGAATACGCCGCTCGGTCAGCTGGCGAAAGGGTACATGGATCGCGGTGAGCTGGTGCCGGACGATGTCACGGTGGACATGATCCGGGGCCGGTTGCACGAAGCGGACGCGGCCAACGGCGCGGTGCTCGACGGTTTTCCGCGCACCGTCCCGCAGGCCGATGCGCTGGACGGTCTGCTGGCCGAGTACGACGGAAGAGTTGACGTGGTGCTGTCGCTGAAGGTGCGCGAGAGCACGCTGCTCGAGCGGGTCGCCAATCGGGCGCTGACCAGCGGCCGGGCGGACGATCAGCCCGAGGTGCTGGCCAAGCGGATCAAGGTTTTTCTGAGCCAGACGCTCGTGCTCGAGGACTACTATCGCGAGCGCGGGCTGCTGGTTGAGCTCGACGGCGAACAGTCCGTCGTCGAAGTGACTGCCAAGATCCGAGCGGCGATCGAAGCCCGGATCGGCAGCCGGTAAGTCAGACGGTCGGGATGGCGGTCAGCCTCAAGAGCGCGCGCGAATTGGCGCTCATGCGAACGGCCGGGCGGATCAACGCGCTGGCCCTGGCAGAGATGGCGGCGGCCGCCAAGCCCGGTGTGACCACCGCGGCCCTTAACAAGATCGCTGAACGCGTGATCGCGCAGCATAAGGGCGTGCCCGCCTTCAAAGGCGTGCCCGGCCCGGTGCCGTATCCGCATGCGACCACGATCTCGGTCAACGACGAGCTGATCCACGGCATGCCGGGGCGGCGGGTCCTGGCCGAGGGGGACCTGGTCAAACTGGATTGCGGCGTGCGTTTCGAAGGCTACGTCGCCGACAGCGCGATCACAGTCGGCGTGGGTGCCATCAGCACCCAGGCCCGTTGGCTGCTCGAGGTGACCGAGTCGGCTCTGGCGCGCGGTATCGCGCAAGCCCGGGCGGGCAATCGCCTGGGCGATATCGCGGCCGCGATCCAGACGTATGTCGAGGGCGGTCACGGCCTAAACCTGGCCCGGGAGTATGAAGGCCACGGGGTGGGGCGCGAGCTGCACGAGGCGCCCGACGTGCCCAACCGGGGACGGGCGGGCACCGGGATGGTCATGCGGGCGGGGATGACGTTCGCGATCGAACCGATGGTCATCGCCGGGGATCCGGCGCTGGAAGAGGACGACGACGGCTGGACGGTTCGGACGGTCTCAGGCGCCTGGACGGCCCATTTCGAGCACACCGTGGCGGTGACCGACGGTGGCGAGGCCGAGATCCTGACCCTACTGCCAGACCGGTAAACGGCTGGACAGGTTACCAAAACGTGCTGTATAATCGCCGTTTGCGCCGTGACAGGCTTCACAAACGGCGCAGGATTTGGGAGTTTTGTCATGAAAGTGCAAGCATCGATCCGAAAGCGCTGTGCGAAGTGCAAGATTGTGCGCCGTCACGGCCGCGTGTATGTGATCTGCACCGACCCGACGCACAAGCAGCGCCAGGGTTGAGGTAAGACCGAAGCCGGCGCGCCGAGTGCGCGCCGGGTGTTGGCCCGAGGCTGACCGCGTCGGGGTTTTAGGAGAGCGACCAAGTATGCGTATCGAAGGTGTCGACCTGCCGCGCGACAAGCGCGTCGAATATGGGCTGACTTACCTCTTCGGCATCGGCCTGAAGAGCTCGCAGGACATCCTCAAGGCGACCAACGTCAGCCCTGACACGCGCGTCAAGGACCTGACCGAGGCCGAGCAGCAGGCCATCCGCGATTTCATCGGCCAGCACTACGTGCTCGAAGGCGATCTGCGGCGCGAGCTGCAGCTCAACGTCAAGCGCCTGATCGAGATCGGCTGTTACCGCGGCCTGCGCCATCGCCGCAATCTGCCGACGCGCGGTCAGCGCACGCGCACGAACTCACGCACGCGCAAGGGCGCCAAGAAGACGGTGGCCGGGCGCGGTCGACGCCGCGGCGCGAAGAAGAAGTAACAAGCTGCGGGGCTTTGCCCCGCAGAGACCGCCTCGGGCGACGACGGCGCTGTCAGGGTCACCTTCCTTCCGACCCGCGGCTGAGCAGCGTCGTCGTCAACCAGGCTCAGGCACGTTTCACGGATCGCAAGAGGGAACATGGCACGTCCAGTCAAGGCCGCTCGTCGCACGACGAGCAAACGCAACGTCCCGGCTCACGGGCAGGGTCACGTCTTTGCGTCGTTCAACAACACCATCATCACCTTCACCGACCAGCAGGGGCAGACCGTGTGCTGGGGCTCGGCCGGCACGGCCGGCTTCAAGGGCTCCCGCAAGAGCACGCCGTACGCGGCCCGCGTGGCCGCGCAGCAGGCGGCTCAGACCGCGGTCAACCTGGGCATGAACGAGTGCGACCTGTTCATCAAGGGGCCCGGCCCGGGGCGTGAGAGCGCGATCCGCGCCATCCAGAGCGCGGGGATGCGAGTGCGGTCGATCACGGACATCACGCCGATCCCGCACAACGGGTGTCGGCCGCCGAAGCGCCGCCGCATGTAAGACGTGTGCGGAGGCGTTGCCTCCGCCGTGATCCGTGATTCCAGGCTGATCAGCGAAATTCGGAAGGACGAGACCGCATGGCGAAGTATACGGGCCCGGTTTGCCGGCTGTGCCGGCGCGAGGGCGAGAAGCTTTACCTCAAGGGCGCGCGCTGTTTGTCAGTGAAGTGCCCGTTCGAGAAGCAGGACAACCGGCGCGACTTCGCGCCCGGCCAGCACGGGCGTGACGCGCAGTTCAAGCGCAATCGCTCGTCGGACTTCTTGCAGCAGTTGCGCGAGAAGCAGAAGGCGCGCCGCGTGTACGGCGTGCTCGAGAGCCAGTTCCGGCGCTATTACGAAGAGGCGTTGAAGAGCCGCGGCGTCACCGGCACCGCGCTGCTCCAGATCCTCGAGCGCCGTCTGGACAACGTGGTTTACCGCCTCGGCTACGCCTCCAGCCGCGCGCAGGCGCGTCAGCTGGTGGCCCATGGCCATATCAATGTCAACGGCCGCCGCAACAAGGCTCCGTCGTCGATCCTCAAGGTCGGGGACGTGGTGGAAGTGCGGCAGATCGCCTCGGGCCGCACGTATTTCCGCGAGCTCAAGTCGATGGACGAGGGCCGCGCTGCGCCGGCCTGGCTGAACCGCAACTGGAGCACGCTCTCCGGTCAGGTCGCCAAGATGCCGCTCCGCGAAGACATCGACGCCAACCTCAACGAGCAGCTGATCGTCGAGTACTACTCGCGCTAGTCGCTAGGTGAGGCGGGCCGGCCTCGGTCGGCCCGACGGGGAAAGAGGATACCGATATGAGCGTCATTGGCAATATGGTGTTGCCGAAGATCGAGGGCGATAGCATCTCGCGGAACTACGGGAAGTTCATCATCAGCCCGCTCGAGTCTGGCTATGGCACCACGCTGGGCAACGCCCTGCGCCGCGTGCTGTTGTCGTCGCTCGAGGGTGCCGCGGTGACGTCGGTGCGCGTCTCGGACGTGCCCCACGAGTTCTCGGACATCCCGGGCGTCAAAGAAGACATGACTCAGCTGCTGCTGCAGGTCAAGCAGCTGCGCCTGGTGTTGCACCAGGGCGAGACGGCGCGGTTGCGCCTCGACGTCCAGGGCGAAGGCCAGGTCACGGCGGCCGACATCGTCGCGCCGGCCGAGGTCGAGATCGTCAACCCCGATCTCTATCTCTTCACGGCCGATAACGACAAGGCCCGGCTCGAGATCGAGATGACCGTCCAGCGCGGTCGCGGCTACTCGCCGTCGGACGAGCGCGGACGTCTGCCGATCGGCGAAGTGCCGGTCGACGCGATCTTTAGCCCGATCAAGCGCGTCGCGTTCGAAGTGCAGCGCGCGCGTGTCGGTCAGAACACGAACTACGACAAGCTCGTGATCGAGATCTGGACCGACGGCACGATCCGGCCGGAGACGGCGTTGAAGACCTCGGCCCAGATGCTGATGGCGCATCTGCGGCTGGTCGCCGGCGTCACCGAGGAAAGCCTCGCGCCCGCCGCGCCGGCCGAAGAAGCCCCGCGGATGTCGAGCGAGATCTACGAGATGCCGATCGAGAACCTCGATCTTTCGGTGCGCGTGTTCAACTCGCTCAAGCGCACCGGCATCACCACGGTCGGCGAAGTGCTGGACATGCTCAACAAGGGCGAAGAAGCCATGTTGGCCATCCGCAACTTCGGCGACAAGAGCCTGGACGAGCTGCGGGTCAAGCTGCGCGAGAAGGGCTATCTGAAAGACCAGGATCCGGGCGCGGCGCCTGCCACGCCTGAATTGGAGAACGCACAATGAGGCACGGAGTCGCCGGCCTGAAACTTGGCCGGAACACGGCGCAGCGCAATGGGCTGCGCAAGACCATGATCTCGCAGCTGATCACGCACGAGCGGATCGAGACGACCGAGGCGAAAGCCAAGTTCATCCGCAGCGAGGTCGAGAAGCTGGTGACCACCGCCAAGCGCGGCCTGAAGGCCGGCGAGGCGGAGGGCAAGGCCGGGAAGGTCGGCGTCGCGAACGCGCGCCAGGTGGCCGCCGCCAAGCTCACGGGCAGCGACGTCGTCAAGAAGCTGTTCGAGACGATCGCGCCCCGCTACGCCAAGCGCGCCGGCGGGTACACGCGCATCCTGAAGCTCGGGCCGCGTAAGGGCGATGCCGCCGCGATGGCCGTGATCGAGTTCGTCGAGGAATAAGGGCGCCGAACGGCGACGGGGCCATGCGCTATCGGGCCACCGTCGAATACGACGGCACCGAGTTCGAGGGCTTTCAACGGCAGGCGCCCGGGCACCGGACGGTGCAGGGCGAGCTCGAGGGAGCCCTTGGTCGGATCGGATGGCGCGGCGCGTCGCTACTGGCGGCGGGCCGCACCGACAGCGGGGTGCACGCGCGCGGGCAGGTGATCGCTTTCGATCACGACTGGCGCCACACCCCAGACGCGCTGGTCCGGGCGCTCAACGCCCAACTACCGCCCGATGTGTCGGTGCGGGGAGCGGGCGAGGCGGCGGCGGATTTTCATCCGCGCTACGGCGCGAAAGCGCGAGCGTACGTTTACACCGTGTACCAGGGGCCGCAACGGGCGGCCTTGCGCGATCGGTACGCGTGGCATGTCTCGGAGGTTCTGGATGCGACGGCCCTGGCCGCCGCGTCGGCGAACCTGCTCGGCCGACACGACTTCGCGACCTTCGGCACCGACCCCGACGAGGGGACCAACACGGTGCGGACGGTGCAGCGAGCCGAGTGGGTCGTGGCCAACGAGACCTGGCGGTTCTACATCCGGGCCGACGCCTTCCTGTTCCGCATGGTGCGGAGCGTGGTGGGCGCGTTGATCCGGGTGGGGAGCGGTGTGATGACAACCGACCGGTTCGCGGCGCTGCTTGCAGCGCGGGACCGCAGCCAATGCCCGCCGGTCGCACCGGCGCGTGGGCTGTGTCTGGACGAAGTGCTGTATTGAGACGCGGTTGACCCTCGGGCGGCCGTAACGACAACGCAGATCGGGGCTAGCGAGGCGACAGGCCGGAGAGAGCCCGGGAGTGGTGAGAGTGAACAAGACGTATGTTTTGAAGCAGAACGACGTGCAGCGCGAGTGGGTGATCGTCGACGCGGCGGACCAGAACCTGGGGCGCCTTGCGACCAAGATCGCCCAACTGCTGCGCGGCAAGCACAAGCCGACTTTCCAGCCCGGCCTCGACACCGGCGACTTCGTCGTCGTGATCAACGCCGAGAAGATCACGGTGACCGGCGGCAAGATGGAGGAGAAGGAGTACTACGACTACTCCGGCTATCCGGGCGGCCTGCGCATCACCAGCCTGCGCGATCAGCTGGCCAAGCATCCCGACCGCGTGGTGACCCACGCCGTTCGCGGGATGCTGCCGCACAACCGGCTCGGCCGGCAGCTGATCAAGAAGCTCAAGGTCTATGCCGGCCCTGAGCACCCGCATCAAGCCCAGCAGCCCAAGGCCGCCTGAGCCTCGGCCGCACGAGAAGGATTGAACTGAACCTATGGCGACGACACAGTATTACGAGGGCATCGGCCGACGCAAGAGCAGCTCGGCGCGGGCGCGTCTGATGAGCGGCAGCGGCACGATCACGTGCAACAGCCGCACGGGCGCCGACTATTTCCCGCGCATGGGCGATCTCGCTGCCGTGGTGGGTCCGCTGACCACCGCCGGCCTGGCTGACAAGTTCGATGTCAGCATCAAGGTCGAGGGCGGCGGCGTGACCGGCCAGGTGGGCGCGGCCAAGCTGGCCGTTGCCCGCGCACTGCTCAAGCTCGATCCCGAGCTGCGCAAGGCGCTCCGCAAGGGCGGCTTCCTGACACGCGACGACCGCGAGAAGGAACGCAAGAAGCCTGGTCTCAAGCGCGCCCGCAAGGCTCCGACGTACACCAAGCGCTGAGCCTGCGCCAATCGAACGAATAGACGAGGTGATCCGGGGGATTGGCCAAAGCCGACCCTCCGGATCACCTCGTTCTTTTATTTCCCGCCTCGGGCTTTGGTACACTTCGGGCCTATGGGACTGATCACGATCGTTGGGCTTGGGCCGGGGGATCCCGGCGACCTGTCGCGCGCGGCGTGGGACGTGTTGACCACGGCGCCAGAGGTGTGGGTGCGCACGGCGCGGCACCCCACGCTGGCCGGGCTCCCGGAGCGCGTCACATTGCATAGCTTCGACGAGGTCTACGAGACACGCGCCGACTTCGCCGACGTGTACGCCACGATCGCCGAACGCGTGCTCGCGCTTGGCGCGCGGCCCGAGGGCGTGGTCTATGCCGTGCCCGGGCACCCGCTGGTGGCCGAGCGAGCCGTCTTGCTCATCCAGACGGGCGCCGCCGAACGCGGGCTGCCGGTGCGGATCATCGCCGGCCTGTCCTTCATCGAACCCACCCTGACCGCGCTCGGAGTCGATGCGCTGCCGGGCCTGCAGATCGTCGACGGCATCGACGTCGGCGCGGGTCACCATCCGCAATTCCACGCGGATCTGCCGGCGCTCGTCGCTCAGGTCTACTCGCCCGAGGTGGCCAGCCAGGTCAAGCTCACGCTGATGAACCAGTATCCGGACGAGCATGACGTGCAGCTCGTCCACGGCGCCGGCACGGCCGAGGTCCTGGTCGAGTCGCTGGCCCTGTACGAGATCGACCGCAGCCCCCACGTCGCCCACCTGACGTCTCTGTACGTCCCGCCGCTCCCGCGGCGCTCGTCGTTCGAGTCGCTGCAGGAGATCGTGGCGCACCTGCGCGCGCCCGAGGGCTGCCCGTGGGATCGCAAGCAGACGCATCAGACGCTGCGGCGCTACCTGCTCGAGGAAGCGCACGAAACCTTGCATGCGCTCGACGTCGATGACGCCGACAAGATGCGCGAGGAATTCGGTGATCTGCTCCTCCAGATCGTGCTCCACGCGCAGATCGCGATCGACGAGGGCGAGTTCACCATGCAGGACGTGATCGCCGATCTGAACGAGAAGATGATCCGGCGTCATCCGCATGTGTTCGGCGACGTCGAGGTCGATGGCGCTGACGCCGTGGTGACGACCTGGGAGGCGGTCAAGACGGCGGAGCGGGCGGCCAGACGCGAAGCGGGCGCCGAGGCCGTGGCCGGTCTGCTCGACAGCGTGCCGCCGGGGCTGCCGGCGCTGGCTCAGGCCGATCTGTATCAGAAGCGCGCCGCGAAGGTCGGTTTCGACTGGCCCGACATCTCCGGCCCGCGCGCCAAGGTCAGCGAGGAGATCGCCGAGGTCGAGGCCGAGACCGACCTGGATGCCCGCGGGCGCGAGATCGGCGATCTGTTGTTTGCCGTGGTCAATTGGGCGCGTTGGCTCAAGGTCGACCCGGAGACGGCGCTGCGCGAGTCCAACCTCCGCTTTGCCAGCCGCTTCCGCCAGGTCGAGTTGGGCGCCGCCGCCGCCGGCCGCGACATGCACGCGATGACGCTGACCGAGCTCGACGCGTTGTGGGACGCGGCGAAGCGCGCGGAGCGGGGGAACGGGTGAGCGCGGGAGCGCAGGGGCGGGGAGCGCGGCAGCGAGTGAGCCCACGAGCAAGGGTTGAAAACGCGCAGGAGCGAGACGATGCGGTGGCGCTGATCGGGACCCGGGTCACGGTCACGATCGATCGGCCGCTTGGGTCGCGCCACCCGACACACGGTTTCATCTATTTGCTAAACTACGGCTTCCTGCCGGGGACGATCTCCGGCGACGGCGAGCCGTTGGACGCGTACGTCGTCGGAGCCTTCGAGCCAGTCACGAGCTTCTCGGGCGTCGTCCTGGCCGTGATCCATCGGCTGGATGACTACGACGACAAGCTCGTCGTCGCGCCCGTTGGCCTGACCTATACCGACGATCAGCTCCTGGCGCTGACCGAGTTTCAGGAACGCTTTTTCAGACCGGTTGTGTGGAGACAGGCCGCGGACGGTGCACCGTCGACTGCGGATCTCACCTGAGGGTCCCCGCGTGACCCCGGCGTCACGCGCTTCGTCGTTCGTCAAAACGAAACAGCCCGCGGCCCGCCGTCCGCGGTCACCCTGGAGAAAACTCGTGCCTCAACCCGCTGATTTCATCATCGAGAACGCGCGTGTCTGGACCGGTGACCCCAGGAACCCGTCGGCCGAAGCCGTGGCCGTGCGCGGACGCCGCATCGCCTACGTCGGCACAACGGCCGACACGCGCGGCTGGCGGGGCACGACCACGCGCGTGATCGACGCGCAGGGGTGCACGCTCACGCCGGGGTTCATCGACTCGCACCTCCACTTGCTCTATGGCAGCCTCAACCTCAGCCGCGCGCAGCTCTATGGGCTGCAGACGACGCAGGCCGTGGTCGACGTGCTCAAGACCTTCGCCGCCGAGCACCCCGACGTGGCCTGGGTGCAAGGGCGCGGCGCCGCCTATGACGTCATCGGCGGGCGCGCGGACCTCGACGCCGCCGTGCCCGACCGGCCGGTGCTGGTGATCGCCTACGACGGACACACCGGCTGGGCCAACACCCGCGCGCTCGAACTGGCCGGCATCCTCCACGGCGGCGAGGTGCGCGGACCCAATAGCGTGATCGTCCGCGACGAGCACGGCGTCGCCACCGGCGAACTCCGCGAAGCGGGCGCCATCGATATCCTCGAGGACCTGATCGCCGAGCCCACGCTGGCCGAGAAACGGCGCTGGCTTGGCGAAGGCGTGCGCGCTTTGAACCGCGCCGGCGTGACGGCCGTGCACAACATGAACGGCGACCTGGCCGAGCTCGAGTTGTACCGGGCGGCCGAGCGCGACGAGGAGTTGACGCTGCGCGTCTATGTGCCGTTCCATGTCGAGCCGCACACCGCATTCGAGGCGCTGCCCGAGGCCGCCGAGATGGCGCGGCTCAACGGCCTCGCGCGGGGCGGGGCGGCCAAGTTCTTCATGGATGGCGTGCTCGAGTCGTGGACGGCGTTGATGGTGGAGCCATACGCCGATATGCCGGACAGTCGCGGCGACGCGCTCTTCAGCCTCGAACACTTCGTGCGCATGGCCGGCGAGTGCGATCGAATGGGTCTGCAGATCGCCGTGCATTGCTGCGGCGATGGCGCCGTGCGCCGGACGCTCGACGGCTATGAACGGATCATCACCCACAACGCGCCGCGCGAACGCCGGCATCGGATCGAGCACATCGAGGTCATCCATCCCGACGACGCGCCACGCTTCCAACAGCTCGGCGTGCTGGGCTCGGTACAGCCGCTGCATGCGCCGGCGCCCGGCGATGGCGACGTGTGGATGTCGCGCGCCGGCAAAGAGCGCTGGGGGCTGTCGTTCGCCTGGCGGACGCTGCAGCAGGCCGGCGTGCGCCTGGCGTTTGGCTCCGACTGGCCGGTCGCCGACTACAACCCCATGCCCGGCATCGCGGCGGGTCTGACGCGAAAACCCTGGCAACCGGGTGACCCCGACCAGCGCCTGACGCTCGATGAGTTGCTGGTCGGGTACACGCGCGACGCGGCCTACACCGAGTTCCGCGAAGACGAGCGCGGCCAGATCCGGCAAGGCTATCTGGCGGATCTCGTACTGCTCGACGGTGATCTGATGCGGATCGCTGCCGAGGAGCCGGCCGCCGTGGCGAAGCTCAAACCGCACCTGACTGTGGTCGACGGCGTGATCGCTCATCAAGCCTGATCGACTCGATCGAACTCACATGCCGACCTACGCGTTGCGCCGGACGCTGCAGGCCATTCCCATCCTGTTGATCCTCAGCGCCGTGCTGTTCGCCATCGTCAAGGCGGCGCCCGGCGGGCCGCTGGCGGCCGCCGAGCGCAACCCGAACGTGACGGCCGAACAGCTGGCGCGGTTGCGCGAGCGACTTGGTCTCGATCAGCCGATCTACGTCCAATATGCGAAGTGGCTGGCCAACTTCGCGCTGGCCGGGGACTGGGGCGACTCGATCAAGTTCCGGCGACCGGTCATCGACATGATCAACGAGCGCCTGCCGGCCACGTTCATCCTGGTCAGCGCGTCGTTCTTGCTGATGCTCGCCCTCGCGGTGCCGGCCGGCGTGATCGCGGCCAGCCGGCCGTACTCGTGGTTCGATCACGCCTTGACCTCGCTGAGCTTCGCCGGCCAGTCGGTGCCGACGTTCTGGCTGGGCCTGATCCTCATCCTCATCTTCTATATCTGGATAAAAAACCCGCTCACGGGCGAGCCCCTGTTCCCGGCCGGCGGGATGAGCACGGTCGGCGCCGAACGCGATCTGGCCGATCTGTTGTGGCACCTGGTGCTGCCCTCCATCGCGCTCAGCGCGGGCTACATCGCCTGGTACTCGCGCTTTCTGCGCTCGAGCATGCGCGACATCCTCAATGAGGACTATATCCGCACGGGTCGCGCCAAGGGTCTGAGCGAGCGCGCCGTGATCTTCAAGCATGCCGCGCGCAACGCGCTGTTGCCGCTCGTGACCATGCTTGCGCTCGACCTGCCGGCCGTGTTCAGCGGCGCGCTGTTCGTCGAGAACATTTTCTCGTGGCCGGGCATGGGCCGGCTGTTCTGGGACGCCGCGCGTGGGCGCGACTATCCGGTGCTGCAGGCCGTCGTGATGATCAACGCCATCCTGATCGTGGCCTTCAATCTGTTCGCCGACCTGCTCTACGGCTTTCTCGACCCGCGGGTGCGCTATGACTGACGCCGTGCTGGAACGCGAGCCCATGCAGGGCGGGGCGGTCGTGCCCGAAGGCATGCTGCGGCAGGTCTGGCGTCGGTTCGCGCGCCACGGTCTGGCCGTCGCCTCGCTCGTGATCTTGCTCGGCCTGATCGTGGCCGCGGTGCTGGCGCCGCTCAACCCATACGACCCGAACGCGCAGGCGCCGGCCGACAAACTACAGCCGCCTTCGGCCGAACACTGGCTCGGCACCGACAGCCGCGGCCGCGACCTGCTGGCGCGATTGCAGCACGGCGGCCAGATCTCGCTCGCGGTCGGCCTGCTTTCGACTGTGCTGACGCTCGGGATCGGCACCGCCATCGGGGCGTCCGCCGGGTATTACGGCGGCTGGATCGACAACGTGTTGATGCGCGTCACCGACGCCTTTTTGACGTTCCCGACGACGTTTGTGCTGATCCTGATCAGCGCGCTCCTGCGCGAGTTGCCGTATCCGCAGCTCAAGAACAGCGTGTTGGTCGTGATCGTCGTGATCGGGGCATTGTCGTGGATGTACACCGCGCGGCTTGTGCGCGGGCTGGTGCTGGTGCTGCGCGAGCGCGACTTCGTGACGGCGGCGCGCGCGTTGGGCGCCGGCGACGCGCGCATCATTCTGGGGCACATCCTGCCGAACTGTCTCGGCCCGATCCTGGTCAACGGCACGTTGCAGATGGCGTTTGCCGTGATCACCGAGTCGGGCCTGAGCTACCTGGGTTTCGGCATCCAGCCGCCGACGGCCAGCTGGGGCAATATCCTGGAGGAGGCGCAGCAACATATCTTTCGCGCGCCGTGGCTGGCGATCTTCCCCGGCCTGCTGATCTTTTTGGTTGCGATGACCGTGAACTACATCGGCGATGGGTTACGCGACGGACTCGACCCGTATCTCGTGCGCGGCGCGAAGGGCTGACGCGCAACCACATTCCGGTTCATCTCAAGGAGGAGAGACGATGACCCCACATCCCCGTTCCCTGCTTCGTGTGGCGTTGGGCCTGAGCCTTTTCCTTTCGGCCTGCACCGCGACGCCCACGGCGGCGCCGAGCGCGCCGACGGAGCCGGTCGAGGCGCCGACCAGCGCGCCAGCCGACCAACCGACGACGGCGCCGGTCGATGGAGGCACCGGAAGCACCGGAGGCGAGATCGTGCTGATCATCCCCGAGGAGCCGACCACGCTCAACCGCTATCTCGGCGACGCTGCCATCGTGCGCCAGGTCGCGGATGCCGTCAGCGGCACCGGGTTGACCTACGTCGACCCGGAGGGTCAGTACCAGCCGGCGTTGGCCGCCGAGTTGCCGAACACCGACAACGGCGGGTTGTCGGCCGATCTGAAGACCGTGACCTGGCATCTGAAGCCGGGCCTGAAGTGGTCCGACGGCGAGCCGATCACGTCGGCTGATATCGTCCACACCTGGCAGACGCTTGCGAACCCCGACAGCGGCGCGCTGGCGCAGACCGGCGGTTTCGCCGAGATCACGGCGATCGATACGCCCGACGACGCGACCGCGGTCGTGACGTACGCGGCGCCGTATCCCGATTACCTCGGCCAGTTCTCGGCAGGGATCTTCCCCAAGCATGCCACAGGCGAGCCGGCCGACATGCTCACTTGGGAGTGGAACACCAAGCCGGTCGCTGCCGGGCCGTTCATGGTCACGGAATGGCGGGCGGGCGAGAGCATCACGCTCGAGCGCAATCCGAACTACTACGAGGCCGGCAAGCCCTATCTGGATCGGATCATCTTCAACATCGTGCCCGACGAGGCGGCGCAAGAAGCGATCATGCAGCAGGGCGACGCGCAGGTGCAGCTCTGGCCTGGCGCCGACAAGGCCACCTACGACTCGCGCATGGCGGGCGCCGCGGCGCAGGTGCTCGTGCCGGGCGTGTGGAACCTGGGGATCGACTTCAACCTGAGCGCGCCCAACGATGGCGACGCGGGCCCCGGGGCGCCGCATCCGATGTTGGGCGATGAGCGTGTCCGCCAGGCGATCGCGCACGCCGTCGATTACGACACGCTGGTCAACAGCGTGCTGGCCGATCAGGGCGTGGTCGCCTCGACCAACCCCTTCGCCTACGGCTGGTACCAGTGCGACCTGCCGCGCGTCTACGACTACGACGTCGAAGCCGCGAAGCGGCTGCTCGACGAGGCCGGCTGGGTGGAGGGCCCCGATGGCATTCGCGTGGCGCAGGGCGCGGCCTTCGCCCCGGATGGGACGCGGCTGACGCTCGAACTGCAGGGCTACACCAACTACGATCCATTGCAGCTGACCGAGGAGTGGTTGGCCGAGCAGCTCAAGGCGGTGGGCATCGAGATCAACATCGTCAACTACGACTTCTCGATCATCTTCGGCTCGTACAGCGATGGGTCGCCCCGCAAGACCGGCGACTTCGACATGCTGATCTACGATCGAAGCTTCACCATCGAGCCGCAGCAGGAGGTCGCCGCGTACTTCAAATCGACCAGCATCCCGGGGCCCGACAACCCGGACGGCGACAACTACTTCCGCTGGGTCAGCGCCGACGCCGACAAGTTCATCGACACGGCCGGCGGCACCTTCGACCAGGCCGTCCGCAAAGAGGCCTACTGCGGGCTGGGCAAGCTCGTGCAGACCGAATTGCCGCAGCTTTACCTCTATGTCTTCCAGGACGGCTACGGTTTCTCGTCGCGGCTGAGCGGCTATACCGTCAGCACCTGGGGGTCGATGACCTGGGACATCCAGAACTGGAAATTGGCACAGTAACGAGAGCGCGGGAGAGCGGAGAACGAAAGAGCGAAAGGACCGTGACGATGTTGGTCGTCGCGAACATCGTCACGGTCCGGGCGTCGTCGTGTGGCCTTGGTCGCTGAGCGGCCAGGGCGGTTTGAGCCACAAGAAGCCGCGGCGCAACAGGGCGGGGCGCGGGTCGAGGGCATAGCCGGCTTCGCGGAGTCGCCCGGCCGAGGCCGCAAAGATCTGACGCAGGTCGTTTCCGTGCGCGCGCGCTGCCGACCATGCGCGGGTCCACCTGACGAAGAAGCGATCGATCGGTCCGTCCGGCGCGGCGTGGTGGATGTAGTTCTTTGGCAGCACCGGCTGGAGTTGGCGCGGGGAAAAGTCGCGCCGCAGACCCGGCGCGAGTACGAGACCGAGGGCCACGAGCCGATCGTCGATCTTCTGGAACAGGTTGAACGTCATCAATTGACCGGTCGGGTTCGACGTGCCTTCGATGAGCAGTCCCTGAGGGCACATGCCGACGGCCAGCGCCTCGAGCGCAGCCGCCACTTCTGCTTCGGAATACTGCCGCAAGACGTTGAAGGCCCGCACGACCGCGGCGGTTTCACCGGTGCCCAGCGGCAGGTTGAACCCGCCGAGGCGAAAGTCGAGCCCGGGCGCCCGGCTGCCCTCGGCGGCGGCCACACGAGCCGGATCGATCTCGACTCCGACCACCCGCAGGTCGGGATTGATCCGGCGCAGGCGAGCGAGCGTTTCGACCGACGTGATCGGGTAGGCGCCATAGCCCAGGTCGACGTACACGCCAGGCAGATGGCGCGTGAATTCCGGGAACGCGAGCGCCAGGAACGCATCGGTTTTGCGTAGCCGATTGGGCGCCGTCTTGCCGCGTGTGACCTGGCCCATGGGGCGTGATCGTTTCGTCGTCACGGTGTGCGCATGGTAACATGCGGGCGGTCGTGCGACCGTTGGCGCCCCGCCACGATCCATCACCCGAACACGTGAATCGATGTTCTCCGCGGACGGGTGACCGCCGGCCGCGGTCCATTTCAGAGGAGTGATCCATGCGCTTCGTCACCTATGCCTCCGCCGGCGGCCCGCAGCTGGGTCGCGTGGACGCCGACACCGTGGTCCCGATCCCGGGTCTGACGATGAACGGCCTGCTCGCACTCGGCCCGGCCGGGATGGAACGCGCGCGTCAGGCGGCCGAGACCCCGCTGCCGTTGGCCGGCCTGCGGTTGCTGGCGCCGATCGGGGAGCCGCGCCGGAACATCCTGTGCCTGGGCATGAACTACGCCGCCCATGCGGCTGAAAGCCTGCGGGCCAAGAATCAGCCGATCGTCATGCCGACCGTGCCCGTGATCTTCACCAAGACCACCACGACGGTCACCGGTCCAATGAGCGACCTGCATCTCGACTTCGGTCTGACCACCCAGTACGACTGGGAGGTCGAGCTCGGCATCATCATCGGCAAAGGCGGCAAGAACATCCCCGGCGCGCGGGCGTTCGAGCATATCTTCGGGTACACCATCATCAACGACGTGTCGGCCCGCGACATCCAGAACAGCCACGGCGGCCAGTTCTTCCGCGGCAAGAGCCTGGACGACACCTGTCCGATGGGCCCATGGATCGTCACGGCCGACGAGATCGCGGATCCTCACGCCCTGGCGCTGCGCTGCAAGGTCAACGGCGTACTCAAGCAGGAGTCGACCACGGCCGATTTCATCTTCAACATCCCGGCCATGATCGAATGGCTGTCGAAGGGGATGACGTTGATCCCCGGAGACGTGATCTCGACCGGCACGCCGAGCGGCGTTGGGTTCGCGCGCACGCCCCCGGAGTTCCTCAAGTCTGGCGACGTCGTTGCCTGCGAGATCGACGGCATCGGTCGCCTCGAGCACAAGGTCTTGGCGGCCTGATGGAACACGAAGGGGCCCTTCCGTAACCGGAAGGGCCCCTTCGTGTTCTGGTTGGCACGATTGGGGTTTTCATCGTGCCGATGGTCGGGGCGAGAGGATTTGAACCTCCGACCCCCTGCACCCCATGCAGGTGCGCTAGCCGGGCTGCGCCACGCCCCGAATTGAGACTCAGCCATTATAGCGGTCTCCGGGCGGTTTTTCAACATGAGGCGCGACCGCGAAAGGGCCACGGGGTCGAGGTGAATCCTTTGCCCTGTGGCCCTCTGGGTTCACGCGGCGATCGGCTACCTCAGCGCCGGGTCGCTGCGACGTCGATCCGGGCGACCCTTGCCTCAGGGCGACACCAAGGGCAGACTGGGGATCGGACCAAACACCTTGACACGTGCCGTCGTCACCCAGCCGGTCCCGCCATTCAGTTGGACCCGGTACCATCCGGGCACGTAGCCGGTCACGATCAGGGGCGTCCCGGCCGCGACGGGTTCGACCAGAAGGGCCGCCGTGCCACGGGGCGCGGTGCGCACGCGACTGGAGCCACGCGTGACGCCTGCGAGGACCACGCCGGTTGTGCCAACCCCTGCGCGCGGCGCAGTACCGAGGACGACCGGGTTGGTGCCCGCGCTATCCCACGGACGCGGCAGAGCTTCGAACGAGGCTCCGGCGGCCTGCAACTCGCTCAACACGAAGGGCAGGATGCGGCCGGTGACCCGGTTGATATCATGCATCGCGACCACGACGCCGTCGCCGAAGTCGTAGACGTTGAAGCGCCGACCCTTCGACTGCGGGATGTTCAACACATTGTCGAGGACCTTCTGGTCGAATTCAGCGCCGGTCGGGTGATCCATCCACCAGCCGCAATCGTCGCTGTCAACGTGCCAGTTGTAGCTGATCACGCTGACTCCGGGCGTTTCGGGGAAAGCCAGCGCGCCGCCACCCGGTTGGCGAAACAGCTTGGTCTGGGCATCGTAGATCGGCAGCAGGTCCGGCCCCAGCGCGGCACGGATGGCCGCCTCGGTCTGGGCATAGGCTGCCTGAACGCGATCCGCCGGCGCTCCCGAGTAATAACCGGGCTCGGTCCACAGATGGTTGCCCAGCGCGTGCCCGTCGCGCACGATCCGTTGAAGGATCGCCTCATTGCCCGCGATTTGATAGCCGTTGACAAAGAAGGTGGCCCGAGCGTTGTACTGGGCGAGCAAGTCCAGGATCTGTGGCGTATAGGCCTGCGTCGGTCCATCCTCGAAGGTGAGATAGACCCGAAACGGTGGCGTCTCAGCGGCGCGCGCCGTTGTTTGCCCCCCAGCAAACAGGGTCAAGGCGGTCAACAGGGCAAGGCACGTTCGAATCAGATGGGTGCGCGACAAACGAAACATGATGGGCTCCTCAACTGTATCGTCCAACGTCCGCCAGCCGTGCAGGCTTTGTGCCATGGGCACCTGAAGCCGGGTTTCGCGGGCGCTGCGACGGTTCTGATGGCCCGGCTGCCGCTCGGTAAGCGGGAACGGCTCGGGCGTCGTTGTTCATAGTGTGACCCGGCGAAGTTACCGCCAGGCCCCGGCGAGTGTTACCGGATGGTAACCATGCCGCCGAATGGCCTGCCAAGAGGCGTCGTGTGCTGCCAATCCGCAGCGCGAGCAAACGACGCGACGGCGCCGCATGGACCGTCCGGCGCACTTTTCGAATTGGTCGATAATCGCAGGTATGACGCAAACGACCCGTCTCGAACACGACCTGCTCGGCGAGCGCGACGTGCCCGCGGAGGCCTACTATGGCATTCACACCCTGCGCGCGCTCGAAAACTTCCCGATCACGGGCCAGGCCATCAGCGGCCTGCCGGAGTTGATCACGGCCCTCGCGTGCGTGAAGCAGGCGGCGGCGGTCACCAACCGCGAACTCGGGCTGCTCGATGCGACGCGAGCCGACGCCATCGTCGTCGCCTGCACCGAGATCCGTGGCGGTGCGTTGCACGATCAGTTCGTCGTCGACGTCATCCAGGGCGGGGCTGGGACGTCGTCGAACATGAACGCCAACGAGGTGATCGCCAATCGCGGTCTGGAACTGCTGGGTCGCGCGCGCGGTGACTACAAGCACTTGCACCCGCTCGAGCACGTCAACATGAGCCAGAGCACAAACGACGTGTATCCGACGGCGCTACGCATCGCGCTGCGGCTCGAGATCGACCGTCTGCGGGGAGCGATGGCGTACCTGCGCGCGGCGTTTCAAGCCAAGGCCGACGAATTCGCCGACGTGCTCAAGATGGGCCGCACGCAGCTGCAGGATGCCGTGCCGATGACACTCGGCCAGGAGTTCAGCACGTACGCCGTCATGCTGTCCGAGGACGAGGAGCGGCTGCGCGAAGCCGGCCTGCTGGTGCAGGAGGTCAACCTCGGTGCGACGGCGATCGGCACCGGGCTCAACGCGCCGCCGGACTACGCGGCGCTGGTCTGCAAGCACCTCAGCGCGCTGACCGGTGTGCCGCTGGTGACTGCCAGCAACCTGGTCGAGGCCACGCAGGACGCCGGGGCGTTCGTGCAACTGTCGGGCGTGCTCAAGCGCGTGGCCGTGAAGTTGAGCAAGACCTGCAACGACTTGCGCCTTCTGTCATCGGGGCCGCGCGCCGGGCTGGGCGAGATCAACCTGCCGCCGGTCCAGGCGGGCTCGTCGATCATGCCCGGCAAGGTCAACCCCGTGATCCCCGAGGTGGTCAACCAGATCGCGTTCGAGGTCATCGGCAACGACATCACGGTGACGCTGGCCGCCGAGGCCGGGCAATTGCAACTCAACGCGTTCGAGCCCGTCATCGCCCACAACCTCTTCAACAGCCTGATCTATCTGCGCAACGGCTGTCTAACGCTGGCCGATCGCTGCGTCGTCGGTATCACGGCCAATCGCGAGCAGCTGCGCCGCTCGGTCGAGAGTTCGATCGGGATCGTCACGGCGCTCAACCCCTACATCGGCTACGAGAACGCCACAGCCATCGCCAAGGAGGCGCACGAAACCGGCGCCAGCGTGTACGATCTGGTGCTCGCCCGTGGGCTGATGGAGAAGGCCGAACTCGATCGCGTGCTGCGCCCGGAGATCCTCACCCGCCCGCAGCCGCTGCCAAAGCGCGAGTAGGTCGCGGGCGTCGTTCGGGGGTCGATGCGGACACCCCAAGGCCGAGAGGTTCACATGCCTGTGCCGCCTACCAGCGAGATCTGTGCTCCGCCCGTTGCCGCCGGGGATGACTACCGCTATCGCCTCTACCGGCCGGCCGGCGTGGCGCGCGGCCTGGTCGCCTACCTGCCGCACTTTGGCGGCACGATCGACGACTGGGAGACGTCTCTGTTGCCGGGTCGGCTGATCGCGCAAGGGATCGGCGTCATCGTCGGGCTTCCGATGTCGGGCGGGACCGGCTACCTGACCGACGCGGATCTGCTGGCACTTGACTCGATGCTCCACGATGCGATCCAGCGGGCCGAGTGCCCGCCCGAGGCGCTCGTCCTGGGCGGTTTCTCAGCCGGCGGCGTCGGCGCGTTGCGCTACGCACAGGCCGCTGGCGCAGGTCGGCTGTCGGGCGCCATCCGGCCCCGGGGGGTCTTCGGCGTCGATCCGCCACTCGATCTGCGCCGCTGGTATCGCGGGCATGAGTCGATCGCGCGACGCCGGCCCGAGTCACCACTCCTGGGCGAGGCCGTATACATCTGCTCGATGCTGCGTGAGCTCTTGGGCGGCACCCCGGCCGAGGCGCCGGCGGCCTATGCGCGGGTGTCGGTGCTGTCTGCCGACGCGCCGCAGGGCGGAAATCTCAAGCTACTGAGCGATATCCCCGTGCGGCTCTACACCGAACCGGATCCCGACTTCTGGCTTGGTCACGGCGCCGACCTCTATTGCCTGAATGCCCTGGATGTCGTCTATGCCGTGGCCGAACTACGCGCCCAGGGCAACGACCGGGCGGAGTTGATCGTCACGCATGGCAAGGGGTTCCGGCCCGACCTGGGCGGCATCCGTCTGCCGCACGCCTGGTCGATCGTCGACGAATCCGAACTGGCCGTGTGGATCGAGGGTTTGATGGGGTAGACGCGCGTCTGATCGGCGTCGGCTCAACGCTTCAGATGGGCCACCAGGGCGTCGGGGTTTCCGCGTAATGCCAGAAGCGCAGGCTGGCCGGCGCTCACGGCGTTCAGCGCCTCGGTGAGCGCGGCGTTCACCGGCGCCTGCAGCCTGACCCGGGCGGCGTGACGCGCGACCGCGCCATTGAGCCAGGCCACCTCTGTCAACGGTTTTCCGGCAAACACATCGACGTGAAACGACGGCATCTTGCCGCCGCGTCCGCCGCCGGCCGCACGGCGAAGCAACGGCCGACCCAGCCAGCCCGGCAGCGCCAGCACCGGCGGGATCAGACGCACGCGCACGCCCGGCAGGTCCACCACGGCCAGGTTCAGCGCGCGCATGACGGCCAGGGCTTCGCGCAACATCGCGCGTTCGACGGCGTAGAGCCCGCCATGCCCATAGATGCGGTCGACCGGCCAATCGAGCAGGGCCGAAGTCGCGTTGCCGATCAGGTTCGTCAACAACTTCGACCACTTCATCGCCCCGGCGTCGGCGAACCGCGTCACGGCGTGCCCGCCCGCCGCGAAGGCCTCAGCCGACGGCGCGCTGAGCCGGTGCCCGTCGGCAATGCCGACGCCGCGCGCCCGCTCGACCACGGCATCGCCGGGCCCACGCAAACCGACCGCCGTCGTGACGGTTCCGGCAAGGACGTTTTCGGCGCCGAAGACTTTGGCGAGGGCCGCCTCGTTGTCGAGCCCATTCTGGAGACACAACACGGTTGGACGCTCTGCCCCGAGCGCCGGTCGGATTTCGGCCAGCAGTCCCGCCGTGTCGTAGGCTTTGACGGCGACGACCACCACGTCGGGTTTCGCGGCCAGCGCCGTCGACCAGTCGCCGGTGATCAGGCTGGGCCGGGCGACCTGAACCTGGTCGGCATGTTGGAGGCGGTACCCGTGCTCGTCGAGAGCCAGCGCCGTGGTCGGGCGCGCGAGGGCGACGAGCTCTACGCCGGCAGACCCGAGCGCCGTCGCGGCCAGCGTGCCGATGGCGCCCCCGCCGACGATGAGGGCTTTCATGCGACCTGGCCGCCGACGAAGTCGCGGGTGCCGCGGGCGAAATCCAGTGCGGACATGGGGCGCTTGCCGGCCGGCTGGATCTTGAGCAGGAGCAATTGCCCGTCGGCGCAGGCGATGGCCGGGCCGTCGAGGCCGCCGCTGACCGCGCCCTGCAGGCCGCGTCCACTGATCGGGCGGGCCTCCAACACCTTGAGCGGCTGATCCTGCCACAGGCAGAATGCCCCCGGCCAGGGCGACAACGCCCGGACGCGCCGGGCCAGCGCTTCGGCCGTCTCGCTGAAATCTAGACGGCCGTCTTCTTTCTTGAGTTGAGGCGCATAGGTCGCGAAGGCCGAGTCTTGAGCGACCGGCGGGATCGCGCCCGAGAGGTATCCGGGAAGCGTTTCGACCAGCAACTCGGCCCCGACGTGGGCGAGGCGATCGGTCAGCGTTGCTGTGGTGTCGACATCCGTGATTGGGATCGCGCGCATAGAGAGCATCGGACCGGTGTCCAACCCGACGTCCATGCGCATGATCGTCACACCGGTCTCATCGTCGCCGGCCAGGATCGCGGCCGAGATCGGCGCGGCGCCGCGATGGCGGGGCAGCAGCGACGCGTGCACGTTGACGCAACCGAACGGCGGGAGATCGAGCACGGCCGGCTTGAGGAGCTGACCGAAGGCGGCCACCACGATCAACTCAGGCGCCCAGGCCTGCACCTGCTGCATGGCTTCGGGCTCGCGCAGGCGCTGTGGCTGGATCATCGGGATGCCCAGTTCGAGCGCCGCGACCTTGATCGGCGGCGCGACAAGCTGTCGACCCCGCCCGGCCGGGCGATCGGGTTGGGTCACGACGCCGACGACGCGGTGCGTGCTGGCCAGGGCTCGCAGGGACGGCACGCTGAACTCAGGCGTGCCCATGAAAACGATAGACGCCATGCGTTGATTATAGGGGATCGCGCCGGCCGCCGCGGCGCTCCAAGGGCGTCGCAGCGACGCGGGTTGCTTCGATCGGTCTCCGCGGCGCGATGCCGCCAATTGCCACGAATCCGCGGAATTACTGAGATTTCTTTGGGCGATCTTAACTTGCGTTGAGCGGCGAATGCCGTAAAATCACACCGTTGTCCTCATTTCTGTAAAGGAGCCCCTGTTATGACCAGTATGCCTTCGATGGACCCGTCTGCCGAGCCGACCAGCGATGACAAGCTGTGGTCGTTGCTGGCCTATGTGTTGAGCCCGCTTGTGCCGGTAATCATCCTCCTCATGGAGGACAAGAAGAACCGGCCGTTTATCAAGTCGCACAACTTCCAGGCGCTCGTCCTTGGCCTGGCCAATGCGATCATCGGCACCATCTTGAGCTTCACGCTCATTGGCGCGTGCGTGCCCGTGATCGTCTGGTTCTATATGATCTACCTCGGCGTCCAGGCCTACCAGGGCAAGACCGTGACGATCCCGGTGGTCACCGACTTCGTCAAGAACCAGGGCTGGGCGTAAGCCTCCCGCATCGAGACGAACAACAAACAGCCCGCCGCAAGGCGGGCTGTTTTCGTTGTGAGCTGACAACGGATGGCGTAACGGATCAACGGATGAAACGGATGGGGGCTTCGGCGGTGGGCTGACAACGGATGGGGACACGGATCAACGGATGAAGCGGATGGGGCTTCGGCGATGATGGCGCGGGTGAAGTTGGCGGGGCGTGGGCTGGCGACGATTGCGGTCAGGGCTCGGCATGGGTCGGACCGACTTCGGGGTGACTCGCCAGAGGACGCCTTCTCGTGCCGCCCATGGTCGCGATGGGGCGCAGAAGCGATGGGCTTTGGCCCAGGGCAAGGACTCTTCGTGTCTTTGCTTTTGTCCTCGCCCTCGGTACACTTGCGGCATGGCTTCCTTGATCAGCAAGCGGTGGAACGTCGCGCCGGCGCTCAGCGCCGAAGTCGCGGCGGAGTTGAGTTCGTATCGGCCGATCGTCGCGCAAGCACTCGCGCAGCGCGGCCTCACGACGCGCGCAGCGGCCGAGGTATTCCTCGCCGGTGAAGCGAGTGGGGACACCGACCCAACGGCGCTGGTCGGCGTGCCCGAGACCGTGGCGCGGTTGCTGCACGCTCTGGCGCATCACGAACGCATCATCGTCTACGGAGACTACGACGTCGACGGCGTGACGGCGACGGCGCTCCTGGTTCAGGTGCTGCAGGCGCTGGGCGCCGATGTGCGTCCGTACATCCCGCATCGCGAGGATGAAGGCTACGGTCTCAACAACGACGCGTTGCGGGCGCTCGCGGCGGACGGCGCGCGCGTCGTCGTCACCGTGGACTGCGGCATCCGCTCGCTGGCCGAGGCCGACACGGCCCGCGCACTCGGCGTCGACCTGATCATCACCGATCACCATGTGCCCGGCGAGGCGCTGCCAGACGCGTTCGCCCTCGTCAACCCCAAGCAACCGGGCGACACGTACCCGGAGAAGATGCTGGCCGGCGTCGGCATCGCCTACAAGCTGGCCCAGGCCCTGGTTCGGGCCGCCGGTAACGGGTCCGCGCCGATCAAGGCGTCGGATGTGCTCGACCTCGTCGCGCTCGGGTCGGTCGCGGACCTGGCGCCGCTGGCAGGCGAGAATCGGTTGCTGGTTCGACAGGGCCTGCAGGTGATGAACCGCCCGCCGGACAAACTCCGCCGAGAAGGCTTGCGGGCCATGTACCTGAGCGCCGGCATCAAACCCGGTCGCCTCGATGCCGGCACCATCGGCTTCATCCTCGGGCCGCGGCTCAATGCGGCCGGTCGGCTCGAATCCGCGCTGGCAGCCTATGAGCTGATGACGACGTCGGATCTGTATCGCGCCGGGCAGCTGGCTCAACAACTCGAGGTCCAAAACCGCGAACGTCAGGCGCTCACCAAGGACACGCATGCGCGCGCACGCGAGCTGGCACTGAGTCGCAACCCCGACTCTCAGCTGCTGTTCGCGGCTCATGCCGATTTCCGACACGGCATCGTCGGTCTGGCGGCGTCGCGGCTGACCGAGGAGTTCTATAGGCCGGCCATCGTCGCTCGTATCGAGCCCGACGTCGTGCGCGGCTCGTGCCGCAGCATCCGCGAGTTCCACATCACCAACGCCCTCGATGCCTGCGCGGACCTGCTCGTGAAGTATGGCGGCCACGCGGCCGCAGCCGGCTTTACGGTCACCACGGCCAACGTCGGCGCGCTCGAGGCGCGGTTGCGCGAGATCGCGGCGCGCGAGCTCGATGGCCTCGATCTGCGACCGACCGTGAACATCGATTCGGAGGCGCGCTTCTCGGATCTGACGCCGACACTCGCCGCCGATCTGGCCCGGTTTGAACCATGCGGATTCGGCAACCCGACCCCCGTGCTCGCCACGCGCGCCGCGCGCGTCCGCGCCATCCGCACGATGGGCAGCGACGGCGCGCATCTGCGCTTGAGCCTCAACCAGGACAACCTCGGGTTGGACGCGATCGGATTCGGGTTGGGCGCCTGGGCTCAGCGTCTCGAAGTCGGCGACGTCGTCGACCTCGCCTACACGTTCGAGATCGATGAGTGGAACGGGGAGCGGCGTCTGCAGCTCAAGCTACGCGACCTGCGGAAGGCGGAATAGAGCGTTTAGCCTCGGGAGTCTGGGCGGCGGCGACGACCGGTCGCGGCGAGGCCGACCCAGAGCGCCAACCAGAGCGCGACGCCGATCGCCGACGTCCACAACCCGATCGTGACCGTGCCCGGCGCAAAGGTGAAGACGACCGTGTGTTCGCCGGCCGGCAGCCCAACGCCCTTGAACAACCCGTCAACTGTCAGGATGTCCGCCGTGTCGCCGTCGATGGTCGCGCGCCAGCCCGGGTAGTTCGCATCGGTCAGCACCAGAGTTCCTGGACCCGTGACGCGGATGACGACACGCTCGGCGGCGTACGACACGACCTGGGCCCCGTGACGCGTTCCGTTGTTGGCGCTCAAGTTCCGCGTCGGCGTGTTCGTCGTGGCCACCCGGGCTGGATCGAACTCGGGATCCCGCAACCGCGCGACGGCTTCGGCTGCCGTGCCGACCACATCGAGGTCGGAGGCCACGAAGGCCCGGGGCAACCGATCAAGCACCTCGTAGATCTTGACGTCGCCGCTGTGCGCCAGGCGGTAGGGCCGAAGCGGCACCGACTGGAACGCCCCTGTTCGTGTATCGATCAGGCTGAGCGCTTCGAAGGTCGTCGGTCCGATGAGTTCGATCGTATCGGGCGCGAAGGGCAGGGCGAGCCGTGTGTGCCCGGACTCGAACGCGAGCTCGGCGCGCTCCGTCCCCTGGATCACGGCCAGGCGCCCCGGACCTGACGACATCACACCGAGCACGTCCGCCGGAAAGTCAGGATCGACATCAAGCATGGCCGTTGATCCGGACTCGAGCGTGCGCGTGAACAGCCGGTCGTAGTACACGCCATCGACCCAGACGTCGCCGGTCTTGTCGGCGATCAGCCAACGCGCGTTCACGAGCGCCAGCAAGCGCGGGTCCGGGGCGGACGTCACGTGCTCGCGCAGCCGACCGTCGCTCGACGGCGTTCCGGTAAAGAGCGCCGCGAAGTCGGCGTAGGCGCGCGTCGGCAGGACGCCACCATCAAAGCCGTCGACGCCGGGCACGCCCCAGGTCAGCGCGAGATTGGGCGAGAGCACTTCCTTGTGCTTTGTCGCGACGATCAAGGTCTCAAGTCCGGCCGAAGTCAGCTGTGAGGCAAACAGCGGACGTAGTTCACCGAGGTCGCCCGGGTCGAACTGCAGGGCCGACATCGAGAGCACGCGCCCAGGTGGCGGCCCCGACTCGCCGGTGCGCGCGGGGTCGATCAACAGCTGAGTCAGCGCCGGCCGCACGCCGGCATAGGCTTCCGGCGCCGTCAGGGTCGCCAGCACGGGCAGCGAGCGAGCCGCCAGGCCAAGCTCGAGCGTGCAGAAGGCCAGGGCCAGCCCGGCGACGCGCCGCCGATCCCAGGGCCCCCACAACAGTGCCACGAACGCCAGCCAGGCCAGAAGCCAGCCGCCGACGTCCAGCCAGGCCGGTGCCCCAATGGGGCCGGTCTCGCCGGGCGGTGTGCGGCCGATCGCCAGCGGGATCAACAACACCGGCGCCAGCGCGGCGACCGTGGCCGTGAGCCGCTGACGCCGACCCGCCGTGGCCCACGTGTCCAGACCCAGCCCGGCGAGCACAGCGGCGCCGAACGCGAACAGGAACAGCCAGCGCGCCGGCACGCGAAAGAGGCTGAACGGTGGAAGGAATGCGAGCCCGGCATAGAGCGGGTCATAGGCGCCAAACGCGAACGCCAGTCCGATGACCAGGCAGGCCAGGGCCGGCCAGCGTCGCCGATCCCTGGCCAGGGTCCCCAACGTCGCGAGGCCGAGCGCGATCAGCCCGACGTAGCCGACGAACTCGGTAAACACGCTGCGCGAATAACCGGGCGACAGCGCGAGCCCCAGGATTCGGGGATCCAGCGAGAACGACACCGCGTCGCGCCAGTCGAGGCCGCCGCTGCGCATCGAGAGGCCCTGCAGCTCGAAGGTCGGCAGCAGTTGGCCCGCGGCCAACACGCCCGCGACAAGGCCTGCCGCCGCCAGCGGCCAGAGCGCGAGTACGCCGTGGAGCGCGCGTGTCCGCCACGGGCCGGCGTCCGTCGTGAGCCGGTCGGCGAGCACGAACGCGGCCGCTCCGATGCCGCTGATCACCACGCTCTGTGTGTGTCCGGCCAGGATCTGAAGCGCGATCAAGCCACCCGCGAGCAGTCCGCGCTGCCACGCCGGTCGGCTCGCGGCGGTCAGCGCGACGAGAATCCATGGAAACCACGCCAGCGCCTGAAACTGATTGATGTGCTCGGCCTGCGCCAGCAGATAGCCGCCGACCGCGAACACCGTCGCAGCCAGCAGACCCCCAAGTTCCGACAACGCGAGTCGCCTTCGACCCAGCGCATACAGGCCGAGCCAGGCGATGACCCCGTGAAGACCGAGGCTGATCTTGACCGCGATCGGCGCGCTCCACGGCGCGATCAGCCAGTTAAGCGGATACAGAACGCCGGTTTGCGGATTGGCCAGGAAGGGCGCGCCCATGAACACGTCCGGCGTCCAAATGGGAAGCCGCAACTCTCGCAGAGCCGCCGCTCGTGCGTCCCAATAGGGATAGAAGTACAGGAACATGTCACCGCGCGCGAGGATGAGGTTGGTGAAGAGCAGTGGCGCCAGAACCGCGACCACGATGCCCACTCCCAGCGCGGGCGCCCAGACACGACGCATGGGCACAACTGTACCCGATTCTCGCTTTCACTCATCCCCGGCTCATCGTCATGCAGAGCGCGCGCAGGCGCTGTCCTGGGTTACGATCGAGCCATGTCTCGTCTGAGATCTCTCGGCCTTGTCGCGCTCGCCATCGGCGCGTTGTGGCTTGGGTTGCGTGTGGCCGGGCAGGCGCCTGACCCGTGGGCCGCCTGGGAGGCGGATGGTTGTCTGGCGTTCAACTGCTACTGTGAGCCGATTCGGCCTCAGTTGGTGCGCCAGACGCTTGCCACCGAAAGCAATCTCGGCTTCGCCGCGGTTGCGCTGACGATCGCGGCCGGCGGTCTGGGCGTGCGCCGACGCCGGCATTGGGTCGCGGTCTGCGCATTGGCGGCAACGGCGCTCGGCTCGGCCTTCTATCATGCGTCGCTGACGCGACCGGGCGATTGGGCCGACCTGATGGGCACGTACGGCCTCGCCGTGCTATTTGGCGCGTTCTCGGCGTTGCGCCTGTGGCCCCGGCAGGCGCCGCTCATCGGCGCCGTTGCCGCGAGTGTGATGGCCCTGGGCGGCCTGCAGATGGCCATCGCGCGCGAGGCACAGCAGATCGTCTTCGGCGTCCTGATCCTGACCGCTATCGGGTTGGAAGTGTCGGCGCCGGGGCGGGGCGCGCCGCGGATCTGGCTCTGGGTCGGGCTGGTCTGTTTTGTTGTGGGCGCCGTCGTCTGGATCGGAGATGCCAGCGGCTGGCTTCCGTGTTGGCCGGAGGCGCCGTTGACCTGGCACGGGCTCTGGCATCTGCTCGCGGCCGGGGCGGCCGGGCTGTTGTGTCGTTACCACCTCGGCGAAAAATAGCGGCGGCGCCTGAGCCTGGGCTCCAGCGCCGCCACGTGCGTTCGTCCGCCCTCTCGATCGGCGTTCGTCGTCCTGCTACTCCAACAACGCCAACAAGGCCGGCAGCAACTGCTTCTTGCGGCTGACCAGCTCGGGCGCGTCGAGCGTGCCATCGGGCAAGCGCTTGTAGGGCAGGTCGTTGAGGCGCTCGACCTGGCCGGCCAGCACCAGACGGCTCCCGCCGTCGACGACGTCGGTGACCATCAGGATCATCAACCCGAGGCCGCGGGCTGCGCATGTCTTTTGCAGACCGCTCGTGATCTCGGGCAGACGCGAATTGAGCTCTTCTAGGTTGGCCACTTCGACTTGCGCGACGCCGAACTTGATGTCGCGGCCCTCGTAGAGTTTGAGGTCGGTGGTCAGGATCGAGTCGATGTCGCGATTGGCGAGCGCGGCGCCGGCGGTGAGCACGGCCTGGCCGAAATCGGCGACGCCTTCGTAGGGCACGTCGAGGCCCTTGTTGCTGAACGCCCACGCGGCGAGTCGTTCGGCGACGCGGCGGTCGCGCTCGGTCGTGGTCGGCGAACGCAGCACCAGCGTGTCGGCGCACACGCCGGCCAGGAGCAGGGCCGCGATGGGGCGCGGCGCGGTCAACCCGGCGGACAGGATGCGCTCGGCCACCAGCGTCGACGTGCTGCCGACAGGCTCGACCGTGAACGGGATCGGGCGGATGGTGTTCGGGTTGCCCAGGCGGTGGTGATCGAGCACCTCGAGCAGATCGGCCTCATCGAGCGCGCCGAGCGCCTGGCCGGGCTCGTTGTGGTCCACCAGCACGATCTGCAGCCGCGGCGGGTTGAGCACGTCGGGCGAACGGCAGATGCCGAAGTAGCGGCCATCGTCTTCGACGACGAGGAAGTCGTCGCGTTCCTCGCGCAGCACCCGACTCCGGCCGTCGCGGACGCGCATCGTGCGCGGGAAGGTCGGCACCGTGGTATCTAGCGCGTCGCGCGCGGCCACCGAGAGCAGCCGGGCCACCGAGACCGAGTCAAGATCGACGCGGGCGTCCATCTGTCGCGACAGGAACTGGAATACGCTTGAGCCGGTCACGAGCCCGAGCGGGCGGCCGTCGGCGCCCACGATCGGCGCGCTGCGGCTATCGGCCGCGACCGACCAGGCCTCGCGCAGCGGCCGCTCGGGCAGGATCGGCGGCAGCGTCCGCGCGATCCGCTCGAAACGCGGCGAGGCGTCCGCGAGCAGTTGCGGCGCCTCGACGCCCAGCGTCTTGAGCACCCAGGACGTCTGCTGGTTGACGGCGCCCGCGCGCGCGGCGATGGCGTTCGCGCCGTCGCGCTCGCGCAACAGCCAGGCGTAGCCGGTCGCGGAGGCGATGGCGTCGGTGTCCGGGTTGAGATGTCCGATGACGTAAATGGGTGTCAGCATAGATTACCGCGACAGATCCTGGAGCGCCGCGACAAGGAGGCGGTGTTCGACGGCGTGCATGCGCGCCGTCAGGGTTTCGAGCGTGTCCTCAGGCTGGATCGGGACACTCTCGGTGCGGATCACCGGCCCGGAATCCACACCCTCGTCGGGCACGAAGTGTACCATCACGCCCGTTTCACGAATGTGCCCCTTTCGGCAGGCCTCGAATGCCCGGGCAATCGCTTCGGTGCCCGGGAAGGTTCCCGGCAGGGCGGGATGCAAGTTGATGACCCGATCCGGGAAGTGGGACAGGAACTCCGAGCTGAGTAGCCGCATCCAGCCGGCCAGAACCACGTAATCGGGCGCATACCCGGCCACCAGCTCCGCCAGCTCGGCGTCGTAGGCGCGCCGATCCTGCGTGAGCGGGCGCGGTTTCGCGATCGCGGTCACGCCGGCCTGGCGCGCGCGCTCGAGCCCAAACGCGCCGCGCTTGTTCGAGATCACGGCGACGACCGACGCTGTGAGTTCGCCCGATGCACAGGCGTCGAGGATGGCCTGCAGGTTGCTGCCGCTGCCGGAGACGAGCACAACCAGCCGAAGCGTCATGTCAATCCACCGCCGTGACGCCCTGGCCCGGCGCCAGTTCGCCGATCACAAAGGACTCCTCGGGCAACGCCTGCTGCAACACCTCTACATCAGCGGCAGCGCAGACGAGCACGAGCCCGATTCCGCAATTGAACACCCGCAGCATCTCGCCGGGATCGACCTCGCCGCGCCGTTGCAGGACGTCGAAGATGGGCAGCACCGGCCAGGTGCCACGACGGATGACGGCGCCGAGGCCATCCGGCAACACGCGCGGAATATTCTCAACGAAGCCGCCGCCGGTGAGGTGCGCCAGGGCCTTGATCGGGTGATCGCCGGCAGCCAAGACCGGCCCGACGATCGGGAGATAGGAGCGATGAGGCACGAGCAGGGCATCCGCCAGGCTGTGCCCGCCAAGCTCCGTCAGCGGCGTCTCGAGATCGGCGCCCGCCACGATTCGACGGATGAGCGAATAGCCGTTGGTGTGTGGCCCCGACGAGGCCAGGCCGAGCAGGACGTCACCGGCGGCCAGGGTGGGGCGCGGCAGGATCGCGTCGCGTTCGAGCGCGCCCACGATCGTGCCAGCGACGTCGAACTCGCCAGGCGCGTACACGCCGGGCATCTCGGCTGTCTCGCCGCCCAGCAGCGGGATTCCCGCCGCGCCGCAGGCCGTCGCCAGACCGCGCACGACGGCCGCGATCATCTCGGGGTCGAGCTTCGCCGTCGCCACATAGTCCATGAAGAACAATGGACGCGCGCCCTGGACCAGGATGTCGTTGATGCAGTGGTTGACCAGGTCTTGCCCAATGCCGTCGTAGCGACCCACCTGAGCGGCGAGTTTGACCTTCGTGCCGACGCCATCGGTCGAAGCCACGAGCACTGGGCGCCTCATGGCCTTCAGCCCAGCGGCGTCGTACAGACCGCCGAACGCGCCGATGCCGGCGAGCACCTCGGGCCCATAGGTCGCCTGAACCGACTCCTTCATCAACGCGACGGCGCGGTTACCAGCGTCGATCGACACACCGGCGGCAGCGTAGGCTGACAACGGATCAGGTAACGGATCAACGGATGAAACGGATGGGTGGCTGGACGATTGTGGCGCCTGGTCGGCGGTGGTTGACAACGGATGGCGTAACGGATCAACGGATGAAACGGATGGGTGGCTGGACGGTTGTGGCGCCTGGTCGGCGGTGGTTGACTGCGGATGGCGTAAGGCATCAACGGATGAAATGGATGGGTGGCTGGCGTGAAGTGTTGCCTGTCGGTCAAGGCCTACTTCGGATGTGGAGACGATGAAGCGCAGCGGTGTGTCCGACGGCAAGGGTGCGGATCCAGGGGGCGCCCAAATGTGTCGGACGATGTTCGGATGCCAGTCGCGGACCCGTTCGGGTGGCAGAATACGCTTCCACTCCAGGCGTGGACGCCCAAAGTTGAAGAGGAGCCCCAATTGTGATCCGGTGGCCGCCATGTAGGCAATGGTCTGACCGATTTCGTCGTTGGTGAGGTCATGGCTCAGAGCCTTGCATTCCACGACAAGCTGATTGTCGACCCACAAGTCCATGTACATCAGCCCGACACGCGACTCGCCGACATAGACCTCGATGGTCTTCTCAACCTCGACCGCGATGCCGGCCTCCAAGAGCAATTGCGCCATGCGGCTCTGATAAACGCGCTCTCGATGCCCGGCTCTGAGTTCGCGTTGAACCTGCATCGCCAGGCCGTTGACCCGATAGGTGAGTTCGTCCAAGCCAGTGTTAACGAGTGCCATGGATTCCTACAAAGTGCCAGAACGATCTTCCAGGGGTGAGGTTCCACCCATCATCGCGATCTGTGACACGAGTCGTTGTCGACGCGCGCCCTTCATGGTCTGCAGGGCGCGCGTTTGGCCGCAGCGGCTCAGCATGTCGGCGCCGAACCAACTCGGCTCAGCGACGACCATCCGTTTCATCCGTTGATCCGTTACCCATCCGTTGTGGGCCCAACCTCGCCCACACGTCACCCGGATGGTGATCGGCCGCAGCGGCTCAGCATGTCGGCGCCGAACCAACTCGGCTCAGCGACGACCATCCGTTTCATCCGTTGATCCGTTACCCATCCGTTGTGGGCCCAACATCGCCCACACGTCACCCGGATGGTGATCGGCCGCAGCGGCTCAGCATGTCGGCGCCGAACCAACTCGGTGCAGCGGCGACCATCCGTTGATCCGTTACAGGTCCGTTGTCAGCCCTACTGCACCTCCACGTCCACGTACTGCTCGGTGTAGTTACCGTCCAGGTCCTCGGCGATGAAGCCGACGTTGTATGTCCCGGCCGGCGCGGGCACGGCCGAATAGGTCCAGGGTGTGTCGCCGAAGGTCAACACATCGCCCGGCTCGGAGGTGTATTCCTGCGTGGCGAGGTCGTACCACTGATCAAGGATCGTGAACGTATCGCCGACCTCGGGCGTGATCTCGCTTGGCGCGCCGCTGAAGTCTTCGTTGGTGAAGCCGTAGATCGCGCGTAGGTTTCCCTGCGCATCCCAGATCAGACGGGCCGCGCGCGTTCCGCCGCCTTGGAAGGTGTAGATCCCGTCGGTCGAGTAGGTCGCTTCGGTCATGCTCGCGCCGTAGGTCTCGGGGTTGAGCAGGGCGAAGGTCTGTTTCTGCCCATCGGTGATCGTGTAAATCAGCGGGCTCCACGAGTAGTCGAGCGCGACCGGGCTCTGCCCCCAATCGGGATAGAACACGCCGTTGACCTGCCGCGACGTCGGCGACTCGACAAAGTCCTGATCGGCGAACAGGATGGCGTTGCGCGACGTGTCGTAGTACCCGACGAACAGGTAGATGTATCCGAGGTTCTCGCCCGTGATCTGCGTTGTGAAGCTCACCGGGCGATCGGCGGTCGTCGTGGACGCGGAGACGCGCAACGGCGACATCGTCAACCCGCCCGAGACGGGCGCAACCAGCTGGCTCGGATCGACGTTCGCCACAGGCTGGCTGCGCTGCGGCAACTCCGTGCCGGTGTAGAACGCGTACAGGAAATCGTCCCACAGCGACGCATCGGCGAAGCGCGTGGCGATCGACGCGTAGGTGCGCGGTCCGCCGACGTTCGTGCGATACAGGTCGGAGTTGGGGAAGTAGATCGATATGCCGTAGGCGCCGGGGCGTTCCGGACCGGATTTTTCGCTCAGGATGGCTGTGCTGAGCGTATCGAGCAGCCCGCGCGCGGCGTCGACGACGCCGGGGTCGCCCGACTCTTGGGCCGCCAGCGCCGCGAAGTGCGCGAGGTCGATGTAGCTTGGCGCAACCTGCTCGCCAAAGATGCTGGTGAAGGGTTGGGCATAGGTCCGCGCCCGCGCCACGGTCCGCGGCTGCTGCTGGCTGAGCGCCTGGGCGAAGTCGTCGAGCTTGGCCACTACCGCCGGGATCTGAGCGAGGTCGACGGCGGTCATGGTCGCCGAGCGCCCCGTGGCGTCCGCTACGACGTCGGCGCTCGCGGCGCGCCCGTTCAGGTAGTCCTGGCGCAGGCTGTCGTCACGGATGCGCAGGTCGTTGACGATGTAGTTGTCGACGACCGAGCGCGCCAGGTCGGCGCCGGTGGCCTGGGTGTTCTGCTCGAGCTCCGCCAGGATCGCGGCGTATGGCCAGCCGATGCCGGGCTCCACTTCCTGCGAGGCGACCGCATAGCGCGCGTACGGTTGCACGGCGCTGAACACCTCGATGTGGCTCATCAGACAGGCGTCGAAGCCCAGAAAATCGAGCTTGTTGATGCCGGTTTCGCTCTGGATGCGGCCCAACGCGCGATCCAGCTCCATGGTGTAGAGCAGGTCGCCGAAGCTGCGCGCGATCGAGACGTCGTCGGCGCCGATGCCGTTCGCGGTCGGGTCCGACCAGCCGCCCGGCCAGCCCATGCCGTGATCCGAGAGGATCAGGGCGTAGTGGTCGGCGGGGTGGGCTTGCACGGCCCAAACGACGAAATCGGCTAACGTATCGCCGTCGGCCATGTTGACCTCGCCGATGTCTTCGTACGGAGAATTCAGGTGCGTGAGATCCCCGTCCGTCTCGAGCACATAGCGGCGGGTCGTCGACCAATTGCCGTCGCCGCGATACCCGCCGGAAAAGCGGTCGATCTGCGACACGATGGTGACGTTGCCGTTTGACCCGACGGCCTCGGCTTCGTTCAGATCCAGGAAGATATCCTGCTCGAGCACCTCGTCATCGGCATCCTGATACAGCATCACGGTCCACGTCCCGCCCGGTTTCGAGTTGTCGGGCTGCGCCGCGGGCACGCGCGTCGGACGCGGCGTCCGCGTCGGCTGGACCTCGTCGGGCGCGCCCTGCTGAGTCGCGGCGATGGACTGCTCAGTGGCGAGCTGGCTTTCGAACTCGGCCATGGTGGCTTCGTCGATGCAGGCGGTCAGGCCCAGGCTCAAAACAATCAGGGCGGAAAGGATTTTGCGCATGAAGTGTCTCGCTGAATGGTTGCTCGTATTATCCACGGACCGTGGCTTACGATTGGAGCGCGCGCCAGCCGATGTCCCTGCGGAAATGCATGCCGACGAAGTGCAGACCGCTCACCGCCGCATAGGCGCGATCGAGCGCCGCGCGGATGTCGCCGCCCCATCCGCTGACCGCCAGGACGCGTCCGCCGGCCGTGACGACCTGATCGTCGCGCCCGGCAGTCCCGGCGTGGAAGACATAGGCATCGGGATACGTGTGGTCGAGCCCGTCGATTACCCGACCCTTCGGGTACGTGCCCGGATAGCCCTCGGAGGCCAGCACCACGCAGGCGGCGGCGCCGACGCGCCAGACGACGTCCACCTCAGCCAGCCGGCCCTCGGCGCAGGCCAGGAGCACGTCGACGAGGTCGCTCGCGAGCAACGGCAGGATGACCTGCGTTTCCGGATCGCCAAAACGTGCGTTGAACTCGAGCACCCGCGGACCATCGGGCGTCAGCATCAGGCCCGCGTACAGAACGCCGACGAATGGCCGGCCCTCAGACCGCAATCCATCGATCGTCGGCTGGAGCACGGTGCGCGTGACCTCGGCCAGGAACTCGGGCGGCGCGATGGGGGCCGGCGCGTAGGCGCCCATACCGCCCGTGTTGAGGCCAGTGTCGCCGTCGCCCACGCGCTTGTGATCCTGCGCGGCCGGCATGACGCGCACGGTCCGGCCGTCGCAGAAGGCCAACACCGAGACCTCAGGCCCCGTCAGGCGTTCCTCGATCACGACCTCGTCTCCGGCCGCGCCGAACTCACGGTCGAGCATGATCTGGCGGAGTGCGGCCTCGGCATCATCGGCGCACTCGGGGACGATGACGCCTTTGCCCGCCGCCAACCCGGAGGCTTTGATCACGACCGGGTAATCGACGCCGAGCAGGTGCCGCAGGGCGTCGGTGTGGTCGCGGAACACGCCGAAGCGCGCGGTCGCGATGCCGTGCCGCGCCATGAAAGCCTTCGAGAAGGCTTTACTCGACTCGATCTCGGCCGCCGCCCGATCCGGGCCGAACACCGCGATCCCCAGCGCGCGCAGGGCGTCGCCGAGCCCGGCGGCCAACGGACCCTCGGGGCCGATCACGGCCAGCCCGATTCCCCGCTCGCGCGCGAAGTCCGCCAGGGCCGCGACGTCCTCGGCCGCGATGGCGACGTTCTCGACGAGCGGTCCGAGCCGGGCCGTTCCCGCGTTGCCGGGCGTCACGAAGAGCCGTTCAGTGCGCGGTGACTGCGCCAGTTTCCACGCCAGCGCATGCTCGCGCCCGCCCGAACCCACAAGCAGAATACGCATTTGAGATGAGCTCCATTGAATTGCTGATTGTTGATTGCTGATTGTTGATTGCAGTCTGATCAGCAATCAGCAATCAGCAATCAAGCGATGTGCTTCTCGAACCCCGTTTTCGTCTGGTTCGGGTCGGTCTCGAGCGGATACACGCCCGTGAAGCAGGCGTTGCAGTAACCGCCGGTTCGGCCGAGCGCGCGCATCATGCCGTCGATAGAGAGATAGTGCAGACTGTCGGCGTCGATGTGGTCGCGGATCTCGTCGATCGTCAGACGGTGCGCGATGAGCTCATCGTACGTGCCCATGTCGACGCCCATGAAACACGGGTGGGCGATCGGCGGGCAGGTGATACGCATGTGCACCTCGCGCGCGCCCGCGTCGCGGAGCAGGCGCACCAGCGGGCCCGACGTCGTGCCGCGGACGATGCTGTCGTCGATCACGACCACGCGCTGCCCGCGGAGGTTCTCCTCGAGTGCCAGGAACTTGAGCGCGACGCCCTGTTTGCGCAGCGAGTCGGTCGGCTGGATGAAGGTCCGGCCGATGTAGCGGTTCTTGATAAAGCCGTCGTTGTGGGGCAGCCCGCTCACGCGCGAGTAGCCGATGGCGGCCGGCGAGGCCGAGTCGGGCACCGGGATGACGACGTCGGCGTCGATCGGCGCCTCACGCGCCAGTTCCTCGCCCAGCCGCTGGCGCACGTGGTGTGTGCTCAACCCGTCCCAGAAGCTGTCGGGGCGCGAGAAGTAGATGTGCTCGAACGTGCAGCGCGCGAGCTGGCGCTCGGCCGGGACCGCCTGGCGCACACGCAGGGCGCTGTCGGTCAGGGCGACGATCTCGCCGGGTTTGACCTCGCGGATGGCCTCGCACCCGAGCGTGCGTAACGCGCCGGTCTCGCTGGCGACGACATGGCCGCCGCTCGGCAACCGGCCGACGCTCAGCGGATGAAAGCCCCAGGGGTCGCGCACCGCGTACACGCCGTCGCGGGTCAGGATGACGAGATTGTAGGCGCCGCGCCAGCGGTGCATCGTGTTCTGGATCCGGTCGAGCCAGGTGTCGCCCTGCGCGCCGGCCAGCATCATGATCATCACTTCGCTGTCGGACCCAGCCTGCAGCCCGACGCCGCGCGTGAGCAGATCCTGGCGCAGCTCGGCGGTGTTGATCAGGTTCCCGTTGTGCGCCAGACCGACCGGCCCGTGGATGGTTTCGATCACGAAGGGCTGGGCGTTCCGGGCGTTCGACGACCCGGTCGTCGAGTAGCGCGTGTGCCCGATCGCGTACCGGCCGGTGAGCGGCGCCAGATTGGTCGCCGTGAAGACCTGCGACACAAGACCGACGTCTTTGTGCAATCGCAGAGTCGCGCCGTCGCTGACCGCCAAACCGGCAGCCTCCTGGCCGCGGTGTTGCAGCGCGTACAGGCCGAAGAAAGCCATGCGCGCCACGTCATCGCTTGGCGCGTAGATCCCGAGGAGACCGCATTCGTGGTGTGGCGTGTCGGTGGTGTCCATGTCCCTTCCATCTGCGCGGCGCTGCGGGCGCCGCCGCGATCTGTTCAAGCGGCCCGGATCAGTCAATGAGCAAGGCCTCGACGGCTTCCGCGCGTCGCGCGGCTTCGACGTCGGTGCCGCCGCACACGGTCACGTGCCCGAGCTTGCGCCCGGTGCGCGCCGTCTTCCCATAAAGATGGACGTGCGTGTCCGGAACGGCGAGCAATGACTCGATCGGCGGCAGCGACCCGATCAGGTTGAGCATGACGGCGGATCGCGCGACGCCCGTGGCGCCCAATGGCAGGCCGAGCACGGCGCGAACGTGGTTCTCGAACTGGCTGGTCTCGGCGCCCTCGATCGTCCAGTGGCCGGAGTTGTGGACGCGCGGCGCCATCTCGTTCGCCAGAAGCGTATCGCCGACCTGGAAGAGCTCGATCGCCAGCACGCCGACGTAGTCGAGGGCGTCGAGCAGCCGCTGAGCGATGCCCTCGGCCTGACGCTGAAGCGCCGCGGTCAGCCCCGGCGCCGGCGCGATAGTACGGCGCAGGATGCCGTCGCGATGATGGTTCTCGACCAGCGGGTAATAGGCCGTGGCGCCATCCCGGCCCCGCACCGCCAGGATCGAGAGCTCACGATCGAACGGCACAAAGGCTTCCAGCACGGCCGGTTCGCCAACGATCGCGGCCCAGGCGCCGTCAAGACCGCTCGCGGCTCGGATCACGGCCTGCCCCTTGCCATCGTAGCCGAGCCGGCGCGTTTTGAGCACGGCCGGCGTCCCGATCGCCGCGACGGCGGCCTCGAGTTCCGCGCGCGTGGCGACGGCCACGGTCGGCGGCACCGGGATGTCGAGCTGCCGAAAGAGCGCCTTCTCGTCCGCCCGATCCTGCGCGGTCGCCAGCGCCTGCGGGCCGGGGCAGATCGGGCATTGCCCAAGCAGACGCGAGACGGCCGACGCCGGCACGTTTTCGAACTCGTACGTGATCGCGTCAGCGCCGTGGGCCAGCGCGTCGAGACCGGTTGGATCGTCGTAGGCGGCCGCGATGACCTCGGCGGCGACCGCGGCCGGCGGATCGACGCCCGGCTCGAGCACGCGACAGCGCACGCCGAGCGGGGCGGCGGCCAGGGCCAGCATGCGGCCGAGCTGACCGCCTCCGATGATCCCGAGGGTCGTCACGCGGTCGCTCCGTCGCGCGGGTCGGGGTGATCGAGCACGTTTTGGGTCTGGCGTGTGCGGAAGGCGAGCAGCGCCGGCTTGTGCTCCGGGTGCGCGTTGGCGACGATGGCCGCGGCAAGCAGCGCGGCGTTCACGGCGCCGGCGCGCCCGATCGCGAGCGTGCCGACGGGCACGCCGGCCGGCATCTGCACAATCGAGAGTAGCGAGTCGAGGCCGTTGAGCGTCTTCGACTGCACCGGCACGCCAAGCACGGGCAGGGCGGTTTTGGCGGCGCACATGCCGGGCAGGTGCGCGGCGCCGCCGGCCCCGGCGATGATCACCTCGATCCCGCGCGTCTCGGCCGTGCTCGCGTACTCGAAGAGCAGATCCGGCGTGCGATGGGCCGACACGACCCGCACCTCATGCGGCACGCCGAGCGTCTCGAGCGTCGAGGCCGCGTGCTGCATCGTCTCCCAGTCGGATTGCGAACCCATGATGATGCCGATGAGGGTCATGGTGTCTCACTCTTTTCAAGGCTGCTGGCCGTCTCGCTGGTCGGTATCAGGCCGCGGCGCAGGGCCAGCCGGGCGCCGACCAACAGCGAGACCGTCAGGATGATCGCCAGAACTGGCGCCGGCGATAGGCCTCCGAATACGTTTCCTTCAGCCGAAAAATCCGGAAAACCAGTGGCTGCCCACAGGCCAAACGGAGTGAGAAAAATGGTCGCCGCCAGGACCGAAAACAGCACGCTTCTCACCAATAGCCGCGGGTGCCGGTCGCGGGCCTTGTGCATGGCATCGAGGGTCGCGATAGCCAAGGGAATCGCGATTACCGCCAGGATAATCTGCTGGACCTCAAGCTCGCTCAACAGCTTGGTGGGGGCCTCCCGTTCCGGCCATTGGCTGGCGGGATGGATGAAAAGCATGTTCAAGGCGACCGTGATGAGCACCGGCCAGTCGAACTTACGCATCCCCACGGACAAACCAAGAGTTGCGCGCCCGAGCGCATAAACCGACAACGGGACGAGCAAAATTGCAATGGTGATCGGGTAATTCAGCACAAACACAGAGTTGCTTTGAAAGTCGAAATCCCGGGAGTAGATCCCCAGCGACACCCAGGCGGGATCGCCACCTGGCGCGATGAGAAGCACGCCGCGTCGTCCCATGGCGACGATCAGGTTGCCGCTGCTCGGCTCCACGATCGCGTCCAGTGGACCCGTGTCTTTTTCGCCGGCGTAGGCGCCGCTGATATCGTCGGCTTGCGAGTCATACACACGCGTCCACGCCTCGCTGATCCCTGATGAACGCTCGATAGCCTGACCGTACAGGATGCGATATTGCCACGGGGTTTCGGGCACGGCTAGGGTCTTTGGGCCTGATTGCCGATCTGCGTTCTCGCAAAGTTGGTCCTGACGATCCGTGACCTCGGTCCAGGTCCGCCCGCCATCGTCACTCCGGAAGACATCGTACGGACCCGAGCCTCCAATGAAATCGGCCTCGGCTCTCAAAGCGCCATTTGCCAAACACACGCGCTGGATGCCCGTGGGGATCGTCGGTACCGACGTCGCCACAGTCGCCAACCAGGCCACGCCGAGGGCCGCCAGACCGAACGGGCGCAGGCCGTGCGAGCGCTCGATATGCAGCGGGTGCTCCCAGATCCACCCCGCCACGCCGAGCGCCGGCAGCGCGAGCAGGTCGGTCGGGTCGAGGATCAGGTGCGACGGCCGGCTTGTGAGCAGCGACGTCAGCGTATTTGTCGCGGCGAGCACCTCGGGCACGGTCTTGCCCAGGATGAACCAGACGGCGACCAGCGCGAGACCCGCCAGCCCGACCAGACGGCGGCCCCGTTGGCCCCCGATCGGGAGCAAAAACGCGATTGGCGCCGCGAACAAGAGCGGCGCGTAGATCAGCATCGTGACGTCGCCAAGCTTGCCCCAGAGCGGGCTCGGGTCGACGCGCCGCAGGACGTGATCGTTCAACAGCTGCATGCCGATCGCCAGCAGCGTGATCGGGTGCAGCAGCGCCTGCACGGCATGGTCGCGCACAGGTCGGGTCATCGCGACTCCACGTCGGCCAAGAGCAAACATCACAGATCGCCCAGCGCCGCCAGGCGATCATCCGCCGGGTAGGCCGCGGGTTCGAATGCGCGCCCGGTCAGGCGCTCAAAGATATCGATATAGCGTTGCGCGGCAGCAACCCAAAGCGAGTCTTCCATCATCGGCGGCTCGCCGTCACCGCGATACCCGTGCGCGGCGTACGCCAGACGCACGAATTCCTTGTCGTAGTTCTCGGGCTCCAGCCCGGCGGCGAAGCGCCCGGCGTAACTGTCGGCCAGCCAATAGCGCGACGAGTCGGGTGTGTGGACTTCGTCGATCAGCAGCAGACGGCCATCTGCCGCGCGCCCGAACTCGTATTTGGTGTCGACCAGGATCAGACCTGCACGCGCGGCCAGGGCCTGGCCGCGCTTGAAAACCGCCAGCGCCGCCGCCATCGTCGCATCCCAGGTCGCGGAATCGAGCAGCCCGTTCGTTACGACCTCGGCGCAGGTCAGCCGTTCGTCGTGGCCGGTCGGCCCGCCCTTGGTCGTCGGCGTGACGATCGGTTCGGGCAGCGCCTGGTTCTTGCGCAGGCCCTCGCCGAAGTGGTGCCCGTAGATCTCGCGCTCGCCGAGCTCGTACCGGCGCCAGAGCGCCGTGCCGGTGACGCCCGTGATATAGCCGCGCACGATCACTTCGACGGCGAAAGGCGTCGCGGCGGCGACGATCGCGGCATTGGGATCGGGTAGGGCGATCAGGTGGTTGTCCACCAGGTCGCGGGTTTGTTCGAACCACCAGCCCGACAACTGATTGAGCACCTGGCCCTTGAATGGCACGGTCGCCAGGATTCGATCGAAAGCCGACAACCGATCTGTCGTGACGATCAGGCGGCGCCCGCCCGAGAGCGTGTACCACTCGCGCACCTTGCCGGCGCCGCGATCGGGCAACGGGAGGCGCGTCTCGCGCAGGGCGAGGGGGAGAGCAGCCCGCAGGGCCTCGGCGCCGATCATGGCTGCGGGCCGTCGGCGCCGGACCGGTTCGACGGCTCCGGCGTCAGCAGACGGTGCGCGCCGCGCGCCAGTGTCGCAGCCACGACAGCCTTGGCGGCATCAACCGCCAGGAACGGCGCCACGCCGACTGAGAACCCGGTGGCCCAATCACCGTTGAGGAAGCCCAGCGTCAGCACGGCCACGCCGACGGCGTAGATCACGGCCACGCCCGCCAGCGCCGACAGGAGGCTGCCGACCAGCGAGATCGACCAACGGGTTGACAGCCAACCGGTGACGTACGCCGCCGGCACGAACGCGAACAGATAGCCGGCCGACGGGCGTAAAAGTGCGGCGGGGCCGAGCGCGCCGGCATCCACCGGGAACCCGATCGCGATCAGGCCCAGGTAAAGGATTTGACTGGCCGCGCCATCGCCGGGCCCGAGCGCCAGCCCCGCGAACAGCACCCCCAGGACCTGCAACGTGACCGGCACCCAGGGCAATTCGATCGTCAGCCGGGCGCCGACAGACGTCAGCAGCGTCGCGATCAGGATGCCGGCCAATCGGGTCGCCCAGCGTGGCCAGGTCCGTCGTTGTATCAGAAGCGAAAGAAGCATCGATGCACCTCGTACGTGATCGCGAACGCCGCGCCGGTCTTTGACGGGCCGGCGGCCCTGACGTCCGCAGGAGCGCCTGGGTTACGCCGCCTTGACCCCGTTGGCGAACAACGCCAACCCGAGCCGCCCCATGAAGCCGCGCGTGTGTTCTGGGTGCTGGTAGGCGTAGATGTGGTTCTCAGGATGCGGCATCAATCCCAGGACGTTGCCGGCCGGATTGCAGATGCCGGCGATGTCGGCGATCGAGCCGTTTGGGTTCTCAGGGTAACGTTCGTCAGCCGGCGCGCCGTCGGGCCGCGCGTACACCAACGCGATCTGGTCGTCGACGTGCAGGTCGGCCAACAGCGACGGGTCCGCCAGGGTGAAGTTGCCCTCACCGTGCGCGATCGGGCAGTCGATCAGCTCGTGCAGACCCCGGGTCCACAGACAATGCCGCGAGCGCGGTCGCAGCGTCACCCAACGGCATTCGAAGTTGCCGCCGGCGTTGAAGGTCAGCGTCGCATACGGTTTTCCGTGGTCGACGTTGAGACCCGGCAGGAAACCGGCCTTCACCAGGGTCTGGAAACCGTTGCAGATGCCGATGACGGGTTTACCGCTTTCGATAAAGGCGGTCATTGCGTCGCCGAAGTACGTACGCAGGTCGAGGCCCATCAGCCGCCCGGCCCCCAACGCGTCGGCGTACGAGAACCCGCCCGGCAGGACGAGCATCTGATACTGTGACCAGGGCCGCCCGTCCTGGCGCAGCGTGTTGAGATGTACGATCTCGGGCTCGGCGCCCGCGAGACGCAAGGCCTCAGCGACGTCGCCGTCGCGGTTTGTGCCGTTTGCGTGCAGGATCAATGCGCGTGGGGATGTCATAGTACCTTGGCCATCGTGATTTCGTCGACGTATACGCCGTCGACGCGCAGCGCGTGACGGGCCGTGCCCTCGATCTCAAATCCCATCTTCTTGTAGAGCGCCAGACCGGCCGCGTTGTGCGGCATCACGGTCAGTTCGAGCCGGTGCGCGCCCCAGCCGCGGGCCCAGGTCTCCATCTCCATGAAGAGCGCCGTGCCGATGCCTTTGCCCTGAAAGCCGTCGCGGATTCCGATGAAGATGTACACCTTGTGCCGTGCCCGGTTGAGCGCGCCGCCCATCGCCCCCAGATAGCCGACGGGCTCGTCGTCCACCAGGGCCAGGAACATCGCCTGGTTGCCGGTCGCGTTCATCGCCTTGAACCGGGCGGCCTGTTCGGCGACCGTGGTCACACGCTCGCCCGGCTCGAACATCATGAAGCGCGTTTCGTCGTCGATGCGCCGTGCCAGCGCGAGCCAGGGCTCCGCATCGTGTTCGGTCGCGCGTCGAATGGTCAGACGCTTCGGGTCCATGCTTTCACCAGTTCGGACATGCGCAGGTCGATCAGGGCGTCGGTGCGAGTCGTGACCGAGAACCGACGGGCGCCTGACACGAGCCCAAGCGCGTAGTAGGGCAGCCCGGCAAATCGTGCCTCGAAGGCCGGCGCGTGTTTCGGAGCGACTTCCACAAGCAGACGTCCGTTCGACTCGCTGAACAATTGCACCCACGGGTTGCCGTCCGGCAAGGTCAACGCCAGACCCAACCGCCCGCCGATGGCCATCTCGGCCGCCGCGACGGCGAGCCCGCCCTCGCTCAGGTCGTGGCAGCTCGCCACGAGCCCGGCCGCGATCGCGCCATGCAGCGTGCGATACAGTGCCGGCGCATTCGCCGCCGGTCCGGGCACGTCGCCCGTCGCGCCATGCCGCGGCAGGCACTGCCAGACATGCGCGCCGCCGAGTTCGTCGCGGGTCTCGCCGATCAGGTACACCCGGTTTCCCGCCGCCTTGAGATCGCTCGTGACGGCCGCGCCCACGTCGTCGATCAGGCCGATGGCCGAGATCAACAGCGTCGGCGGGATGGCATGCCGACGACCATCGGCGCCCAGGTACTCGTTGTTCAACGAATCCTTCCCCGAGATGAACGGCGTGCCGTAGTGCAGCGCGCCGTCGTGACAGCCGCGCGCGGCTTCGAGCAGGGTGCCGAGGGTCTCGGGGCGTTTGGGATCGCCCCAGCAGAAGTTGTCGAGGATGGCGATGCGCGTGGGGTCGGCGCCGACGGCCACTGCGTTGCGGATCGCTTCATCGATGGCGCTCCACGCCATGCGGTACGCGTCATGTTTGCCATACTCGGGGTTGAGCCCGTTGCTGAGCACGATGCCGCGCGCGCCGCGCGTGCCGACCGGCTTGATGACGGCGGCATCCGCCGGCCCGTCATGGCACGCGCCCATCAAGGGCTTGATCACCGTGCCGCCCAGGATCTCGTGATCGTACACGCGGATCACATCGGCCTTCGTCGCGATGTTCGGCAGCCGAAGCAGACCGAGCACCAGGTCGCCGTACGCGTCCGAGCGGGGCGCGCTTGCGGCGCGGCGTTTCTTCTCGGGCGCCGCGACGAGCGCGGTCAGCCGGCGCTGTGGGATGCCGTCATGGAGGAAGGCATTGGACAGATCGAGCACGGTCTTGGCGCCGTAGGCGACGCGCAGCCGGCCGCTGTCGTCGAAGGCGCCGATGTCGGTGAGTTCGACGTCGAACGTGGCGCACAGCGCCTGCAGCGCCGCCAGCGATTCGGCCGGCACCGCCAGCACCATGCGCTCCTGTGCCTCCGAGAGCCAGATCTCCCACGGGGCGAGGCCCGGGTATTTCAGCCGCACGGTCGCCAGGTCGACAACCGCGCCGCAGCCCGAGGCCATCTCGCCGACGGCCGATGACAGCCCGCCGGCGCCGCAGTCGGTGATGGCGTGATACAGGCCCAGGTCGCGGGCGCGCACGATGACCTCGATCAGGCCCTTCTCGACGATCGGGTCGCCGATCTGCACCGAGGCGCCGGCGACCTCGCCGGTCTGCGCGTCCATCGTCATCGACGAGAAAGTCGCGCCGCGCAGCCCGTCGCGGCCAGTGCGCCCGCCGAGCACGATCACGCGATCGCCGGCCAGCGGCGTCCGCGGATGTCGGCCCTTTGGCGCGAGCCCGACGCAGCCGCAAAACACAAGCGGGTTCGAGGTGTAGCCCGGGTCGTACCAGATCGCGCCGTTGACGGTCGGGAGCCCGATCTTGTTGCCGTAGTCCTTGATCCCGGCGACCACGCCCGAGCGGATGCGGCGCGGATGCAAGACGCCAGCGGGCAGCCTGCCCGGGTCGGTCTCCTGCGGACCGAAACACAGGATGTCGGTGGCCGCGATCGGTTTCGCGCTCACGCCGAGCACGTCGCGGATGACGCCGCCCAGCCCGGTGTTCGCGCCGCCAAACGGTTCGATCGCGGACGGGTGGTTGTGGGTCTCGACCTTGAACGACACCTCGTAGTCGTCGTCGAAGTCGATGATGCCGGCATTGTCGACGAACGCCGACCGAACCCACGGGGCCGCGATCGTCTGCGTGGCCGAGCGGAGGTAGGTCTTGAGCAGGCCGTCGATCGCGGACGGCGAGCCGCCCTCGGTCGCCACGTCGATCAACGCCTTGAACGTCTTGTGCACGCAATGCTCGCTCCACGTCTGGGCGATCATCTCGAACTCGACGTCGGTCGGGTCGCGACCCTCTGCGGCGTAGTAAGCCTGGATCGCGCGCATCTCGGCGAGGTCGAGCGCCGCGCGTCGTTCCTGCGAGAGCGCCAACAGAGCAACGTCGTCCAACCCGCGCACGACGATGGTCTCGGTCGCATCGCTGCTCCGCGCGTCGGCGGGGAAATGCGGCGCGATCTCGCCCAGCGTGTAATGCTGGATGACGTCGTTGGCCACCAGCCCGCGAGCGAGTCGATGCAGCAACCGGGCGTCGCCGCCATGCGCGCCGCCCGACGCGTGCACGTCGAAGCGCAGACCCGTGGCGGCGCGGCGCACACCGGCGATGCCGAGTTCGCGCGACGCGCGCACGATCTGCTCGGCCACCGGATCGGTCACGCCGGGCCGGTACGCCACTTCAATGATGTGTTGGGCGGCTGTGGCCGGGTGTCGCGGATGGTCGGTGCGCCGCCACTCCGCTTTCTCGGCGACGGGGTCGCTCAGCAACAGCGCCACCAGACGTTCCTGGTCGTGCGCGGTCAGCGCGCCTTCGATGAAATACAGATCCGAGGCCTTGATGTGCGTGACGGCCGTGAGGCCCAACGCGTGGGCATCATGCAGCAATCCGCGCGAGCGCGGGTCATCAGCCCGGCGGGGGGTGACGATCAGACAATGTGTCAGGACGGTCATGCTTCCTCGATGGGTCGCAACGGCAGCCGGCGGCGTCCGGCGCGTTCGGGTGAAACGCACCGGGATTCTAGGTGAGGGCGGCCCGCGATTCAAGGTGCGGGTTCTCACCCGTCGTCCAACCCTCGCCCTGCGAATTTGTGCACTTTTCCCCGATCGCGACGCCCGGATCGACGTCGCGGTTACTGTGCACATTGCCCAATCGGTTATAATGCCGCACACAGGGCGGAGGAGACGGCTCACAATGGCGGTGGCAGTAGCAGTTGGTTCGACGATCTCGCTGGGCGAGCTAGTCCGTTTGATCCTTCCGCGCGGCAACGCGTTGCCGGCCGGGGCCGGGCGCGAACGCGCCGTCCGCTGGGTGACCATGGCCGCCGCCGGCGTCACGCCGCAGGCCGAAGATTTCGTGCTGTGTGGCAGCGCGCCCACGAAAAAGGACCTCGCCGCCTGGACCGACATCGGCGTGGCCGCGGTCGCCACGACGGCGGCCGTCACCACGAGTGTCAACGGCGGTCTCCCGATCATCAAACTGCCATCCGACGTCGCGCTCCGCGACGTTCAGCGCGCCGCCCTCGAACTCATCGTCAACCGCCAGTCTTACCTCGTCACACGCGGCGCCCAGATCTATCACACCCTGTCGCGCCTGCTGCTCGAGGGCGTCGGGCTCTCCGAATTGGCCCACGCGATGTCGGAGCAGACCGGCAAGTCGGTTCTGATCCAGGACAAGCGCCTCAAGCCGCTGGCCGAGGCCGCCACGCCCGGGCTCAGCCACGTCTGGCCCGACGTGCTCAATTCGCTCAGCCTCCTGAGCAGCCTGCCCGAGAGCCTACGTGATCGACGCCAGGCCGCGCTCGGCGGGCCGCGCGAGCAATCGCTGGCCGGCGGTCTCGTGCGCCTGGTCTGCCCGATCGTGTCGAAGGGCATGGCGCGCGGCTTCGTCACCATCATCGGTCTGGCCGGCGAGCTCGACGCGCTCGACACGCTGGTCGTGGAGAACGGCGCGCAGGCCTGTGCCCTCGAGATGGCCAAGGCAAAGGCCGTGAGCGACGCCGAGAAGCGCGCCCATGGCGACTTCCTCGATGCCGTGCTGACCGGTTCGCTGCCGCTTGAGGAGTTGGTCCGCTGGGCCGGCCGAATCGGCTACGACATCGAACCGCCGCACGCCGCCCTGGTCTGGCGGTGGGAGGGCAAGGATCCGCGCCCAAGCGTGCGCCGTCTCGAAACCCTGGTCAATCAGTCGGTCGCCAAGCTTGGGCTGGCGGCCCTTGTGCGCCCGCGCGGTGAAGAGGTGGTCGTGTTCTGCGCCGTTCCTGATGGAGACCGACCGGAGCGCGCGTTGCGATTGGCCGAGGAAGTTCGCGTCGCCGCCTCCGCCGAGTACCCGACCCATGTCGCGCACGGCGGCATCGGCCGAAGCGTCGGCGAGCTTGAGGATTGGCGCGACTCGCACCGCGAGGCCACCCAGGCCCTGATGATGGCGGCGCGTCTCAACGAACGTCTGCCGTTGTACTTCGGCGATCTGTCGGTTTATCGGCTGCTCTTCCAGCTCGAGCGTAGCCCCGAGCTCGAAGCTTTCTGCCGCGAGGTGCTTGGTCCGCTGATGGACTACGAGGGCGCCGGCGACCTGCTCGAGACGCTCGAGGCGTTCTGCGAGAAGCTCGGCAACCTCAGCCAGACCGCCGAGCGGCTCTTCATTCATCGCAACTCGCTGCTCTACCGCATGGAGCGCATCCACCAGATCGCGGGCATCGACATGAACAACCCCGACACCCGCCTGGCCGTGCACCTGGCGCTCAAAATCCGGCGCATGCTGCGCCCGGCTCCGAAGCCCAAGCGCCCGTTGTAAGCCGAACCCTGATCGTCACAGCAGCCAGGGCGAAAAACGAGGTGTGCGAGGATCGGTCGACGGCGCCGACCCTCGCACCACCTCGTTTTTCGCGTTATCGCCTATTCGCGAGGGCGGTCGAACGGCTGAATCGGTGTCATACTTCTGTTGGGAGGGTCTATGTCCACTGAGTTGATCGAAGCCGTCAAGCGTGGAGATCTTGAAGCCGTGCGGCAACTCGCGCTCGCCGACCCTGCGAGCGTCGACGCCGTCTCGAACGGTGTTCCGGCGGTTCGGTTGGCCGTGTACTACGGCCAGCCCCAGATCGCGACCGCTCTGGCTACCGCCGGCGCACGGCTCGACGTGTTCTCTGCGGCCGCGCTGGGCCGGCTCGACGCCGTTCAGGCCGCCGTCGCCGCCGATCGGGCGACGCTGGGCGCGTTCTCGTCAGACGGGTTTCCACCGCTCGGCCTGGCGGCCTTCTTCGGCCACGCCGACGTGGCCGCCTGGCTGCTCGATCAGGGCGCCGACCCAAACGTCGTGGCGCGGAACCCGATGCGCGTCCAGCCCCTGCACTCGGCCGCCGCCGGCGGACATCTGGCGATCGCCACGCTGCTCCTGGAGCGCGGCGCCGACGTCAACGCGCGCCAGGAGGGCGGGTTCGTGCCGTTGCACGCCGCGGCGCAGAACGGGCAACTGGAGATGGCGAGGCTGCTGCTCACACACGGCGCCGACCGGGCCCTCGCGACCGACGACGGCAGAGCCGCGATCGACTTCGCTCGCGACGGCGGCCACGCCGATATGCTCGCGCTCTTGGCCGCTGGCGATTGACCCATTTGGGTGTCGGTGCAATCACCCACTCGCCACATCACGCGTTCACTCAATCTCATTGACAGTCGGGCCTTTTCTGCTTACACTCGGACCCAATGCGTGCCTGGCATTGGATGACCACGACCATGCGCACTACGACTACCCCTCACGGGGCAGCCGCGGCTTCGCATTGTCGGTGACGGGCGCTCATTGAGCGGCGACAACCACCAGCGCGGAGCCAGCGGCTCCGCGCTTTTTTGTTGATCGGGGCCGGAACGACTCGGTCCGGAGGCAGGATCATGAAGACGATCGTGATGAAGTTCGGGGGCACATCGGTCGGTAGCACCGAAGCGATCCGTGGTCTGGTCGAGATCGTGCGCACGGCGCGCGTCGGCGGAGACCGGCCGGCCGTCGTCGTCTCCGCGTTGAGCGGCGTCACCGACCTGTTGCTCGCCGCCGCGCACGCCGCCGTCGAGGGCGACGCCGCGCCCGCGCTGGCGACGGCCGCGACCCTGCGCGACCGGCACCTGAGCACCCTGGAAGCAGTCGCGCCCGGCGCTGACGCCGCGCGGGCGCCGATCGTCGATCACCTCGATCAGTTCGTCAACCTGTGCCAGGCGATCGCGGTTCTGGGCGAGGCGACGCCCCGCGCGCTGGATGCGATCGCGTCGCTGGGCGAGCGGATGAGCGCGCCGATCGTGGCCGCCGCGCTCGTGGCCGGCGGGGTGCCCGCCCAGGTGATCGCCACGACCGAGGTCGTGCTCACCGACTCGCACTTCCAGAATGCGACACCCGATATGGAGATCACGCGCGAGCGCGCCGCGGCACGCGTGCTGCCCGTGCTCGACAACGGCCAGGTGCCGGTGCTCACCGGCTTTATCGGCGCGGACCGGCGCGGCTCCGTGACGACGCTGGGGCGGGGCGGTAGCGACTACTCGGCCGCCATCCTGGGCGTCGCGCTCGGCGCGGACGAGGTCTGGATCTGGACCGACGTCAACGGCGTGATGACGACCGATCCACGGATCGCGCCGGACGCGCGCACGATCCCGATCCTGACCTATCGCGAGATCTCGGAGCTGGCGCATTTCGGCGCCAAGGTGCTGCATCCGAAGACCATCCGACCGGTGGTCGAACGTGGCATCGCGTTGTGGGTCAAGAACACGTTCGAGCCGAGCAACCCCGGCACGCAAATCGTGCTCGAGGACGAGCGCTGGGTCGAGGGCGGGATCCGGGCGGTGACCGCGATCAAGTCGCAATCCGTGATCACGCTGGAAGGGCGCGGCATGCTCGGCATCCCGGGCATCGCGGCGCGCACCTTCGCCGCCGTCGCGCGCACGCGCACCAGTGTCAGCCTGATCTCGCAGGCCTCGTCCGAGCAAAGCATCTGTTTCGTCGTGCCGCACGTCTCGGCGCAGACCGTGGTGGCCGCGCTCGAGGACGAGTTTCGCCGCGAACTGGCCGGCGACGACCTCGACGGCGTCACCGCGTCGGATCCGGTGGCCATTATCACGGTCGTCGGCGCTGGCATGGTGCACACGCCCGGCGTCTCCGGCCGCACCTTCAGCGCGCTGGGCGCCGCCAACGTCAACGTCGTCGCCATCGCGCAGGGCGGCTCGGAATGCGGCATCAGCTGCGTCGTCTCGGCGCAACAGGCCGACGAGGCCGTACGGGCGATACATCGATTGATTGTGTGACTGGGGAATTGGGAGAGTGGGCGATAGGGTGAGTTGAGCCGCAGCGTGGCAGCGCTCAATCACCCAACCATAAGTCGCCCAGTCGCCCACTCATTCAGTCGCTCAGTGGAACGGAGAACACATGTCGAACAAGGTCAAGGTCGCGGTCCTCGGGGCCACAGGCGCCGTCGGACAGCGGTTTGTGCAATTGCTCGAAGGCCATCCGTGGTTCGAGGTCACCGCGTTGACCGGGTCGGACCGCACCGTGGGCGGCCGTTACGGTGACGGTGTGCGCTGGGTGTTGCCCGGCAGCGTTCCCGAGTACGTGCGTGACCTGCCGGTGCTGCCGACCGCGCCCGGCTTCGACGCGCAGCTGGCGTTCTCGGCGCTGCCGACCGACGTCGCCAAGGAGGCCGAGCCGGTGCTGGCCGCGGCCGGCGTGGCGATCTGCTCGAACGCGTCGTCGCACCGCATGTGGCCGGATGTGCCCTTGCTCATCCCCGAAGTCAACCCCGATCACACGGCCCTGATCCACGCCCAGAAGCGCAGTCGGGGCTGGAGCGGCTTCATCGTCACCAACCCCAATTGCACCTCAACGGGCGTGACGATCGCCCTGCGGGCCTTACACAATTCCTTCGGCGTGGAGAAGGGCGTGCTGGTTTCGATGCAGGCCGTCTCGGGCGCCGGCTATCCGGGCGTGGCGTCGCTCGACATCCTCGACAACGTCGTGCCGTACATCGGCGGCGAGGAGGAGAAGTTCGCGACCGAGCCGTGCAAAATGCTGGGAACGTTGAATGCCGCGCAGTCGGGCGTGGACTTCCTGCCCGCGGTGTTCTCGACCCACACCAATCGTGTGCCCGTGATCGACGGACATCTCGTGGTCGTCAGCCTAGGGCTGCGCAATCCCGCGACGCCGGAAGCCGCGGCGGCGGCGTTGACGGCCTTCGCGGCGCCGGAGGTCGTGCGGGGTCTGCCGTCGACGCCCGCGCGGCTGATCGAGGTGCGGTCGGAGCCCGATCGCCCACAGCCGCGGCGCGACCGCGACGCCGGCAGGGGCATGACCACCGTCATCGGCCGCATCCGCCCGGACCCGCTCTTCACATTGCGCATGGCGGTCCTGTCGCACAACACCATCCGGGGCGCGGCCGGCGGCGCGATCCTCAACGGTGAGTTGCTGGTCCGCCAGGGCTTCTTCGGCTGAGCGATGACGCAACTCGCGCTCGCGGGTCTCGACGCCGAGGTCCGTCCGGTCACGCCGGCCGATGTGCCGCAGCTGCTGGTCTTCATCCGCGAGATGGCGGTCTTTGAGCGGATGACCACCGCGGCCACCGAGGCGACGTTGCACGAGGCCCTGTTCGGTGATCCGCCGGCGGTGACCGGGCTGCTGGCATTCGTGTCGGGCGAACCCGCCGGGTACATGACGTATTACTACACCTTTGGCTCGATGACCGGCCGACGCGGGCTGTGGCTCGATGACGTCTACGTCGCGCCGGTGTATCGCGGTCGCGGGCTTGGCCGGGCGTTGATGCGGCACCTGGCCGGGATCGCGCGCGACCACGGCTGCGCGCGGTTCGAATGGCTGGTGCTCGACTGGAATGAGGCAGCGCTGGCGCTCTATCGCAGCCTGGGGGCCCAGGTCCTCGACGATCACCGGGTCTGCCGGCTCGACGCCGCCGGGATCCTGGCGCTCGCCCAAGGTTAGAAAATCCGCTCCAATTCAATAAAGCTGATTTTTGAATAGCCTTGAATTACGGCGAATCCTTACGGACCTGTCAGGTCCATGGTTAGAATCGAACCGCACCCGGAGCGCCTTGACCGTTCGTTCCCAGTCGGTTAAAATCCTAACCCGTTGGGCGCCTTGCCCAGCCAACTTTCTGCTCCCGGTAGGCCGGCGCACGTCGGCATAAAGGGGCATATCCCGTAGAAAGGAATAGCTCACGATGCGAGAATATGAAATCGCGCTCGTGGCTCAGCCAGACCTGGATGAGCCTTCTCTGACTGCGTTGATCGAAAAGACCAAGGGGTGGGTCACCAACTCGGGTGGCACCATCACCAAGATCGATCTATGGGGCCGCCGCCGCCTGGCGTATCCCATCCGCAAGCAGACCGAAGGCCAGTACGTCTTCATCCTCGCCCAGCTGGAGCCGAAGTCGACGGCCGAGATCGAACGCGGCCTGCGCTTCACCGAGCAGGTGCTTCGCTTCGCTGTGCTGCGCACAGACGAATAACGTCCGGCGCGTCAGCGAGCGCCAGGAGATACATTTATGAGCCGCGGTCTCAATAAGGTCATGATCATCGGCAACCTCGGTCGGGATCCCGAAATGCGGTACACGTCTTCGGGCCGGGCCGTGACCTCGTTCACGATGGCGACCTCGCGCGCATGGAGCTCGCCCGACGGCGAGCGCCATGAAGAGACCGAATGGTTCAATGTCATCGCCTGGGGCAAACTGGCCGAGACCTGCAAGCAATACCTGGTAAAAGGCCAACAGGCCTACATCGAGGGCCGCTTGCAGACCCGGCGCTGGGAAGATCAGGAAGGCCGCAAGCACTTCAGCACCGAGATCGTCGCCGATCGCATGCTGATCCTTGGCGACCGCCTGCGCCCCAGCCAGACCGAGCCGACCGGCGACACCGGGATCTTCGGGGAAGAATCCGAGGAATTCCCGTTCTGAGCCGGTCGCCCATCATGACTTCAGCGACTCTTTGAGGATTACACCATGGACCAGGATCAAATCCAGGAACGCCGCGCCCCAGTTGACGAGGGCGGCAGCAACAATCAGCAGGACGAGGGCGGTGGTGGCGGCGGCGGTTTCCGCGGCCCCCGCGGCCCGCGTGAGCAGCGCCGCATCAGCATCAGCGATCCGTCGCTGATCACGTACAAGAACGTGGAATTCCTGCGCCAGTTCGTGACCGACCAGGGCAAGATCCGACCGCGCCGCCAGACCGGCATCTCGGCTCGCCATCAGCGGTTGGTCGCCAACGCCGTCAAGCGCGCGCGCCATCTGGCGTTGCTGCCCTTCGATCGTGAGATGGATCGCAGATGACCAACACCCCGGGCAGGCCGCTGTCGCGCCATGAACGGGATCTCATCGCGCAGCGGTACATCGTCATCGGCGCCATCACAGTCGCCGCCATTCTGGTGGTGGTGCTGGGGTACGCGCTCTACGACTTCAACGTCCTCCAGCCCGCGCAACCCGTGGCGCGGGTCGGGACGGTTCAAATCACGTCGGCCGAGTTCCAGCGCGCGATCCGCTACACGCGCTTTCTGCAGCTCGACACGCTCCGGCGGTACCGCGACCTGCAACGCCAGTCGCCGGACCTCGCGCCGTATGTCGAACAGCAGACACAGCAGATCATCAGCAACATGGACTCGTCGAACGCTCAGGCGTTCGGGCAGTCGGTGCTCAGCAACCTGATCGACGATCAATTGATCCGTCAGGAAGCGGCGCGCCGCGGCATCACCGCCAGCCCTGATGAAGTCCAGCAGCGGCTCGAGGAGAACTTCGGTTTCTACGCGAACGGGCGCCCGACGGCGACCGCCACCGCGACCGACCTCCCGGCCGAGTTCCTGACCTACGTGCCGCCGACGCTCAACCCGACGACTGTCGCGCTGTGGACGCCGACTCCGACGATCACGCCGACCGCCTCGTTGACGCCCACGGCCACGCCGACCACGGGCCCGAGCCCGACGCCGTTCCCGACGTCGTCGCCGTTCCCGAGCTCGACGCCTATCTCGACCGAGGCGTACGGCACCGAAGTGGCGGGGTTCACCGGCGACCTGCAGAAGACCGCGGGCCTGACCGAAGCCGACCTGCGCTACTTCATCGAGAGCGACATCCTGCGAACCAAGCTCAACGAGGCCTTCGGCGCCGAAGTGCCGGCGACCGAAGAGCAGGTCCACGGCCGCCACATCCTGGTGGCCGATCAGGCCACGGCGCAGCAGATCGCCGATCTGCTCGCGCAGGGTGTGGATTGGGACCAACTCGCGGCGCAGTTCGGCACGGACGCGACCTCGTCGAAGGGCGGCGATCTCGGCTGGTTCGGTCACTACACGGGGTTCGACGAAACCTTTGTGACCAAGGCCTACGACACGCCCGTCGGCACGATCAGCGCGCCGTTCCAGACGCAGTTCGGCTGGCACCTCGTGCAGATCCTCGAGCGCGCTCAGCGCCCGCTCACGGCCAACCAGTTGTCGCAAGCCCGCGACGCGGCGCTTCAGACCTGGCTCACCGCCGAACAGGCCAAGATCGGCGACGACGGCACGCCGCTCGTCGAAATGATGCCGCTCTGGTCGGAACGCGTGGTCTCGGTTCCCACGGTGCCCAACGACCTCCTGGTCGCGCCCGTGGTCCCGACGTCGACGCCTGAACCGGCGACACCGGTGCCCTAACGCGAGGCGTCCGTAAACAAAAAGGCCGATCGGGTTACCCGGTCGGCCTTTTTTCTGTCAGCCGTGCTGTTCGATCCAATCGCGCAAGCGGCGGCTGTTGTCAGCCAGGTCTGGGCCCGCCCGATGGAGATCCCCGCCGATGAGGAAGATCACGTCTCGGCCGAGCAGCGCGAGCATCTCCTCGAGACGCTCTCTCCGGATCCCGCCGCCCGGCGTCGGGAAGCTGGGCGCAAGTGCCCCCATGGGCTCGGCCGTGCCCCGAGCGATGTCGACGCAGTCGTCGCGCGTGAAGGCGAAACGACCGCCCCAGCCGGGGAACACCACGGCGTCGATGCCCGCCAGTCGGTTGAGTTGGCCATACAGCGCGAACGGCGAGATGCCCGACTCGACCGACGTGGTGAAACTGCCGAGCAAGGCCGGATGACTCATGATCGGCAGGCCAAGCGCGTCGTCGTCGGCCAGCGCGCGCGCAGCGTCGAAGCCGGTCAGCCCCGGTGAGATAAGCAACGCCCCGGCGCCGTGCGCCTTGGCAAAGCGTGCCCGTTCTCCGATGCGACCATGCGGCGCCGTGACGTTGGGCATGTAGACGCACCGCAGACCCGTGCGCGCGTTGGCTTCCTGCACGGCGGCGGCGCAGGCCCTGACGCGCGCCTCGAACGGCGAGAAGGCCTGATCGGCCAGGCCATGGTCGTCCTTGATGATGTCGATGCCGCCCAACGCGCACTGGTGGGCGCGCGTGGCAAGCTCGTCGACCGAGAGGCCCATCGGCTTGAGCGCCGTGCACAAGAGCGGGCGAGCCGGAGCGTCCAGCAGTCGGCGCAGACCCGATCGCCCGAAGCGCGGTCCGCGGTAGCGGGCGAGCATCTCCGCCGACAGATCGAAACGTTCAACCCGCACACCCGGTTTGATGCTGGTGTTACCGAACATCACGTTCAAGAACTGCGTCAACTCGTAGCTGGTCGTCTCGGATGGGAAGGCGATCGTCGCCGCTTGCCCGCCGCCTGGATGTGGCGCCAGCGCGACCACCCGGCCGACGATCGACTCGGCGATCGGCTCGGGCGTCAGTTCCATCGGGTACTCGACGGTCTGCTCATAGCGCAGGTCGTCGGCGCGCGCGCGGGCCTCGTCGGCCGTGCCCGATATGCGGTAGGTCACCGTGAACCACGTGTCTGTCGCCACGGCCGCTTACTGCTCCGCGTTGGCCGCTTTGCGCCGGACGATTTCGTCGGGTCGCGTGCAGATGCGGTCGACCTCGGCCGCCGTCATGAAGACGGGCCCGCCCAGCGCATAGGTTCCGGTCAGCACCGCCGCGTACTTGACCACCATCGCCGTGATGTTGCGGACCTCGGTGGCCGTCGCGCCGAGCGCGAATACGCCGTGGTTAAGCAGGTAGATGACCCGCGGCGGCGCGCCGAAACGATCCAGGTGCGCGACAAGCTCGGTCTTGACGGCCCGCGCCAGTGGGACGCCCGGGTCGGCATACGGCACAATGAGCGGATGCGGCCCAAGATACAGCGCGGTTTCGGGGAAGGGATGGCCGCTCAACGCCTCGCGCGCGCCGCGGCTGCACAGGATCGCGTTCAGGGCCACCGGATGCGTGTGCCCGACGTACGCGGCGCCACACAGTTGGATGGCCAACGCATGAACGAGGGTCTCGATCGACGGATGCCGATCGGCCGGGTCGAGCTTGGCCGCCGCCAGCGCCGTCTTGATGGCTGCATCGTCCAGGTCCGGTCCGTCGATCAGGTCGAGGATCGCCCGCGTGCGCACCCGTGTGAACCCATCGGGACCGATGCCATCGAGCGGCAGCCCGCTGGCCTTGACCCAATAGGCGTCGCCGTCGATGCGGGCCGAGGTGTTGCCCTCGCCCAGGATCACGTAGTTGCGCGCGGGTTCGCCCAGATGACGCGTGAGCGCCACGAGCTCGTCGAGGATTGGGTCCGTCATGTCTTCACTCCTGGTCAAACCGGTCCACCCCGCCTCAGCCGGCGGGGCGTCGCTCGGGATACAGGCCCCACACGCCGTCGGCCGAAGCCGAGCAGAGGCCGCGCTCGGTGATCAGGCCCGTCACCAGCCGCGCGGGCGTTACGTCGAAGCCGTAATTGGCTGCCGGGCTGTCTTCGGGCGTCAGCCGCACGGCTTGAACGCCCGCGTTTGTCCAGCCTTCGATCACGCGGACCTCGTCGGGGTCGCGCTGCTCGACCGGGATCTGGCGCACGCCGTCGGTCATCGCCCAGTCGAACGTTGACGACGGCAGGGCGACGTAGAACGGAAGTCCGTTGTCACGCGCCGCCAGGGCCTTGAGATACGTGCCGATCTTGTTGGCGACGTCGCCGGTATATGTGACCCGGTCGGCGCCGGTGATCACCAGGTCGACCAGGCCGTGTTGCATCAGATGGCCGCCCGTGTTGTCGGCGATCACGGTGTGCGGCACGCCATGTTGGCCGAGTTCCCAGGCCGTCAGCCGCGCGCCCTGGTTGCGCGGCCGGGTCTCGTCGACCCACACATGCACCGGGATGCCGGCGTCGTGTGCGGCGTAGATCGGCGCCGTCGCCGTGCCGAAGTCGACGAACGCCAGCCAGCCAGCGTTGCAGTGCGTCAACACGTTAACGGTCTCGCCGGGCTTGCGCGCCGCGATCGCGGCGATCAGAGCGACACCGTGCTCGCCGATTCGGCGGCAATACGCCGCGTCTTCGTCGGCGATCTCGCCGGCGACTCGTCGCGCCACGGCGACCCGCTCGTCGTTCGGGCCCGCCGCTGCGAGCGCCTCGAGTTGACGCCGCACCGCCCACTCCAGGTTGACGGCCGTCGGCCGGGTGGCCTTGAGAGCCGCCCCACAGGCTGACACGTGCGCCATGAAGTCGACGTCCGAACGGCGCCGGGCCTCGAGGGCCGCGAGATACATGCCGTAGCCGGCGAGCGCGCCGATCAGACCGGCGCCGCGCGCGTGCATGTCGCGTATCCCGACCACGGCGTCGGCCACCGTGCGCAAGTCTTCGACGACGAGGTCGAAGGGCAGGTGGCGCTGGTCGATGATCTGGACGACCTCAGGGTCATCGGGCTTGAGCCAGACCGTGCGGTAGTGTCTGCCGTGAATGTTCATGCGGTCGTCACTCTGCTGGAGCGGGTGTTCCGGCGGGCCGTCGTTTCGAGCAGGCTCGTGCCGCCGCCCCGGTTGTATCAGATCGGTCGGCTCCCGGCAAGCCGCAACAACTCTGCGATACTTGGCGCACGAGATGGAGGGACCTTGACCACGCCGAATATCCTGCACGTCGAATCGGTCGCCTACGACGAGAACGCCGGCGCGTTGGTGATCCTCGACCAGACCTTGCTCCCGAACGAGACCGTGTTGTTGCGGCTGACCGAGATCGAGCCGATCTGGGAGGCGATCTACGCGCTGCGGGTGCGTGGGGCGCCGGCCATCGGCATCGCGGCGGCCTACGGGGTGTGCGCGGTGCTCAAAAACCACGCCGACGATGATGGTCCTGGATTTCGCGAAGCATTCGCCCTGGCTTCGGACCGTCTGGCGTCGTCGCGACCGACGGCCGTCAACCTGTTCTGGGCCCTCAAGCGAATGCGGGACTGTCTCGACACCCGGCCGACCGCCACGGTGCCCGAACTCAAGCGCGCTCTGCTCGCCGAGGCTCACGCGATCAAGGCCGCCGATACACGCATGAATCGCGCGATCGGCGAGCAGGCTCTCGCGCTGCTCAAGCCCGGCGACGGCCTGCTGACGCACTGCAACGCCGGCCAGCTGGCGACCTCGAAATACGGGACGGCGACGGCGCCCATGTATCTCGGGCAGGAACGCGGGTACCACTTCAAGGTGTTCGCCGACGAGACGCGGCCGCTGTTGCAGGGCGCGCGGCTGACGGTATACGAGCTCAGCCAGGCCGGCATCGATGTCACGTTGATCAGCGACAACATGGCCGCAACGGTGATGAAGAACGGTTGGGTGCAGGCGGTGCTGGTCGGCTGCGATCGCGTGGCGGCCAACGGCGACGCCGCCAACAAGATCGGCACGCTCGGCGTCGCCATTCTGGCGCGCCACTACGGCATCCCGTTCTACGTCTGCGCGCCGACGTCCACGATCGACCTGGCCTGCCCGGACGGCGCCGCGATCCCGATCGAGCTACGTACGCCGGAGGAGATCAAGAGCCTGTGGTATGCCCGCCCGATGGCGCCGGCCGAAGTCACGGCGTACAACCCGGCGTTCGACGTCACTGATCATGACCTGATCACGGCCATCATCACCGAAAACGGCGTGGCTCGCGCGCCCTACAGCGAAAGCCTGCCGCCGCTGATGCGTGTTCCGGTATAGACCGCGGCAGAAATCGCCAAGGTCGGCCTGCGGCGGCCCTTGGCGCACGAGATCCGATGGATCCGGCCCTGCGCGGCAGCGTTGCCCGCCCCGGCGCCGTCGCGCGAAGCGACCCTCACCACGTTCGCACCAAACGAAACGGCCGGCAACCTGCCGGCCATTTCGTTTTCCCTGAGACACCCAGCCGGCGTAGGCCGGAGGCGCCCTACGTGCGCAGTGGCTTAAGCCGCTGCCATTGCCGCAAACTCATGCCGGCGCTCGTTGGCCTGCGCGATGCGCTCGCCGTCGAGCTTGAGGCTGATCATCTGGCTGGCCGAGTCGACGCCCATGGTGATGCCATAGACCGTGTCGGCCACCTGGACCGTGTTGCGGTTGTGGGTGACGATGATGAACTGCGTGGTCTGTGCCAGCTCGTTGAGCATGTCGCGGTACCGGCCGACGTTGGCTTCGTCGAGCATGGCATCGACCTCGTCGAGCACGCAGAACGGCGTCGGCGAGACCTTGAGCAGCGCGAAGACCAGCGCGCAGGCCGTGAGCGAGCGCTCGCCGCCCGAGAGCATCGACAGGCCCTGAGCCTTCTTGCCCGGGAGTTTGCACGAGATGTCGACGCCGCTTGTGCTCGGGTTGGTCGGGTCGGTCAACATCAGCTTGGCCGAGCCGCCGCCGAAGAGCTGGGCGAAGATGTGCGTGAAGTGTCCGCCGACCTCCTCGAGCGTCTTCTTGAACTCGCGCTCCATGATCCCGTCCATTTCGGCGATCACGTCACGCAGCTGCGCCTGCGCCGTTTGCAGGTCCGCCACCTGTGTGGTCAGGAAGTCGTGCCGGTCTCGCACCTCGGTGAACTCGCGCTCGGCATCCGGATTGATGGCGCCCATCCGGCGCATCTGATTGCGGCGGCGGTTGACCTGCTCTTCGATCTCGGCCGGCAGCTCGTCGACGATCTCGAGCCGGTCGACTAGAGCTTCGAAGGGCAGGGGCGTCGGGCCGGTGCTGGCGTCGGTGTATTCGAGCTCTACCAGTCCGAAGTCTTCCTCGATGCGCAGGCGGAGGTTGTCGAGCTCGGCCTGCTTGCGGGCGGCATCGAGCTGGGCATCGGTGTTGTGCTTCTCGGCCGAGTGCAAGGTGCCGCGCGACTCCGAGTCGCTGGCTTCGAGCCGGGTCTGATCGCTTTCTAGTTCGGCGAGTTCGGCCGTCAGCGGCTCGAGCGCGGTTGTCGCTTCGGATACGACACTCTCGAGCTCGGCGACGCGGGCGCTGGCATTGGCGTCGGCCTCGGCGCGCTGCGACAGCTCGGCGTCGATGCGTTCGACGCGTGTCTGCCGTTCGGCCAGGGCACGATCCGCGGCGGCGTGCGCGCGCGCGCGGTCGGCGGCGCGTTCGCGGGCATTCGCCACGGTTTGATCGGCGAGGGCCGCGGTCGACTGCGCGCGGGCCAGCTGGGCGCCGGCGTCTTCCGACGAGAACGTCGCGAGGCTCTGTGCGGCGGCTTCGCCGGCGGCCTGGGCCGCGTCGCGGGCCTGGGCCTGCGTCGCGATCTGGGCCTCTGCGGCGTCGATGGACGCGGCCAACTGCGTCGCTTCCTGAAGCGCCTGATCCAGCGCCCGGCGACGGGTTTGCGCGCTCTGCGCGGCGCGCTCGGCGTCGAGGGCGGCCGAGTCTCGCGTCACGGCGGAGCGGCGCTCGAGGTCCTGAGCCTCACGCAGCGCCTGCTGGGCCGCCTTCAGGGCGACGCCGGCGTTCGCCACGTCGGCGACGGACTGGGTCGAGCGGGCTTCAGCCGCGGTGAGGGCTTCGGTCGCCGCGGCGATCTCGGCCGTCAGGTCGCGGCGGACGCGCGCGGCCTCGAGCGCGCCCGGCGCGCCGTCTCGGCCGCCGACGACGGGGCCGGCGGCGTGGAAGAGCTCTCCCGACAGCGTGACGATCGTGGCGTAATACGGCACGGCCTCGAGAACGGTGCGCGCCACCGACCGATCGCGGACGACGACGGTATTGCCCAGCACGGAGGTCAGCAGCGGGCGCAGCGGCCCCGGGTCGGGCAACAGGTCGACGGCCACGCCGAAGACGCCGTCCGCCTGCGGCGCCGACACCTTGTGGGTGCCGTTCAGTGAGCGGATCGGGAGCAATGCGGCGCGTCCATGCTCACCGCCGAGTTTGTTCAGACCTTCCTCGGCATGCGAGTGATCGTCGACGACCAGGCCTTCGGCATACCCGCCGAGCGCGGCGCTGATCGCTGCCTCGTACTCGGTTGGCACCTCGACCATGTCGCCGAGCACGCCATGCGTGGGGAAGTCGGTCGCCTGCAGCGCGCGGGCGCCGGCGGCGAAGCCGGCCAATTCGGCGCGGGCTTGCAGCATCAGCTCCTGGCGGGCCTGGAGACGATCGAGCTCGCCGTGCGCGCGCAGCGCATCCTCGGCGGCGGCGAGTTGCGCGGCCTCGGCGGCACGGAGCGCGGCCTGAGCGTCGGACACCGCGGCCTCGGCCGCGACGCGCGCCCGTTGTCGTGTCGCGAACTCCTGGCCCAGTGCCGTCAACCGTTCGCGCGCCGTCGCTTCTTCGGCGGCGAGACGCTCGACCTCGCTGAGCGCGGCGGCATGCGACTCGCCCAACGCCTGTTGCCGTTCACGCAGATGCCCGGCGCGGGCGCGGAGCGACGCGAGCTCGTGCTCGGCCTGGGCCAGCGCGGCGCGGGCCTCCTGGTCGCGGCGGATCAACGTTGCGCGCGCCGCCTCACCATCGTGCGCCACCGCCTGAGCGGTCGCCAGATCGACGCGGGCCTGACCGACCTCGGCCTCGACCCGGGCCAGTTCGTCGCGCGCGGCGGCGAGCGCGGTTTGTTGTTCGGTCAACTCGGCCTGCAGGGCGGGGATCTCGGCCAGCGCGGCGTCGCGCTGCGCGGCGAGCGAGCGGACGCGTTCCTCGGCGACCGCCAGTTCGCGGGCCAGCGACTCGCGCTCCGACCGAGCCGAGTCGAGTCGGCCGCGGGTCTCGTTCAGCGCCCGGCGCAGCTCTTGGGCGCGAGCGCGCAACCCGCCGACCTGCGTATCGAACTCGGCCTGGCGCGCCTGATGCGCGGCCAGCTCGCGTTCGGCCTGGGCGGCCGCGGCGGCTGCCGCGTCAACGGCGGCCAGCGCGCGGCGCCAGTGAAAGCCGTACCAGGTCCGCAACACCGAGTCGAGCTCGCGCTTGACCACGTGATAGTCTCGGGCTCGTTTCGCCTGGCGTTCGAGTGACCCAAGCCGCGGGCGGATTTCTTCGAGGATGTCGAGGACGCGATCCAGGTTGCGCTGCGTGGCGTCGAGTTTGCGCAGCGAGTCCTCGCGCTTGTCGCGGTACAGGCCGATGCCGGCGGCCTCTTCGAACAGCGCGCGCCGCTCCTCGGCCTTGAGGGCGAGGGCGTTATCGATCAGGCCCTGGCCGATGATCGTATACGTACGCTCGGCCAGACCGCAGCGCGCGAGCAGTTCGTGGATGTCTTTGAGCCGGACCTTCTGGCCGTTGAGCAGATAATCGTTGGAGCCGTCGCGATGCGCGCGGCGGGAGACGGCGACCTCGGAGAACTCGATGGGCAGCCAGCCGTCGGAGTTGTCGAACGTGAGCGTGACCTGGGCCATGCCGGCGCGGGCGCGCTTGTCGGAGCCGGCGAAGATCATGTCCTCGGTCTTCTTGCCACGCAGGAGCGAGTACGACTGTTCGCCGAGCACCCAGCGGATGCCGTCGACCACGTTCGACTTGCCGGAGCCGTTCGGGCCCACGATGGCCGAGATCCCTTCGCTGAACATGAAGTCGGCCTTCGACGCGAACGACTTGTATCCGTTGAGTTCGAGATGTTTGAGGCGCAGCGGCATATCGAGGCTACCTGCTCTCTGGAACGACGTGACACTATCCCGACGGATGCGGGCGACGCATCCACAGAACCGCGATTATATGCGCATAGCCAACGATTGCAAGCCGAATGTCGATCTCTTGGCCGTCTGGCAGGGGCTCCGCTTTGTCGGCGACTGTGTGAAGCCGGTCAGGTATGGGCACGCGTTCGGAAGATGCCTGTATGTACGGATTTTCGAGCTTCGAACTTATGTGAATCTCTGTGGGGTCCGCAGCGAGTTTGGTTAGAATTTCCGACCCAATTCAATAAAGTGGATTTTTGAGTAGCCTTGTTTTCTCGAGAATCGCGAGTCGACCTGTCAGGTCCATGGTTAGAACTCGCGCCGGGAATCGGCGATAATCCAGCCAATGACACCTCCGGACCTCACCCCCCAGCAGGAGGCCGCCCTGCGCGCGGTCCTGAATCGGATCGTGCCGGCCGACGACTTCCCGAACGCCTGGGACGCCGGCGTCGGCACGTATGTCGCACGGCAGCTGGCCGGTGACCTCGCCAGTCAGACCGCCGACATCGCCGCTGGCCTCGACGCCCTGGACGCCGAAGCGCAGGCCGGCTCTGGCGCCGTTTTCGCGGCGCTCGATCCCGAGCAACAGGACGCGCTGCTGACACGCCTCGAGCGCGCCCAGGTCAGCACGGTCTGGCCGGTGGACCCGAGCGCGTTCTTCGACCAACTGATCACGCTGACCGTCGAAGGCTTCTACGCCGATCCCGGAAACGGTGGCAATCGCGACGCCGTCTCGTGGCGCATGATCGGGTTCACGGGGCTGCCATGAAGACCTATGACGTCATCATCGTCGGCGCGGGGGCGGGCGGCGGCGTAGCCGCCGGCGTGCTCGCCGAGGCCGGCCTCGAGGTGCTCGTGCTCGAACGCGGTGCCCACATGCCGCCCGGCAGCGACGGCCGCGATCACCTGCGTAACCAGCGTCACACGCGCTATGGCCACAGCGCCGGCCCGGATATCGACGGCAACCCGCGCGTGCTGGTCGAGCGCGACGGTCGCGAACGGATCATCCAGCCGCATCAGCCCGGTTATCAAAACAATGCAGCTGCCGTCGGCGGCGGCACGCCCGTCTACGGCGGTCAGGCCTGGCGCTTCCTGCCGCAGGACTTCCGCATGGCGAGCACCTATGCGGCGCCAACGGGGAGCTCGCTGGCCGACTGGCCCATCGACTACGTCGAGCTGGCTCCGCACTACGAGCGCGCCGAGTGGGAGCTCGGGGTGGCGGGCGACAGCGAAGGCTCCGCCCGGCACTGGCCCCGCGCCAAGGACTTCCCGATGCCGGCTCTTCCGGTGACCCGCCGCGGCCAGGTCTTGCGCGCCGGCGCTGCAGCGTTGGGTTGGGACACGCTGGCCATCCCGGCGTTGATCAACACGACACCCTATAACGATCGACCCGCCTGCACGCAGTGTCAGTTCTGCGTCGGCTTCACGTGCCAGATCGACGCCAAGACCGGCACGCAGAACACGTCTTTGCCGCGCGCGCTGGCAACGGGGCGCTGCGAGTTGATCGCCCACGCCATGGTGACGCGGATCGAGCTGGATGGCCGGGGCCGCGTCAACGGTGTGACCTACGTGACCGGAGACGGCGCCGAGGTCCGTGCTCGCGGGCGCGCCGTGGTCCTCGCCGCGGGCGCGATCGAAACCGCGCGCTTGCTGCTGATCTCGGCCAACGAGCGTCACCCACAGGGACTGGGCAACAAACACGATCAGGTCGGTCGTCACCTGCAGGGGCATTACTATCCCGCCGCCGTCGGGTTGATGCCCGAACCCGTGTACGACGGCATCGGACCCGGCATCTCGACGGCCACCGTGCGCTTCAATCACGACAACCCGGATCTGGTCGGCGGCGGCATGCTCGCCGACGAGTTCATCGATTTGCCGATCGTGTTCTGGAGCCGCAACCTGCCGCCGGATCTGCCGCGCTGGGGCGCTGCGAACAAGCGCTACATGCGGGACAACTTCACCCGCATCATGCGCGTCACCGGGCCGGTCCAGGAGATCCCCAATTCCGAGGCGCGCGTGACGCTCGATCCCGAAGTGCGCGATCGTTTTGGGCTGCCGGTCGCCCGATTGGCGGGCACGACACACCCCGAGACCGTACGGACGGCGGCTTTCATGTTGGAACGGGCGCGGGAATGGCTGCGCGCGGCCGGCGCCGAACGGGTGTGGGGTCAGCCGCCGGGCCTTGCGCTCAGCGCCAGCCAGCACCAGGCCGGCACCTGCCGCATGGGCGACGATCCCGAGACGTCGGTCGTCGACGCCTGGGGGCGCGTCCACGGACACAAGAACCTGTATGTGATGGACGGCTCCGTGCACGTGACCAACGGCGGCTTCAATCCGGTGTTGACGATCATGGCGCTGGCGTATCGCGCCGCCGACCACCTCGCAAAACTGGGTGTGTGACAGCGGCGCCTGTGCGGCTCACAGCCAGCGGCGAACGGTGCGCTGATAGGCGCGATAGACGTCGCCGTGGAGCCGCGTCAGGTGCTCTTCCTCGAGCCGCACCTGAATCTGGATCAGCGCGTAGCCCAGCACGCACACGGCCAGGCTGGCGGCGCTGGGCAACACCAGGAAGAACCCGAGCAGCATCGCGAGCAGGCCCAGAAAGAACGGGTTGCGTGACGCGGCAAAGAGCCCGCGGCGCACCAGTTCGGTTTCGTGCGCGGCGTCGACGCCGATCCGAAACGAATCACCCATCTGCTGCTGAGCCACAAAGACCCAAATCAAGGCTGCAGTCAAGACACCCAGGCCAACCCAGGTCACGGGCGCGGCGCTGAGCCACGTGATCGGCGCCAGGTACGCGTAGCCCTCCGGCGTGATCGCGTATACGGCCACGATCGCGCCAACGACTAGCAAGGTCAGGCGGAACAGCCTGCCGACGTAGCTGTGGGTGTCGTCTCCGCGGGTCAACACGTAGGGATTGAGCCCGGTGCGGCGCCAGACACGGTAGGAACGCCACACCATCACGATGCCGAAGAAGGCAAGCAGATAAACCGGAAGGCCGATCCGCGTGAGGATCGGCAAATCGAACAGTGACATGCGTAGGCCCCCGGAACGTTGCGCGAGTCAAGCCGTCTGCGATCGCTCCCAGCGCAACAGGCGCATGCCGTTCAGGGTCACGATCAGCGTCGTGCCGACGTCAGCCAACACCGCCAGCCACATCGTACCGTAGCCGAGCAGCACCAGGCCGAACACAAGCACCTTGACGGCGATGCTGAAGATCACATTGGCACGCACGGAGCGCAGGGCTGCTTTGGCGAGCGCCAGCGCGTCGGGCAGTCGGCGCAGATCGCCGCTCATGAGCGTCACGCCGGCGACCTCGTTGGCCTGCGCCGCGCCGACACCCAGCGCGATGCCCACATCGGCCGTGGCCAGGGCCACCGCGTCGTTGATGCCGTCACCGACCATCGCGACCGGGCCGTGCGCCCGCCGCACGGCCCGAACGGCCTCGGCTTTATCGTGCGGCAGGAGTTCGGCATGCACTTCGTCGATGCCGAGGGTGCTCGCGATCTGCTGAGCGGCGCCGGCGCTGTCGCCGGTGAGCATCACCAGGTGCGCGATGCCTTCCTGGCGCAAACCATCCAGCGCCGTGCGGCTGCTGTCGCGCAGACCGTCGGCCACGCACAGATAGCCGGCGTAGTCGTCGCCCACGCGCACGAGCAACGAGGTCTCGCCTTGCCGCGCGGCCGCCGCGATCTCGGCGCAGTGGGTGCCGTTGTGAGGCACATCGCGATCGAAGAACGCGTGGCTGCCGACCAGCACCGGGCGACCGTCGACGGCGCCGCTGACGCCGCGCCCGGCCAGCGCCGTCACCGACTCGGCGACCGGGTAACGCGCGTCCAAGGCCTGGGCCGTCGCGCCGTACACGACGGCGCGCGCCACCGGGTGTTCGCTGCGGCGTTCGACGGCCGAGACCATCGCCAGCAGGTCCTGACAGGGGGCGCACACGGCCGCCGCACTCGCCGCCGGATCCGTGCAGGCGAGCGCGCGCACCCGCGTCAGCCGCGGCTGCCCGACGGTCAGCGTGCCGGTCTTATCGAACGCGATCGCGCGCACGCCGGCCAGGGTTTCGAGTTGGGCGCCGCCCTTGATGAGCAGACCGTGGCGCGCGCCGTTGGCGATGGCGCTGATCAGCGTCACCGGCGTGCTGACCACCAGCGCGCACGGGCAGGCGACCACGAGCAGCTCCAGGGCGCGATAGAGCCAGCCCTGGGTCTGCGGGTCGGGGTTCCAGAAGGGCTGTCCGAAGAACAAGGGTGGCACCGCCGCGACGGCGCCGGCGACGACCACGACCAGCGGCGTGTAGACCTGCGCGAAGCGGTCGACGAAGCGCTGCGCCGGCGCCTTGCGGGACTCGGCCTCCGCGACCATGTGGACGATGCGCGCGAGCGTGCTGTCATCGGCCAGCCGCGTGACGATGATCTCGAGCGCGCCCTCGCCGTTGAGTGTGCCGGCGAAGACCTCGTCGCCGGGCGCCTTGGCGATCGGCAGGCTCTCGCCCGTGATCGGCGCCTGGTTGACGGCCGACTCTCCGGCGCCGACGCGGCCGTCCATGGCGACCCGTTCGCCCGGCCGGGCCACGATCACGTCGCCCACGCGCAGGGCCGTGACTGGCACGCGTCGCTCACGCACCGGGCCTTCGGCGTCGCGCTCGAGCAGCGTCGCCTCGGCCGGGGCCGTGGAGACCAGATCCTGGATCGCGGCGCGCGCCCGCTCGCCGGTGTAGCCCTCGAGCGCTTCGCCGATCGCAAAGAGCGTCATCACGAGGCCGGCCTCGGTCGTGGCGCCGATGATCACAGCGCCGATGGCCGCGATCGTCATCAGCACGTTGATCGTGATCTCGTGCGTCGTGGCCAGGGCGGTCCAGGCGCTGCGCGCGATCGGCCAACCGGCCAGGCCGAGGGCGAGCAGGCCGAGCGCCTCGGGCCACCAGCCAGCCACGTCCTGACCGGTGAACAGCGGCCACAACTCGCGCGCCACGGCGGCGGGCACGATGGCGATCAGCGCCGCCAGCGCCAGCGCCGTGGTCTGCCGTTGCAGCAAGAAGGCGACAAAGCCGCGCACGCCGAGACCGATGGTCGTCCGCTGCAGCGTTGTGTTGGGCTCGGTTTGGCGGATTCCGTAACCGAGGGCGCGCACCTGCGAGGCGACCGCCTCGGCCGGAACCGCGCCGGCGACGGTCAACCGACCGGCCATATAGTTCACCCGCGCGGCGTCGACGCCTTGCAGTTGAGCGACCGAGCGCTCGATCGCGCGAGCGCAATCGGCGCAATCGAGGCCTTCGAGGTCGAACGATTGCGATGGGATGTCGGGCGAAGCGGTGTCTGGGGACATGACGGGGCTGACCTCAACCGTGGCGGACGTGATCCAGGCCTTGCTGCAACAGGACGCGCACGTGCTCATCGGCCAGGGCGTAATAGACAGCCCGGCCACGCTTGTCGGCGCGGACCAGCCGCATCAGCCGTAAACCGCGCAGGTGGTGCGACACCGCACTCTCGCTGATGGCCGCCTGATCGGCGAGTTCGCCGACGTTGTGCTCGCCAGAGAGCAGGGCGGTCAGGATGCGCACGCGGCTGGCGTCGCCAAGGGCGCGAAACAATTCGGCCAACGAGAGCGCCTCGGTTTCGTCCAGGCGTCGCGCGGGAACGGGTATTGTCGGCTGAACATCTGAGTACATATTCAGATATTAGGACTCTTCTGTGGGTCCGTCAAGTTAGAATCGCGACAGTTGTCGTTCTTTGGATCGCCTTGAAAACTCGAGAATCCTGGATGGACCTGACAGGTCCAAGGTAAGAGCGGTTGACATTTCGGCAAACCTAAAATATAGTCCCCTTGTATTTAGGCCAGCCTAAAGAGGAGTGTATGCTGAGTTCGAACACCGAAGACTATTTGAAGGCGATCTACGAGCTCCTCGAGGACTCGGGCCGCGTGACCACCTCGGCGCTGGCCGAACGGCTGGCCGTGGCGCCGGCCTCGGTGACCGAAATGGTGCAGAAGCTCGCCCGGATGCAACCGCCGCTGGTGGATTACGAACGTCATCGCGGCGTGGCGCTGACCGAAGCCGGGCGCAAGATCGCGCTCGAGGTGATCCGACACCATCGCCTGATCGAGCTCTACCTGGCCGAGGCCCTCGGCTACGGCTGGCATGAAGTGCATGCCGAGGCCGAGCGACTGGAGCACGTCATCTCGGAGGAGTTCGAAGACAAGATCGCGGCGGCCCTGGGCAACCCGGGCCACGACCCGCACGGCGACCCGATCCCGACGCGGGAGGGCCAGGTCGCCGAACCCTGCCGGCGTGCGCTGAGCGCCGTGGCCGCCGGCGAGACGGTCTACGTCGCGCGGGTCCACGACGAGGACGCACACTTTCTCGCGCGTCTGACGGAGCTCGGCCTCGTGTTGCGCGCGCCGCTCCGGGTGATGCGCGCGCCGACGGGCGGTCCCCTGGCCGTGCTGGTCGGCGACCGCGAGCAGGAGCTGGATCGCACGATCACGGATCACGTGTTCGTCGAAGCGCGAGAGCGGTGAGGTGGCTATGGCTGAGTTGAGTGTTGCACTGTTCGTCGTCGCCCTGGCTGTGGGCGTGTGGCTGTTCGTCCCGCGCATCGGCGGGCTGGCCATCGGGCGGCGCTGGCGCGACGAGCGCGACCGCCACCTGGCCGAGGACGCCCTCAAGTTCATCCACGCGCGCGAATGGCGCGGCGGGCGGCCGGCCACTCTCGAAGGCCTGGCCGGCGCGCTTGGCGTGCCCAGCCGACGCGCGGTGGCACTCGTGCGGCGCCTGGAAAGCCGCGGCCTGATCCGCTCGGCCGCCGGCGGGTTTCGATTGACGCCCGAGGGCGAGCAATTGGCGCTTGGCGTGATCCGCGCCCACCGACTGTGGGAACGCTATCTGGTCGACGAGGCGCGCATGCCGCTGGCCGACGTGCACGCCGAGGCCGAGCGCCGCGAACATGACGCCGATGCGTCCAAGCTCGCCGCGCTCGAGATCCTGCTCGGCCACCCGACGACGGACCCGCACGGCGACCCGATCCCGACCGTCCGCGGCGAGATGGCGCGAGTCGAATCGCGGCCGCTCACCGATTGGCCGACCGGGCAGCCGGCGTTGGTCGTTCACCTCGAGGACGAACCTCCGGCCGTCTTCGCCCAGATCGCGGCCGAGGGGCTGCGGCCCGGTCAGGTCGTACGCGTGGTGGAAGCCTCGCCGCAGCGCTTGATGCTCTCGGATGGGCACAAAACCTTCGCGCTGGCGCCGGTGCTGGCCGCCAACATCTTCGTCGCCGAGGCGCCCGCCGTGAGCGCACAGACGTCGCGACGGCTGACGGCGCTCAAGCGCGGCGAGACCGCCCAGGTCGGCGCGCTCGATCAGGGCCTGCAGGGCTTCACGCGGCGCCGCTTGCTCGACCTCGGCCTGACGCCGGGCGCGCGCATCACGGCCGAGCTGCCAAGCATGCTGGGCGACCCGGTGGCCTATCGCGTGCGCGGCACCCTGATCGCTCTACGGCGCGACCAGGCCGAACATGTCTTGATCAACGACGCGGACGCCGCGGTCAATGATGCGGCTGTGCCGCAAGGAGCCTGACCATGACTGAAGATTGCGCCACCTGTCCGGCGAACGCCTCTCTGGCCCAGATGGGCGTCGACGTCAGCAACTTCGACTATCTCATCGCGCTGGCCGGCAACCCCAACACCGGCAAGAGCACGGTGTTTAACGCGCTGACCGGTCTGCGCCAGCACACGGGCAACTGGCCCGGCAAGACGGTGACGCGTGCCGAAGGCGGTTATCAGTTCCAGAACAAACGCTACAAGCTCGTCGACCTGCCGGGCACGTATTCACTGCTGTCGGCCTCGCAAGACGAGGAGATCGCGCGCAACTTCATCCTGTTCGGCCAGCCCGACTGCACTGTCGTCGTGAACGACGCCACCTGTCTCGAGCGCAACCTCAACCTGGTGTTACAGGTGCTCGAGATTACGGATCGCGCCGTCGTGGTTGTCAATCTGATGGACGAGGCTCGCCGCAAGAACATCGCCGTCGACGTGCGGGCGCTCGCGCGCGACCTCGGCGTGCCGGTCGTCGCGGCCGCGGCCCGCAGCGGCGAAGGCCTGGGCGACATCCTCGGCGCGGTTCGCGACATCGTCACCGATCAGGTTGTCGTCCAACCCAAACGCGTCAAAGCGCAGCCGGCGCTCGAGACCGCCATCAGCGATCTGTTGCCGCTGATCGACCAGGCGGCGCCGGGCCTGCCCAACCCGCGCTGGGTCGCACTGCGGTTGCTCGATGGCGACCTGCGCATCCGCCAGGCGCTCTTGAGCGGCGAATTGACCGAGATCGCGGCCCGTCAGCGTCAGGCCGTGCGCGGGTTCAGCCGCAAGATCGCGTTGCAAGGGGCTCAGTAGGAGCGACCCTCTGGTCGCCCGCATCGCCCATCGGCGCGCACGACTGAACAGCGAAGGGCATCCAGTCGCGTTGGCGTCAACTCAGTAGCAGGTAAAGCCATGACCACCACCGCCACCCCCGCCGAACGCCTCCTGGCGCAGGCCGATCAATTGCGTCAGACCCTCCCCGGCGACTTCCGCGACACGTTGGTGCAGTCGCTGTATCGCGAGGCCGAAGGCATGGCCTCGAAGGCCGTGCAGCAAGGCAGCCAGCGCCGTTGGACCTGGGACACCACGGTCGACCGCTTGCTGACCTCGCCGATCTTCGGGCTGCCCCTGATGCTCGCCATCCTGGCACTCGTCTTCTGGCTCACGATCACGGGCGCCAACGTGCCTTCGGCCATGCTGGCCCAGGCCTTGTTCTGGGTCGAGGCGCAGGGCGCCGCGCTCTTCACGGCGCTTGGCGCGCCCTGGTGGCTGACCGGCTTTATCTGGGACGGCGTCTTTCGCAGCCTGGCCTGGGTGATCAGTGTGATGCTGCCGCCGATGGCCATCTTCTTCCCCTGCTTCACGTTCCTTGAGGACCTGGGCTACCTGCCGCGTGTGGCCTTCAACATGGACTGGCTCTTCAAGAAGGCCGGCGCCCATGGCAAGCAGTCGCTGACGATGGCCATGGGCTTCGGCTGTAACGCGGCCGGCATCATCGCCACGCGGGTCATCGACAGTCCGCGCGAGCGCCTGATCGCAATCCTGACCAACAATTTCGTCCCGTGCAATGGCCGCTTCCCGACCTTGATCATGCTGGCGACGGTCTTTGTGGCCGCCAGCTTTCCGGCGGCGCTGACCTCGGTCGTCGCGGCCGGGTCGGTCGTGACCGTGGTCGTGATCGGCATCATCTTCACGCTGGTGATCTCGGGGTTGCTGTCGCGCACACTCTTGCGCGGCGAGGCGTCGGCGTTCTCGCTCGAGCTGCCGCCGTTCCGCCGCCCGAACCTGCGCCAGATCCTGTACACGTCGCTGATCGATCGGACGATCTTCGTCCTGTGGCGCGCGATCCAGACCGCCGCGCCCGCCGGCGCCGCGATCTGGCTGCTCGCCAACATCTACGTCGGCGACACGTCGCTGGCCTGGCACGTCGCCAACGCGCTCAAACCGCTCGGCAATGCCATCGGTCTGGACGGCGTCATCCTGCTGGCCTACATCATCGCGATCCCGGCCAACGAGATCGTGGTGCCGACCATGATGATGATGTACCTGGGCGCGGGGATGATGACGGATCTGCCGGCCTATTCGGACATGCACACGCTCCTAGTCGGCCAGTACAGCTGGACGACGCTGACGGCCGTCAATCTGATGCTGTTCTCGTTGCTGCACAACCCGTGCGCCACGACGATCATGACGATGTGGAAGGAGACCCGCAGCCTCAAATGGACGACGCTCGGCGCGCTCGGACCGCTGGTCCTGGCCTTTGTGGTGTGCTTCCTGGTCGCGGCCGGCGCGCGCCTGTTGGGTTGGGCGTGAGGCCAGAGGCCGCCTGGAGACCCGACCATGTGGAACACGATCGTCTTGGACAGTCTGGTGATGGGCGTGATCCTCAGCATGCTGCTGAGCATCCTGGTGATCGTGAGCCTGCGCTGGAACCCCGAGATCTGGGTCCACGACTACCCGTCGGAAGTTCAGGCCGTGCTGCCGCCCAAGAGCGCGCTGGCGAAGCGTCAGACCGTGTGGGTGGCGGTTGTGATGTTCGCCATCATCTTCGGTTCGCTCGGTCTATTGATCTGGCGCGTGATCGCCGGGCAGTGCGGCTTTCCGGGGTTCTGGCCGATCGCGGCCGCGATCTGGATCGCGTTGCAGTCGTTCAACGTGATCGACCTGCTCATCGTCGACTGGCTGATCGTCGAGACCTGGCGACCGCGCTTCGTGCTCGTGCGCGGCGCCGAGGCGCTCTACAACCGCCGGTTCTACGGCTTCCACTTTCGCGGGTTTCTCAAAGGCTTCGTCGGTATCACGCTCGTCAGCCTGCTCCTCGCGGGGCTGGCGACTGCCATTGCGGCCTTGATCTGACATCGGGACACACCGGGAGTGTCCCGATGTGCCCCGATGTCACGGCTCGATGATGGTCACACCCGTGCCCGGGAAGCGATCCATGGCCGCCAACGCCGGTCCGGCGGCGTCGAGCCCGATGCGCGCGCCGATCAGTTGCGCGACGGGCAAGCGACCGCTGGTGATCAGCCGTAGCATGTCGGGGTAGGCGTGTGCGGCCATGCCGTGGCTGCCGAGCACGTCGAGCTCGTGCGCGATCACGGCGCCCATCGGCACCGGCGGGTTGGCCTGGTCGCCGGCCAGGAGCCCGATCTGCACGTGGCGCCCGCGGCGGCGCAGGCTGAGGACGGCGTCGCGGCAGGTGCGGGCGCTGCCGAGGGCATCGATCGACACATGCGCGCCGCCATCCGTGAGGGTCTTGACCGCCCCGGGCACGTCGTCGACGGCGCCGGCATCGAGAACGTGCACGGCGCCCAACAGCCGGGCCAGAGCCAGCCGCGCCGGGTCCAGGTCGACGCCGATGACGTGACCGCCCAGCGCCGTCGCGATCATCACGGCCGACAGACCGACGCCGCCGCACCCGATCACGACCACCCACTCGCCGCCTTGAACGCGTCCGCGACCCGTCAGGCCGCGAAAGCTCGTGGCAAAGCGGCAGCCGAGCACGGCGGCCTCGGCGAAGCCCAGGTCGTCGGGCAGGCGCACGAGATTGCCGGCCGCATGCGGCAGCGCCACGAATTCGGCGAACGAGCCCCAGGCGTGAAAGCCGGGTTGCCATTGACGCTCACACACCTGCTGATCGCCGCTCAGACAGGACCGACAGGCGCCGCAGGCGAGCACGAACGGCGTGGTCACGCGCTCGCCGACATGCCAGCCGCGCACGTCCGCGCCGACGGCCACGATCTCGCCGGCCAGTTCGTGGCCCGGCACATGCGGCAGCGTCTGGATGTCGGAGTCGTGGCCCTGCCAGCCGTGCCAGTCGCTGCGGCACAGCCCCGTCGCGCGTACCCGCACCACCACGCCATCCGCCGGCGGAATCGGATCCGGCACAGACTCCACGCGCGGCATCGATTTGAACTCGGAATACAACACTGCTTTCATGCCGCCATTATAGTGATTGGGTGAATGAGTGATTGGGTGATTGTGTGTTCGGGTCTACAATCTACAAGTCGCTCAATCACCCAATCGTTCGATGCCTCTCGTTCTCCACCTGGATCTTGACGCCTTCTTCTGCTCGGTCGAGGAACTGCTTGACCCGAGTCTGAAGGGCACGGCCTTTGCCGTCGGCGGCCGGGCGGATTCGCGCGGCGTGATCTCGACCTGCTCTTACGAAGCGCGCAAGTACGGCGTCCGTTCGGCGCTGCCCACGGCGCAGGCGCTGCGGTTGTGCCCGCATCTCAAGCTCCTGCCGGGCCGCCACGGGGTGTACGGCGACTATTCGCGCAAGGTGATGGCCATCCTGGCCGACTATTCGCCCGTGATGCAGCAGATGTCGGTCGATGAGGCGTACCTGGACCTCACCGGCGATCCGCGTCCCGCGCGCCAGATCGCCGAGACGATCAAGACGCGGATCCGCGGCGAGGTCGGGCTGCCGTGCTCGCTGGGTGTGGCGAGCAACAAGCTGGTGGCCAAGATCGCGACCAACTCCGGCAAGCCCGACGGGCTCGTCGTGGTGCCGCCCGGCGAAGAGGCCGCCTTCCTGCGCCCGATGGCGCTCGACATGCTCTGGGGCGTCGGCCCGAAGACACGGGCGCAGTTGACCGCGCTCGGCATGAAGACCATCGGCGACCTGGCCGACTGGCCGCCCGGCGACCTGGCGCGCCGCTTCGGCGAGCATGGCCGGCAGATGAGCGCGGCCGCGCAGGGCAGCGACGATCGACCCGTGGTGTCGGAGCACGAGGCCAAGTCGATCTCGGCCGAGACCACCTTTGCCCGTGACGTCACCGACCAGGCCACGCTGCATCGCACCCTGCTCGAGCTGACCGAGCAGGTCGGGCAAAGCCTGCGCCGCGATGGGCTGGCGGCGCGCACGGTCAAGATCAAGGTGCGCTGGCCGCCGTTCGAAACCATCACGCGTCAGACGACGGTGCCCGGCACTGTCGAGCTCGACAACGAGATCTTCGCCGCCGGTTGGGCGCTGTTCGAACAGGTGTGGAAGCCCGGAAAGCGCGTGCGTCTGATTGGGATCGGGGTGAGCGGGCTGACCGACCCGGCGCGTCAGCTCACGCTCTTCGAAGCGCCGCAGGCCGGTTTCGAGCGCAAGCGCAGGGCCGCGGCGGTCATCGATCGGCTGCGCGACAAGTTTGGCGATGACGCCATCCAGCGCGCCTCGCTGGCCGGGCGGCGCCGGCGCTGGGTCCCTCCGGCCAAAGAGACCGACGAAAGCTAACGATCTCCACGCCTCGTTATGTCGATTTTCGACTGAAATACTGATTGCGCATTGTCCCCGACCAACTACAATCCTGACGCATGAGCAACGCCGAGCTCATGTGCGCCAACTGCGGCCAGGCCCTCGACCCTGGCGACATGTTCTGCCGTGCCTGCGGCCTGCCGACCGTCCTTGCGTCGACGGCGCGCGCCGAGGCCGTGGCGGAGGCGCCGGACCTGCGCGAACTCGAGCGCTCGCTCGACATCGCGCCGGAGCCGGCCGTGATGGAGCGGATCGCGAGCGCCGGCGCCGCCCACGGCGACACCGAGCCGCTCGAGCGATTGGCCTTCGCCGCGCCGTCCACCCCCCACCGACCGAACATCTCGCCGCTGACGATCGTGATCCTGGTTGCCTTGCTGGGCGCCGTGGCTGTCTTCTTTCTGTTGTTGTCCCTGAGCTAGGCCCGCATCCGCCGGCCCCTTCAGGGGTAGGGGGTGCGTGATGATTCGTCGCTGGCTCCTCGTTGCTGTTTTGCTCGTCCCCTGGATGCTCAATGCTCCGCAACCCGCCCGCGCCGCCGTGAGCACCCCCGTCTTGAAATGGCAACGCGGCGGTTGCTTCACCAGCTGGTGCCAGACGGGCTGGTACGGTTCGCCGGCCGTCGCCGACCTCGACAAGGATAACAAGCCCGAAGTGATCTGGGGCTCGTATGACGTCGTCGCCGTCAACGGCGAGGACGGGGCACTGCAGTGGCGCGCGACCTCCGGCAATCGCGTGTGGGGCGGCGTGTCGGTGGCGGATCTGACGGGCGACGGGTCGCTCGAGGTGATCGCCGGTCGCAGCGGCGACAGCCTGACGGTGTACGCGGCCAATGGCGGCACGTTGTGGATCCGCAACCCCTTCGGCGCCGGCGAGCTGCGCACGCAGGCGGTGACCGATCTCGAACACGACGGTCAACTCGAAATCATCGTCGGCCGCGCCGGCAGCGGCGGAGACGAACAGATCAGCGTCTACGACGCGGCCGGCAACGTCCGCACCGGGTTCCGCGCGCCGGCCGCCGGCTCGCCCGGCTATGGCTGGGGCCTGTACAACCAGAACGTGGCGGTCGCCGATCTGAACAACGACGGCAACAAAGAGATGATCGTGCCGACCGACACGCACTACATCACAGGGCTCGATCGCAACGGCGGTCAACTGCCCGTCAACACGCGCTACGGCGCAGGCAAGATCTGGCGTCAGGTGGGCGTGCACGTGTCGGACGCGGTTGATCTGCGCGGCTACGCCATCTGCGGCGCCGAGCACCGCCCGAACTTCGCCAACAGCTCGCCCGCGATCGGCGACCTCGACGGCAACGGCGTGCCCGAGATCGTGGTGGCCGGCAACGTCTACAACTGCGACACCGATCCGTATACGGACCTCTACTACACGCCGTTTGTCTTCAATCTGGATCGATCGCGCTGGGTCGCCGGCAGCTACAACTGGGTCGACGTCCCGCCGCCCGACGGCGCCGCCGCGCCGCGTTCCGAGGACTACAACGTCATCGAGTCTGCCGAGCCCAACGTCGTGTTGGCGGACCTCGACGGCGACAAGAAGCTCGAGATCCTCTACTCCTCGTACGACGGTCGCCTGCATGCGTTCTGGCTCGACAAAACCGAACACGGTAGCTGGCCCTACGAGCTCGACGTCGCCGGCCAGCTTCGCTTTGCATCGGAGCCGGCGGTGGCGGACCTCGACAACGACGGTCAGGCCGAGGTGATCTTTACGACCTGGACGCTCAAGGGCAGCAACACCGGCGGCCAGCTCTTGATCGTGTCGGCACAGGGCACGCTGCTCTCCGCCGTCGATCTACCGCGCAGCAACCAATCCAGCGACGGTGCCCTCGGCGCGCCGACGTTGGCGAACATCGACGCCGATCCGGATCTCGAGGTCGTGGTCGGCACGATCAACATGGGCCTGGTCGCCTATGACCTGCCCAACACCGCCAACGCGCGTGTGTTGTGGGGCACGGGGCGCGCGAACTTCGGCCGGACGGCCGAGGCCCCGATCGTGGTCAAGTGCACTGATCCCACCGGGGGCGCCACCGCGCCGTTTCCGGCGGGGGCCTATCGGCTGTTCTTCCCGATCATGAGGCGATTTTGCTGATGAGGCGACGGTTGACGTCGCTTGGCAAGGCCCGTGGGCACACCGGCATCCAGCGTGCGGGGCGATGGGCCCACGTGCCTATCGCGCGCCCAAGTCGTCAGTCTGCGCCACCGCGGCACACAGCATGAACACACCGGCCAGATCGACCAGGAAGAACGAGTGGTCGACGAGGCCATGGGCGAGCATGTCGGCGACGGCGGCCATCAGCCCGACCGTGAGCGCGAAGCCAACCACGTCCCCATGCGATCGTAGGGCGCCGGCCTTTCGCCAGGCGGCGCGCCAGAACCCACCGATGAGCGCGAAGCCGAGCAGCAGCCCTGGAGCACCCAGGCGACTCATGAAGTCCATGACGATGTTGTGCGGGTGCGACAGGTTGGGTTCCTTCCACGCTTCAGGCAGGATGTAGAAGCTGCGATAGGCGTAGAGAAAGTTGTCGGGGCCGACGCCCAGCCACGGGTGATCGAGGAACATGCGCCAGGCCGAGATCCAGAGATTGATGCGGAAGAAACCCGTGCCGTTCTGGAGATCGAACATGCCCGCGAAGCGCGGGATCTGCATTAGCACGGGCAGCGCCACGACGGCCAGAACCGCCACGCCCCCGACCACGAGCGCCCCACGCCGGCCCTGCCACGCGATCAGCAGTACGGCCAGGGCGGCCGGCACGCCCAGCACCAGCGCGCCACGCGAGAAACTCAGCAACAACGCGGCGGCGACGAGCGCGAGCGCCACGGCCAGCGCGCCGAGGATCAGCGCCGAGCGGACGTTCAGACGCCGACGGCGCCACACGTCGGCGCCTCCGGCGGCGAACAGCGCCAAACCCATCGGCAGCGCGCGACCGAGGTACAGACCCAGATTGTTCGGTGAGCCGTATACGCTGCGGATGCGCGCGACGCCTTCTGCCGTCATGATCAGGCCTTCGCCCGTGACGTACTGGATCAGGCCGTAGCCGGCGACGAGCGCGGCGCCCAGGAGCCACCCGCCGATCAGGCGCAACGTGCCGGCGCGGTCGAGCGGCACGACGCGGACCAGACCGTAGAGCAGGGCGCTCGACAGAAACACGGTCCTGAATTCGTACACCGCCACAGCCCGCTGGGTCGCGGCCCACGTGCTCAATGCGCCGACGATGACCAGGGCCACGACGGCGAGGTCCAGCCCCGTGAGCCGCGGCCGGCGCCGTTCGCGGAGCCAGGTCGGGCCGTAGCGCAAGGCCACGGCTCCCGTCGCCACCCATAGCGCGAACTCGTACAGCGAAGCCCCGCGGCTCCACAACATACGCGGGAACAGAAAGAACGGCAGCGCCACTGCGAGCAACGCCAGCGCGATGTCGGGTCTCAAGTAGAAGAGGATCGCCAGGACGAGCAGCGCCGCGACGGCCAGCGTGAACGACGGCGCGAAGTAGAACACGCCGGCCGTCGCGGCAGTGACCACGATCGGCAACGCATCTCCCAGTCGTCTGGTCAGCGCCGCCGCCGGCGCGTCCCAGGCCAGCCAGCTCGAGACGTACAGCAGTCCGCCGACCAGGGCCGTCAACAGCACGCCGGCGCGATCGCTGAGGCCGCGCGGCACGAGCGCGAGCAGATCGCGGCGCAGAGACCACACGCCGGCGAGACCCAACCCGCCAAGCAGCGCGAGCCCGATCAGGGCGAGGCCGTAGCCGTCTTCCCGGGCCGGCCGGCCGACCGCGAAGCCGGCGATGGCCCACTGATCCCACCCGCGCTCGGGATGGATGACGGCGACGTGCTCGGCCGATGGCTCGAGGTTCCGCGCGACGGCGATCAGCGACGTCTCCGTGGCCGTCGTCGGGGCCGTGAGCACGAGATACGCGCCGCGCGAGTCGCGTGGGAGGGCGTTGGCGGGCTGACCATCGACCTCGACGTAGAGATACGCGCGATAGTCGCCGCGGCGCACGCGCAGGGCGAGATCGCTGCCACGGAAGCGGATCGTCAGGCTCGATGCCGCGTAGTCTTCCGGGATATCGGCGCCCAGTTCCGAGAACTCCCACGGACCGGTATAGGCTGCAGCCGGGTGTTGGGCGTCATAGCTGCCCGGGCCTGCGCTGCTCAGATCGATCGGCGGCGCCTTAGCGATGGCCTCGCCGAGGGCCGTGCGTTTGCCGTCCGGGCCGACCAGCGCGAAACCCCAATGCGGGTCGGCTGCATCGGCGGCCACACCGGGCGCCATCAGCCGCGGTTGATACGCCTCGAGCGCCAACGGTCCGGCCCAGAGCCATTCGTTCGCGGCGCGGTCAAAGAGACCGAGCGTGTTCGCCGCCTGGGTCCCGGGCGACACCGTGCGCCAGGGCGAGTCGGTCAGCACGTTCCAGCCGAAGTTCCCGCCCCACAGCAGTTTGGCGCCGTCACCGTTGTGCTCCATCACGCCGCGCAGAAGGACGAAGCGCGCCAGGCCGAGGCGGGCCGAGTCGGCGTCGCGGTCGTCGGCCGGGCTGTCGAAGCCATACGGCTTGCCCGCCGCGGCGTCGAAGTAGGCGTCGGCGTCGAGGTCATAGAGTTGTTGAAGATAGAGAAGGTCGCTGACGTTGTCGGGACCGGTTTCGAGGGTCGGCGCGAGGGCGGCGGCCACCACAGTCGCCGTGGGGTCGGCGGCCTTGAGCGCCGGATACGCAGCCGCGAGCAGCGTGGTGTATTCGCCGGCCGATGCCGGGAAGGTCCAGCCGACCAGGATATTGGGTTCGTCCCAGACCTGATACGCGTCGATCACGGCGCCGTAACGGCCGGCCAGCGCCGTCGCGAAATCGGCAAACGCGGCGATGTCGCCGACCGGCGAATGCACGTCGGGGTCGGTCGGCCCGGCCCAGTCGGGCGCGTCGATCAGCACCACGAGGAGTCGATAGCCGCGGCTCGCGGCGAGTGGCAGGGATGCATCGGTCGCCGCCCAATCGAAGACGCCGCGCTCCGGTTCGACGCGGCGCCAGTACACGGGCACGCGCAGCCAGCCGAACGGGGACAGGTCGTCGAGCACTTTGGGCAAGTCGGCCGGAGCGTAACTCGTCAGATCGACGTTGACGGCGCGCAGGTTGGCGGGGCGCGGCGCCAGGTCAGACGGTGGGAGACCGGCGATGACACCGCGCGTGAGCGCCTGGTGCTGCAGCCCTGTGGCGACGGCGCCCAGGATGGACGCGAGGAGCGCGATCAGCGAGAGCAAACCGAAGAGACGTTTCATGGGACGCGGAGCCAGTATACGGGATCGGGGCCGCCGGCCCGGGCCCGGTTGCTGCGGACCGTAGGTTAGAAAAACCGGGATCTATCGATGGTCGTCTATGTATCAAAGGCTGGGATTTCCGCGAATCGCGAGTCGACCTGTCAGGTCCAAGGTTAAGATCCGGCGCCGGCGAGCTCGGCGCGGACGACCGGTGCCACCCGGGTGCCGAGCAGCTCGACGGCCCGCATCATCTTGGCGTGTGCGATGGTGCCGACGCCGAGCTGCAACATCAGCCGTTGATGGCCGAACAGTCGGTGCTGGAACAGGATCTTCTCGATGATCTGATCGGGGCTGCCGACGTAATCCGAGCCGCGCAACGCGCGCGCGCCTTCGAACTGCGCCCGCGTGATCGGCGGCCATCCGCGCTCGCGCCCGATCTTGTTCATCACCTGCGAGAACGTCGGGAAGTAGTCGTCGGCGGCCTGCTGCGAATCGTCGGCGATGAAGCCGTGCGAGTTGATGCTCAGCGGCAAGTCGGCCGGGTCGCGGCCGGCCTCGCGCGCGGCCTGGCGGTACAACCGCACGAGCGGCGCAAAACGCTCGGGCAGCCCGCCGATGATGGCCAACGCCATGGGCAGCCCGAGCGTCGCCGCGCGCACGACCGACTCGGGGGTGCCGCCGACAGCGACCCAGACCGGCAGCGGGCTTTGCACCGGCCGCGGATAGATGCCCTGCCCGTCGAGCGGCGGGCGATGTCGGCCCGACCACGTGATGTGCTCGCGTTCGCGGAGTTCGAGGAGCAGCCTGAGTTTCTCCTCGAACAGGCTGTCGTAGGCGTTCAGGTCATAGCCGAACAACGGAAACGACTCGATGAACGAGCCGCGGCCCGCCATGATCTCGGCGCGGCCACCCGAAAGCAGATCGAGCGTGGCGAACTGCTGGAACACACGCACCGGGTCGTCTGAGCTGAGCACGGTGACGGCGCTGGTCAGACGGATGCGCTTTGTCCGGGCCGCGGCCATCGCCAGGATCACGCTCGGCGCCGAGGCGACGAAATCCGGCCGGTGGTGTTCGCCGATGCCGAACACGTCGAGACCGACCTGATCGGCGAGTTCGATGGTTTCGATCAGATCGCGCAGGCGTTGCTCGGGGTTGACCAGCGCGCCTGTCGCGGGGTCGGGCGTGCGCTCGACGAACGAATACAGGCCGATCTCGAACGCCGGTCGCGGCGCGGCCGGTGCGGGGGGCGTGGTGTCGGAAATGATGAGCTCCTTGTCGGGTCAGCGCCAATCGATCCGGCTGGTCAGGCCGTCGCCGGTGACCTGCTGGGCGATCCCGGTTTTGGGGTCGATCAGCCACAGGTCTCCGGCGGAGACGATGGCGATCAGGCGGCCGTCGGGCGACCAGGCCGGGGCCGCGCCGGGGGCCAACCCCGGTTGATCGTCGGCCGGAAAGAGCGCCCGGGCATTGCTGCCGTCGGCGTCCATCAGGTAGAGGCGGTAGTTGCTGAAGGGCGAGTTCTCGGGTTCGATCGCCTGCAAGTAAGCGATCTGCTGCGGCGCGCCGAACGCGACGACCGGCGACGGCGTCGGGTTCGCGAACATGCCCGCGCGCGCGATCAGTTCGAGCCGCGCCGAGGTGCCGATGTTGAGCGCCGTCACGTCGAAGGCGGGCGAGTCTTCGGGGAGTTCGAGCCCGATCGGGGCGCCGTGGGTGACGGTGTACAGCCAGCCGCCCGACGCCCAATGCAGCGCGGGGTACCAGGCCCAGTCGCTGCGCGCGTTGTAGGCCGTGAACGAGATCAAACCACGCGTCTCATACGTGGCCAGATCGACCACGCCGATGCCATCGGTGCGCGCATACGCGATCTGCGTATAGTCCGGCGACACGGCGAAGCCCGTTCCCCACCAGCCGTACAAGCCGCCAGACGACGTGTCGAGCACCAGGAGCGGATTGAATTCCATCTCGCCGGTTTTCGTATCGGCCGCCCAGCTGAGCAGCCACAGATCGTTGTTGGCCTGCCAGCCCGGCGCGCGATCGGTCTTGAGCGCCGAGGTGTACGCGATCGTTGGCGGCGAGTCGGGGAGCACGACCCAGTCGGCCCACAGCACGTTGCCGGCCGGGAGCTGGATCGGCGGGCGCGGGCCGCCCGCGGCGATATCGACGACGTAGAGCTGGTTGAACAGATCGGACGTGGTGTCGGAGATGGACCGGGTGTAGAGCAGGAACTGGCCGTCGGGCGAGAGGCTGAAGACCCGGCCATCGAGGTCACCGTCTGCGGCGACGAGCAGCCGCTGACTGGTCAGACCGCGGGTCGCCCAGGCGCTGCCAGCGCTGAGATAGGCCAGCGTGCCCGTGATCGGCACGGCGGTGAAGGCGCTTTGCGCGCCGACCATGACCAGCTCGTCCACGGCCGGAGTGAGCACGACGCGGCGGATGACGCTGCGACTGGTCTGCAGCCCGTCCTCGAAGACCGTGCGGTAGGTCAATTCTTCGAGACCATTGGCGCCGGCCTGCACCAGACGCCGCTCGCCGGCCGGAAGCGATTCGTTCCGCACCGTGCGCGAGCTAAAGGGGATGACGACCTGTTCGACCGACGTGGTCTCACGAATGCGCGTGACGATCAGATGATCGCCATCCGCGAGCCGCGCGAACGGTGGGATCGACAGGCGGTCGGTCTCGCCGACCGCGATCCCGGCCAGCGCCAGCGCTTCGCGGGCCGTCACCGCTTGTTCGAGCTGGAAGCGCTGGGTCTGACCGTCGGCCGTGATGCTGACGACGATGGCCACGGGCGCATCGGTCGGCGCCGCCGCGACGGGCACGCAGGCGGCCAGGGCCAGGGCCAAAGTCAGGACGACATGCAGAGGCCAGCGGAACGTCATCGATACACCGATTCCCCCGTCACCCTTCGGCCGATCGCGGGCCTTTACTTCGAACCCGTCACGGTCAGGACGCCATCGGAGACCGAGACGTCGGTCAGACGCACGCCGGTCATCGCCGGCGCGATGGAGCCGGTCGCCCATTCATTGAGCACGGCGCTGACGCGAGCCAGCACGTCATCGGGCACGGCGAGCGGCCCAAAGGATCCGCTTTCGGCGGTGAAGGTCAGCTGACCATCGGTTGACACGATCGGTTTGATCACAAAGGTGGCGTCGACCGTGAAGCCCTGGACGTCGGCCTTGCCGTAGAGCTGGATCTTGCCATCGCGCAGGAACACCTGCGGCTCCGTGATCTGCGGATCGGTCGGGTTGTCCTGCAGATACAACGCCACCGCCGATGTCAGTTGCTGCTCCGTGAACGTGAGCGTCACGGAACCGGTCGCCGCGGCCGTGGCGGCGGCCTGCAGCAGATCGTTCACTTCATAGGCCGACGTGGCGGACACCGGGATCGGCGACGCCGGAGGCGTGGGCGCCGCGAAACCCGGCAGCCCACAGGCCACCGTGGCGGCCAGACAGGCCAGAATCGGGTAGAGGTAGGTTCGTCTCAGCATCCGAAAATCATAGCACGGTCACATTTGCCCACCGGCGGACGTGGGATATACTGCACCCCTTCACGAGGTCGTCCATGTTCGATAATGTCAACGGTTTTGTACCAAATTCACACCTGAATGGGCAGGAATCGGCCGATTCGACCGAGCCCAGCGCGCATTACAGCCCGCTGACCGGCCTGACCGGCGGCCCATTGGCAGGCGAACCAGCGGATGAGCCGGCCACCGAGCCGGCCCCTGACGGCGAAGCTCTTCAGGACGTGGTTGCGCCCACGATTGACGCGGCGTCGGCGGTCCAGAGCGACGAAGAAATGCCGGCCGTGGCCGAAGAACCATCGGTTGAGGCCGAGATCTCATCGGAGCCGATGACGCAAGGCGTGGAACCGGACGCGGCCGTGGGCGAGGCGGTTGCGTCGTCGGATCTGGCAGGCGAGAACTCGCTCGAGACCGAACCGACGGTGATCGAACCGGACGTGACGCTGCAAGCCCTGTCCACGAACCCCGAGGCATCTATCGAAGACGAAGGTGAGGCGTCCGTGGACGCCGAGTCGCCAGTCGAGGGCGTTGCTGAGGGCTCCACCGACGGCGAGGCGCCGATCGAAGAGATATCCGAAGCGGCCCTGGCGCTCGAAGTGTCGGGTGAAACCGGGGTCGAGGCCGACGTGCCTGCCGAGCCCGATCCCACGCAGCCGCTGCCGGTCGGGCGGCCGCCGTCGCCGCTCGGCCTCGACGCCCAGATCGAGAGCTTGTTGTTCGTGGCCGACGGCCCGGCGCCGGTGGCCAAACTGGCCGAAGCGCTCGAGGTCAAGGTAGGCGAGGTCGAAGCCGCGTTGGCCGTGCTCGACGAGCGTTATCTTGGTCGCGGTATCGCCATCCAACGGATCAAAGATCGGGTGCAGTTGACGACCTCGGCCACGGCGGCGCCGATCATCCAGCGGTTCCTGGGGTTGTCGGCCACCGCGCCGTTGTCGAAGGCCGCGCTCGAGACCCTGGCGATCATCGCTTACCGGCAGCCCATCACCCGGCCGCAGATCGAACAGGTCCGCGGCGTGAACTCCGACAGCGTGATCAAGAACCTGCTCACCAAGGGCCTGGTGGAGGAAGCCGGCATCGCCGAAGGACCCGGGCGACCGGTCCTCTACATCACGACGCCCGAGTTCCTGCAGCACTTCGGCCTGTCCAACCTGGCTGAATTGCCCGAGCTGAACCTCGACGACGTCCGCCGCAGCTTCGCGAGCGAGATCCTCAAGGGCTGATCGCGCCCAGAAAGACAGGGATCATGAGTTGACGATAAATTTCTGAACTTCCGTGAGCCATTTGACGTCTGCGTGTGTATATATGTCTGATATGGACCTTGATCTCCTCGCTCGTGTTCGCGCCGGACAGGAATCTGCCAGCGCCGAGCTGTATGCCGGCCAGTATCCGGCCGTGATGCGGCTTTGTCTCGCGTTGCTCGGCGACGTCGGCGACGCGGAGGAGGTCGCGCAAGACTCGTTCGTTTACGCCCTACGCAACATCGCCCGCTACGATCCAACCCGCGCCGCGTTCCGCACCTGGCTGTTCATGATCGCGGTTGGACGCTGCCGGAACAAGCGCCGGCGGCGTTTCTTCGATCTGATGCCGTTATCGGCCGCGGCGCTCAGCCAGGCTGCGACCTCGCGGGAGGTCGAGCAGGCGCTCGAGGCGCGCGGCATTCGGCGTCAGCTTTGGACGGCGCTGCAGGCCTTGCCGCCGGATCTGCGCGAGGCGGTCGCGTTGCGCTACCTCGGCGGCTTGCGCTTCCGCGAGATCGGCGAGGTGGCCGGGTGCAACGAGAAGACGGCTCAATCGCGCGTGCGCCTCGGCGTCGAACGATTGCGGCGCTCGCTGCACAGCCTGGGCGACGAGCTCGAGTGGTCTGTGCTGGAGGTGGCCGGATGACCCCGACCGTCGAGAACCAGCTGCAAGCGATGACGTCGGCTTTGGATGCCGTCTCCGCCTCGACCGAGCCGTGGTCGGAGGTGTGGACGCGCGTGAATGCGCCGACACGGCGTCGGGCGACGCCGCTCTGGCCCTTGCTGACCAGCATCGCGCTTTGCATCACCATTTTCCTGAGCACGACGTTGATGGGCGTCGTCCTCGGCCTTACGCCGACGGCTGCCGCCGCGGTTGTGCCGGCCCCAAGCGTGGCTCAGGTGTCGATGACCCCCAACGAAACCCAAGCGGTCCGCGCCTCGGCAGGTCCAGCGGCCGCTTTCACACCCGCGCCCGTGGCGCAGCCCGTGCGCTGAAAAGGCGGACCCGACCATGTCTGAACGACTTCAAAAGCTGCTGGCTCAGGCCGGCTATGGCTCGCGCCGCGCGTGCGAGGCATTGATCTTGCAGGGCCGCGTAGCGGTCAATGGACGTCCCGCGGAGCTCGGCCAGAAGGCCGACCCCGCCGTGGACCAAATCATGATCGACGGCGAGCGTCTCTCGGCCGCAGAACAACTGACGTACATCGCGTTGCATAAACCGGCCGGGGTCGTGTCCTCGCGAGACCCGCAAGGTCCGCGCGAGACCGTGCTCGACCTGGTGCCAAGCACGGTCCGGCTGTACCCGGTCGGGCGCCTAGACCTCGACAGCGAGGGCCTGACGCTGCTGACCAACGACGGCGACCTCGCCAACCGGTTGACGCATCCGAGTCACAACGTCGAGAAGGAGTACCGGGTGCTGGTCAAGGGCCACCCGGATGAGGATCAACTCGATGCCTGGCGCCGTGGCGTGGTGTTGACCGATCGCGAGACCAACGAGCGTCGGCGCACGCGACCGGCGAAGGTCTGGCGCGAGGATGCGCCCGGCCCGACGACCTGGCTGCGCGTGGTGATGCAGGAAGGCCGCAAGCACGAGATCCGCGAGATCGGCACGTCGCTGGGCTTGCCGGTGCTCCGTCTGATCCGCGTGCGGATCGGGACGCTCGAGCTCGGCGAGTTGCGCACGGGTGAATGGCGCTCGCTCGACGAACGCGAAGTGCGCTCGCTGCGCGGGCGACCGACGCCGCGTGGCAAGGCTGCCCCCGAGCGCGCCAAGACGTCGGCCAAGGCGCCGGCGAAGACGGCGGCTAAATCTCCGGCCAAGACGCACCGCCCGACCCGGCCCGGATCGTCGACCTCGCGCAAGCCGGGCGCTGGTCGGCCGGCAGCCAAGGCTCCGAGCGATGGGCGTCGACCCGCGCCGAAGCGACCGCCGCAGCGGCTGCGGATGAAGTCGAAGAAGAAACCGTGACGCGACGGGATTCGAGAGAAGGAACGCATGGCGACTGCAACCCTACCGAATGAACACGTTTCCAGGTCGTGGCTCGACCGCCCGGTCGCCACGGTCTTCAGCCTGGATCTCGAGAAGCTGGCGTACATCGGCCTGATCATCCTGGGCTTTGTGACCCGCTTCTACAACCTGGGCGAGCGTGTCATGAGCCACGACGAGAGTCTGCACACGCAGTTCGCGTGGTATCTCTTCGAAGGCAAAGGGTTCTCGCACACGCCGATGATGCACGGGCCGCTCAAGTTCGAGGTGACGGCCTTCCTCTACTGGATGTTCGGCGACAGCGACTTCACGGCGCGCATCTCGGCCGCGCTGATGGGCGTGATCGCGATCGGGTTGATGTGGTATTTCCGGCGGTGGCTTGGGCGCGCCGGAGCGCTGGCCGCTGCCCTGTTCCTGTTGATCTCGCCGTACCAGCTGTACTACGCCCGCTATATCCGCGACGAACCCTACGTGATGGTCTGGGGGCTGCTGCTCGCGCTGTGCGTCTTCCGCTACATGGAGACGCGGCAGTCGCGCTTCATCTATGGCTTGACCGCCGTCATGGCCCTGTTCTACGCGACGATGGAGTCGTCGTTCATCTATGTCGCGATCGCGCTGGTCTTCCTGGGCGTGTACTTCCTGGCCGAACTCGTGGTGAACGCCTGGCCGCGGCCGGAGCTCAAGTCGACGTTCTGGACGACCGGGTCGATCATGGTCGGCGCCGCGCTGGTCGGGGTGGCGTTGTTCCTGCTCAACGACCGTCTCGGGTTGTCGGGCACGGCGTTCGCGCCACAGGCGGCCAACCCCGACGAACCGGCCGCGCCGGCCGCGAGTTTGTACACGATCGCGGCCGATATCGCGTTCCTGGTGGCGCTGATCGCCGGCGTGGTCACGCTCGGCGTGGTGATGCGCGCTTTCGGGCGTCGGGTGCGCAACTTCGCGTCGCTCGACCTGATCATGGCCCTCGGCGTCTTCGTGCTGCCCCAGGCCGCGGCACTGCCCGTGATGATGCTCGGGTACAAGGCGACCGACTACACGCCGCCGGTCCTGACGGGGCTCGGCGTGTTCGAATACCTGCCCACGTTCCTGACCTCGAACTTCGGCGTGACCACAGTGGTCACGTTGTTCCTGATCGTGGCCTCGGTCGTGCTCGGCTATATCTGGGACTGGAACAAGTTCCTGGTGTGCGCCGCGATCTTCTACGGGATCTATATCCCGCTCTACACGACTTTCTTCACCAACGGCGCCGGCATCGCCACGGGTCTGGTGGGCTCGCTCGGCTACTGGATGGAGCAGCACGGCGTCCGTCGCGGTGGACAGCCCTGGTATTACTACCTGTTGATCAACATCCCGATGTACGAGTATCTGCCGGGCATCGGGGCCTTGATCGCGGCCGGCATCGGCATTCAACGTCTGATCACGCGCGGTTTCGAACCGCTGCTGCGCCTGACCGATTGGGGCACGGCGGCGTCAGCGCCGGTCGCCGGGATCGAACCGATCGGGCCGATCGAGGCCGTGGCGGACCGGCCTGTGCCGGCGCACCAGGGCCCGTACGTCGGACCCGAGGACGACATCCCGTTCGAGGCCGTGGACCCGGCCGCCGAAGCCCGGCTCGAGCCGAACGTGAACGCGCCGGCGCGCCGCGACTTTCCGGCACTGCTGTACATCGGCTGGTGGGCGGTGATGGCCTTCATCGGCTTCAGTATCGCGGGCGAGAAGATGCCGTGGTTGACCACGCACATCTGCCTGCCCATGATCCTGTTGACGGGTTGGGTGGTCGGACGCCTGATCGAGGGCGTCGACTGGGCGCACTTTAAGGCGCAGCGCGCCTGGTTGGTGGCCCTGATCCTGCCGGCGACGCTGCTGGCCGCGGTCTCGGCGCTCGGGATGTTGCTTGGGTCCAACCGGCCGTTTGCGGGCATGGAGATGACCCAGGTGCAGACGACCACGGCGTTCGTCTCGACCGTGATCGTGGCCGCCATCGGCGGCGTTGCGTTGTACACGCTTGGGCAGCCGCTCGGTTGGGTGAACGTGGCGCGGCTGGGCGGTTTGACCGCCTTTGCGGTGCTGGCGATCCTGACCGCGCGCACCGCGTTCGTGGCGGCCTACATCAATTACGACCTGGCCAACGAGTACATGGTCTATGCCCACGGCGCTCGCGGCGTCAAGACCGTGCTGGGGCAGATCGATGAGATCGCCGAACGCACGGCCGACGGCAAAGGCCTCAAGGTCGCGTACGACGCCGACGTCTCGTGGCCGATGACCTGGTACCTGCGCGATTACACCAATCAGGTGTTCTATGGCAGCGAACCGACGCGCGAGCAGTTGCGCGACGTGCCGGTCATCATCGCGGGCGCCAGCGACTGGACCAAGGTCGAGCCGCTCGTGCGGAACGATTACTACCAGTTCGAATACATCCGTATGGTCTGGCCGAACCAGGATTACTTCATCAACGAAACGCCGATCGAGCAGCGCGTGTGGAACAACCTCATCGATGCCGACAAGCGTCAGGCGCTGTGGGACATTTGGTGGGACCGGGACTACACCAAGTACGGCGAGCTCACCGGCCAGACGTTCGATCTGGCCCAGTGGAACCCGGCCGATCGCATGCGGCTGTATGTGCGGAAGGACATCGCCGCGCAGATCTGGTCGTACGGCGTGGGCGCTTCGGGGCAGGCCCCGACGGCGGTCGATCCGTACGCGGCCGGCAAGCTCGCCGTCGCGCCGGTGACGGCTGTCGGCACGGCCGGGGCCGATGGCGGCCAGTTCAACGCGCCGCGCGGCGTGGCGTTCGCGCCCGATGGCAGCTACTACGTGGCCGACTCGCGCAACAACCGCATCCAGCACTTCGGCGCCAAGGGCGATCTGCTTGGCGTGTTCGGCACGGCGTCGCCGATCGACCCGGCCACCGGCCAGCCGCTCGCGGACCCGACGCCGGGGTCATTCGTCGAACCGTGGGGCGTCGCGGTTGGGGCGGACGGGAGCGTCTACGTCACCGACACCTGGAACCACCGTGTTCAGAAGTTCGATGCGAACGGCAACTTCCTGCTTGCCTGGGGCAAGTTCGGGCAAAGCGGGCTGCTCGACGAGATGTGGGGGCCGCGCGGTATTGCAGTCGGCCCGGATGGCCATGTCTTCGTCGCGGACACGGGTAACAAGCGCATCCTCGTCTTCGACGAGCGGGGCCAGGGCATCACGTCGATCGGGAGCTACGGTTTTGACGACGGCCAACTCGACGAGCCCGTCGGCGTGGCGGTGGGTGCGGATGGCGCCGTGTACGTGGCCGACACCTGGAACCAGCGCGTTCAGAAGTTCGTGCCGCAACCGGCCGACGGGGGCGGCGCGGATTCCTATGTCTTCACCCAGAAGATCGACGTCAACGGCTGGTTCGGCCAGAGCTTGGACAACAAACCCTTCCTGGCGGTCGATGCCCAGGGTCGGGTCTACGTGACCGATCCCGAGGGTTTCCGGGTCATCGTGTTCGGGCCGGATGGCGTGTACCGCAACACGGTCGGCGAGGCCGGCGACAGCCTGCTGACCCTGCTCAGCGGCATCGCCATCGGGCCGGACGGCACGCTGCTGGTCAGCGAGCCGGGCGCCAATCGCGTGATCACGTACGCGCCATTGCCCTGAGGCGTGGCGGCTCAGCCGCCTGGACCATGGGCGATAAGCGGGGGGCGCCCTGGGCCGCGCTAAGCCTCGACCCAGGAGGGTTTCCCGTTTTTCGCGGTGTATAATCCCGAAATCCGATCAGGGCGACCCACACAGTCGCCCTGAAAACTGATGCCTTGCGGTTCGGAGGCCGTCTTGAAACTTCACGAGTATCAATCGAAGGCGCTATTTGCCAGGCATGGCGTGCCGATCCCCAAGGGGCAGGTCGCCAGTACCGCGACCGAGGCCCGGGCCGTCGCCCAGGAATTGGGCGGGCGCGTGGTGGTCAAGAGCCAGGTCCTGGTCGGTGGCCGCGGCAAGGCCGGCGGCATTAAGCTGGCCAAGAGCCCCGAGGAGGCCGAATCGCTGGCGGCCCAGATCCTGTCGATGACGATCAAGGGTCTGCCGGTGCGCAAGGTGCTGGTCGACGAGGCGGCCGACATCCGCAAGGAGATCTACCTCGGCATCACCAACGACCGCGCCTCGCGCCGGCCGGTGATCATCTGCTCGTCCGAGGGCGGTGTCGAGATCGAAGAAGTGGCGCGGACCAATCCCGACGCCATCGTGCGTGAATACGTCGACCCTTTGATCGGCCTGCGCGACTACAACGTCCGCAATATCGCGCTGGCGATCAACCTCGAGCGTGAGCATTGGAAAGCCTTCAGCGCGATCGCGCTGGGGCTGTACCAGACCTACGTCGACACCGACGCGACGCTGGCCGAGATCAACCCGCTGGTCATCACCGGCGACAACCGCCTCATCGCGCTCGACGGCAAGATCGATCTCGACGACAACGCGCTGTTCCGGCACGGCGACCTGGCCGAAATGCGCGATCTCGACGAGGAGAGCCCGCCCGAGACCGAGGCGCGCAAGTACGGGTTGTCGTACGTCAAACTCGACGGCGAGATCGGGTGTCTGGTCAACGGCGCCGGGCTGGCGATGGGCACGATGGACATCGTCAAGCACTTCGGCGGCGAGCCGGCCAACTTCCTGGATATCGGCGGCGGCGCCGGGGCCGACAAGGTCACGGCAGCGCTGCGCATCATCGTGGCCGAGCCCAGGCTCAAGGCCATCCTGATCAACATCTTCGGCGGCATCGCGCGCTGCGACGAGGTCGCGCGCGGCGTCATCCAGGCCATGCAGGAGGTCGGCATCACGGTACCGATGGTGGTGCGCCTGGTCGGCACAAACGAGGCCGAAGGCCGCCGACTGCTGGCCGACGCCAAGATGATCACCGCCACGTCTCTGGCCGACGCGGCGCAAGAAGGCGTAGCGGCGGCAGTGAGAACGTCCCGCTGTGGGCGCCCACAAGGTGTGGGCGCCCGAAGCGACGCCCCGCCCACCCGAGAAGAACCATGAGCATCCTCGTCAACAAAGACACCCGGCTCGTCGTCCAGGGCATCACCGGACGTGAGGGCCTGTTCCACACCAAGCAGATGCTGGCCTACGGCACAAAGGTCGTGGCCGGCGTGACCCCCGGCAAGGGCGGCGAATGGGTCGAGGAGAAGGTGCCGGTTTTCGACACGGTCAAGGCCGCGGTCGAGAGCACGGGCGCGAACTGCTCGATCATCTACGTGCCCGCCAAGCTGGCGCCCGACGCCATGCTCGAGGCCGCGGACGCCGGCGTGCCCTTCGTCGTGTGCATCACCGAGGGCGTCGCTGTGCAGGACATGATGAAGGTCAGGGCCTACCTCGACCTGAAGGGTGTCAAGCTGCTCGGGCCGAACTGCCCCGGTCTGCTGACGCCGGGCGAGGCCAAGGTCGGCATCATCCCCGGCCACATTGCGCGGCCCGGGAACGTCGGCGTGGTCTCGCGCTCGGGCACGCTCACCTACGAAGTGTTGAACGCGCTGACCCAGCACGGCATGGGCGCCAGCACCTGCGTGGGCATCGGCGGCGATCCGGTCAAGGGCCTCAACTACATCGACGTCCTGCAGCTGTTCCAGGCCGATCCGCAGACCGAGAAGGTCGTGATGATCGGCGAGATCGGCGGCAGCGACGAGGAACGCGCGGCCGAATACATCTCGACCCGTATGACCAAGCCGGTTGTCAGCTTCATCGCCGGCCAGACGGCGCCGCCCGGGCGGCGCATGGGCCACGCCGGCGCCATCATCGAGAGCGGGTCGGGCACGGCCGCCGACAAGATCACGGCCCTCAAGGCCGCCAACGTCAAGGTCGCCAGCCATCCGGAAGAGATCCCGGATCTGCTGAAATAACGTCGCGCGTCGCGCCGGTTCGCCGGGCGACGCTACAAGAACTCGGAGAGACGCGTCATGCCCGAACTGTCAAAGGTCGCCAATCCGCTGCCGAAGTATCAGGCCGAGGCCAGCGCCAGCCCCAACGACGCCGACGTGCAGGCCGGCCTCGGGTGGGCCTACTACGGCCAACACCAGTACAACGAGGCGATCCAGGCGTTCGGATCGGCCCTGCGCCTGAACGGCGACCACATCGAAGCGCACTACGGGCTCGGGTTGGCGCACAAGATGGCGGGCTCTCCGGCGGCGGCAATCCAGGCCTTCGAGACGGCCGCGGCTCTGGCCGAGAAGATCGACAACCATGACCGCCACAAGATGCTGAGCAAACTGATCGCCGGTCAGCTCGGCGACCTGCGGAACGGCAACTGGAACCTGTCGGCGAAGTAACTACCTGGCGACCTTGCGATCGACACCACGACGGAGGGCATGGCGAAGGGGTGCGCCTTCGCCATGCCCTCCGCGCGTTTGTCGGCGGGACGAAAGAACGATATGGCAGGCATTCGCGTGATCTCGGGCGTCGCCAAGGGGCGCCGGCTCAAAATGGTGCCCGGCGATGGGACCCGGCCGATCATGGATCGGGTCAAGCAGGCGCTCTTCAACATCCTCGGCGAGGACGTCGTCGGCGCGCGCGTGCTCGACCTGTTCGCCGGCACGGGTTCGGTCGGCATCGAGGCACTCAGCCGCGGCGCGGCCTACGCCGAATTCGTCGAGGCGGACCGCGGCGCGGCCGAGGTCATTCGCGAGAACCTGGCGACCACGCGTCTGGCGGAGCGCGCAAAGGTCGCGCGAACCGATGTCTTTGCCCATCTCCGGCGCCCGCCGACCGAAGGCTTCGACTACATCCACGTCGCGCCGCCGCAATACAAATCATTGTGGGTCGCGGCGCTTGAGGCGCTCGACGCCGCGCCCGATTGGGTCAACCCCGACGGCTGGGTGTGCGCCCAGATCGATCCGTCCGAGGCGCAGGCGCTGACGCTCAAGAACCTGACGCCCGTCTCGGAGCGCAAGTACGGCAACACGTTGCTGGTGTTCTACGAGCGGGCCGGCTGAAACGCCGGCAGGGGGCATGAGCAAGGAGGCTGATGCAGACCCGACACGTTTGGCGACAACTTCAAACGGCATTTCTGCTGGCGTTGTGGCTGGTCGCGCCAGTGCAGGCGGGCCAGGCAGCCGAGCCCCTCTCCGGCCGCGTCGAGATCACGGTTGTGAACGGCACGACGGGCCGGCCGCTGTCGGGCGCGACCGTGTCGGGCCCGGGCGACCTCTCGGGCGCGGTCGACGCCTTGGGTCGTCGCGCCGCGACGTTGACCCTGCCCGAACCCGAGTGGCCGATGACCGTGACCGTCACGGCGGCCGGTTTCGGCGCCTGGACTTTGCGCGGCGTCCGCGCGCTCGCCGGCGACACCCTGATCCTCACCGCGGCGCTTGGGCCGCAATCGATCACGCAAGACGCCCCGCGGCCTTCGGCCGAGCGCGGCGCCCTGACGCGCGAGGACCTCGATGCCGCGCTCGATCTGCCGCCGGGCTACGTCGATCAGACGCAGTGGGGCGTGCCGCAGCAGATCCGGGTGCGCGTGACCGGCAGCCCGTATTGCGACACCTCGCGACCGTACACGGTTCAGACCATCGACTTCCGCCAATATCTGAAGAACGTGCTGCCGAACGAGTGGGGCGCCAGCTGGAACCGCGAGTCGCTGCGCGCCGGCGCGATCGCCGTCAAGATGTACGCCTGGTACATGATCGCGCGCGGCGGCAAGTGGCCGGACGCCGACGTCTACGACAGCACCTGTGACCAGGTGTACAACCCCGCGATCGCCTACGCCAGCTCCAACGCCGCCGTCGACGATATGTACTACTGGCGGCTGACCCGCGACGGCAAGATCTTCCCCACGTACTACCGGGCCTATGCCACGCAGTGCGCCGACGCCGGTCTGACCGGCAACTGCCTTGGGCAATGGGACTCGAAGAGCCTGGCCGACGCCGGCCAGACCTTCGATCAAATCCTGACCGGCGCGTACACGGGCACGCGCGTGAACTTCTATCAATCCAACTACGTACTCTGGTTCAACGGCAGCGCGTTCGCCAGCACCGGGCGGGTGCAGGTGCCGATCGACACAGGAGTGCGTGGCGCCGACGTCGGCGCCGCCGACTTCACGCTCGAGTTCTGGCTGAAGGCGCTGCCCGGCGACAACATGGCGTTCGACGCCACCCGCACGCCCGCCAACACCTGCAACGTCAACGATGGGTGGATCAAGGGCAGTGTGGTGCTCGACCGCGACATCGTCGGCGCCGCGCAGAACGGGGACTACGGTCTGGCGCTCGCCGGCGGACGCGTCGCCTTCGGCATCAACAACGGCTTTGTCGGCACGACGTTGTGCGGCGCGACAAACGTGGCCAACGGCGTCTGGCACCATGTCGCGGTCACACGCCGACGCAGCGATGGCTGGTTGCGCATCTGGGTGGATGGCCGGCTCGACGCCGAAGTCGACGGACCCGACGGCGACGTCAGCTATCTCGACGGGCGGGTCGGCGCGGCCGTGGACCCGTACCTCGTGATCGGTGGGCGCAAGATCGATTCAGATCCTGCGCTCAAGCCGTCGTTCACGGGCTGGCTCGACGAAGTACGATTCTCGAACACGCTGCGCTACGCGTCGACGTTTACACCGGTGGGGCGGCTGCCGCTCGACAACGCGGTGGTCGCGCACTTTCGGTTGGACGAAGGCAGCGGCGCCGGGGCCTGCACGGGCGCCGTGGCCGACGCTTTTCCGGCAAACCCGCCCTCGAACGGCGTCTGCGTCTACGGCGGCGCACCGGCCGGCCCGCTCTGGGCCGTGAACGACAACCCGTTCGTGATCCGGCGCGTGCCATTGGCCGCGATCATGTACGGGATCCCGACAACGACGCCGACCGCCACGGCGACCCAACCGGCCACTGCGACGCCCACCGTCACGCCGACGCCGACGCGAACGCCGACCGCGACGCCCAGCGCGACCATCACGGCGACCCCGTCGCGGACGCCAACCGCGACCGCCACGCCGGTTGTGCGAAAGATCTGGTTGCCGTCAATCGGCCGGTGATGACACGGGGACCGCGGTAACGCTCGCGCTGTCCGCCCGCACGACCCGGTTTTTTCCGGTGCTCTTGCCGGCGTAGAGGGCGCGATCCGCGGAGGCGACGGTTTCTTCGATGGTGGCGCCGACGGTGTGGGCGGCGACGCCGAACGTCAACGTCAGGACCGGCGAGGCGTGGGCGACCCTGACCTCCGCGGCCAGGATCTGTCGTCGCACGCGTTCGGCCACATGCTCGGCGGCCGCGATGTCGGTGGCCGGGAGCAGCATCAGAAATTCCTCGCCGCCCCACCGCGCGACAAGATCCTGCTCGCGCACGGCGGCGCGCAGCACCTCGGCGGTTCGGCGGAGCGCCTCATCGCCCAGCGTGTGCCCGAACTGGTCGTTGATCAGTTTGAACCCGTCGACGTCGCAGATCACGACCGAAAAGACCCGGCTATCGACGGCAAAGTCGCGCACGGCCTGATCGAGCGCTGCGATCATGGCGCGCCGGTTGGCGAGCCCGGTCAGTTCGTCGAGCCGCGCCAGGCGGTCGAGCGTCTGGTTGGCCGACTGCAGCTTCGCCTCGGCCCGCCCCGCGGCCTTGTGATAGAGGAACGCCAGGAACACGATCAGGAAGAAGAACGTGGAGACGTTGAAGGCCTCGAACACGCGCAGGACCTCGGCTGCGACCGGGGTAAGCGGCGCCGTGACCTGAGCCTGGTAGCTCAAGCTGACGAAGAGCAGATACACGAGCGCGGCCGCGAGCGCCTTGAGGCTGGTCCGCTCCGAGGGATGCAGGAAGACGAGGATCGCGACGAGAAAGATGTAATACTGGAAGCCGCCCTGCCAGCCGAGGTTGAGCACCGCCAACGCCGAGTGCCCGAGGATTTCGATCGCGCCGAGGGCGAAGGCGATGTCGGTTTGCGCGCGCCGACCGATGCTGATACCGCCCAGGTAGAGCGCGACGCTGACGATATTGGTGAACGCCAGCGTCGTGACGCCCAGCGTAAAGAACACCGGGATCAGGATGGCGTGGACGAACAACCCCACGTACAGCAGGTCGTGGACAACCGAATAAAACCGCTCGCGGCTCTGCGACTCGGCGAGGTTGGTGAACGACGCGACGCGCGACATGCCCGGTTCAGCCGATCCTAGTTACGACGTCGTTCCGGTCGGTTTGAGGTACACAACCCCCAAAGGCGGGATCGTGATCTGCACCGAGTACGGTTGGTTCTGCCAGGCCAGCGCCTCAGCGGGCAGCCCGCCCGAATTGCCGAGGTTGCTCCCGCCATAATGGACCGAATCGCTGTTAAGGATCTCGCGGTAGTACCCCGGCAGCGGCACGCCGATCCGATAGCCTTGGTGCGGCACGGGCGTGAGGTTGGCGGCGACCACGAGGGCGTCGTTCTTGTCCTTGGCGCGCCGGATGAACGAGACGATGCTGTTGTCGACATCGCGGAAGTCGACCCACTCGAAACCCTCCCAGCTGAAGTCGACCTGGTGCAGGGCGGCTTCGGCCACGTACACCTTGTTGAGATCTCGAACGAACGCCAGGAGCTTGGAATTGAACTCGCGCTCCAACCAGTGCCAGTCGAGGCCGGTCTGCGCGTTCCACTCGTTGAACTGCCCGAACTCGCCGCCCATGAACAACAGCTTCTTGCCCGGGTGCGCGTACATGAACGCGTAGAGCGCGCGCAGGTTGGCGAAGCGCTGCCAGTCGTCGCCCGGCATCTTGTGCAACAGCGAGCGCTTGCCGTGCACCACCTCGTCGTGCGAGAAGGGGAGGATGAAGTTCTCGGTGAAGGCGTAGATGAGCGAAAAGGTCAGGCCGCTGTGGTGATACCGGCGGTAGACCGGGTCCTTCTGGATGTACTCGAGGATGTCGTGCATCCAGCCCATGTTCCACTTCAGGTCGAACCCCAGCCCGCCGAGGTAGACCGGCCGCGACACCATCGGCCAGGCCGTGCTCTCCTCGGCGAACGTGAGCACATCGGGGTGTTCCTGATGCACGAGTTCGTTGAAGCGTTTGAGGAAGTCGACGGCCTCGAGGTTCTCGCGGCCGCCGAACTTGTTCGGGATCCACTCGCCCGATTCGCGCGAGTAATCGAGGTAGAGCATAGAGGCGACGGCGTCGACCCGCAGACCGTCGATGTGGTACTCGTCCAGCCAGAAGAGCGCGTTCGACAGCAGGAAGTTGCGCACTTCGTTGCGGCCGAAGTTGAAGATGAGCGTGCCCCAATCGCGGTGCTCGCCCTGGCGCGGGTCCGCGTGCTCGTACAGATGCGTGCCGTCGAAGTAGCCAAGGCCGTGTTCGTCCTTGGGGAAATGGGCGGGCACCCAGTCGACGATGACGCCCAACCCGGCCTGGTGGCAGCGATCGACGAAGGTCCGGAATTCATCGGGGGTGCCGTAGCGGGCCGTGGGCGCGTAGTAGCCCGTGACCTGGTAGCCCCACGAGCCATCGTACGGGTGCTCGGCGATCGGCAACAACTCGATGTGCGTGTAGCCGAGGTCCTTGACGTACGGGATCAGGCTGTCGGCGAGCTCGAGGTAGCTGAGGAAACCGCCGTCCGGCTTGCGCCGCCAGGAGCCGAGATGGACCTCGTATACGGCGACCGGCGCGGCGAGTTCCTGACGCTGTTTGCGATCCGTCATCCAGGTCGCGTCGCCCCAGGTATAGTGCCCGAGGTCGTGCACGACCGAGGCCGTGTTGGGGCGGCGTTCGGCCGCGAACGCGTAAGGGTCGGCTTTATTGGCCTGGTAACCGTGAACCCGGCTCTTGACTTCGAACTTATAGACCGTACCCTCTCCGAGGCCGGGCAGGAAGATCTCCCAGAGCCCGCTTGCGCCGCGTGGACGCATCACGTGTCGTCGGCCGTCCCACTGGTTGAAATCGCCGACGACGCTGACCCGCTCGGCGGCGGGTGCCCAAACGACGAAGCAACACCCCGCGACATCCTGGTGGGTGAGCAGGTGGGCGCCGACCTTCTGATAGGCGCGGAGCAACGTGCCTTCGTTGAACAGGTACAGATCGGTCTCGCTCAACACCGGTCCGAAGCGGTACGGGTCCTCGATGACTTCTTCGGTGCCGTCGTGATGCTGTAACGCCAATTGATACGTGGGGAATTCCGCGACGTCGGAGAGCACGCCCTCGTAAATGCCGTCGGCGTGGACGCGCTCGAGCGGCGTTCGACCGCCGCCAACGACGAGGTCGATGCTCGCCACGTGGGGCTGAAACGTCCGGATGACCAGCCCCTTGTGTGGCTCGGCGGCCGGGTGCATCCCCAATACGTCGAATGGAGCGCCGTGGTACCCGCCTGCGATGGCATTCAGGACATCTGCCTTGAGCGTCGTCATGGGACCTCTGCCTCCGAACAGTTTGGCCTGATTATACCGTTTGGCCGATTTTGCCCGCGATTCCGACCAGGGCAGGCGCGCCTTGTGCTGTAGCGCGGAAGCGCCGCCACGAAATCGACGAATCGCGACGAAATTGCGCGAATCAGCGCCGATGGCTGCAGGCAGCCTTGGTGGGGATCCGTCCCAATGCCTGCCACGGCGGCAACGATCCGGTTAGCTCGACGCCCTGTCGAAATCGGGTGATCACGCGCCCGGCACACGCCCGGCGCCTCCCCTTCGTTTTCGCGTAGACCACTGTACAATGGCCGAAATTCGCCTCTGGAGCCGCCCTCATGTCGCAACACAAATTCCTGCTCGACGAAAGCCAACTTCCCAAAGCCTGGTACAACATCAACGCCGACATGCCCGTGCCGCCGACGCCGGTGCTACACCCGGGCACGCTCGAGCCCGTCACGCCGGATTTCCTGTCGGTGTTGTTCCCGATGAGCCTGATCATGCAGGAGGTCAGCACCGAGCGCTATATCGAGATCCCCGAGCCGATCCGCGAGGTCTACCGACTGTGGCGGCCGACGCCGCTCATTCGCGCCGTGCGGCTCGAGCAGATGCTCGACACGCCCGCGCACATCTACTTCAAGAACGAAAGCGTCAGCCCGGTCGGGTCGCACAAGCCCAACACCGCCGTGCCGCAGGCCTGGTACAACAAAGAGGCCGGCACAAAAGCCCTGACCACCGAGACCGGCGCGGGCCAGTGGGGCAGCGCGCTGGCCATGGCCTGTAACATGTTCGGGATCGATCTCGAGGTCTACCAGGTCAAGGTCAGCTACAACCAGAAGCCGTACCGCCGCATCATCATGGAGAGCTTTGGCGCGAAGGTCTACGCCAGCCCGTCGGAGAACACGCATTACGGCCGTTCGCTGCTGGCCGAGAACCCCGACAATCAGGGCTCGCTTGGGATCGCCATCTCAGAGGCCGTCGAGGCCGCGGCGTCGTCGGGCGGCGCCAAGAAGTACTCGCTCGGCTCGGTGCTCGGGCACGTGCTCATGCACCAGACCGTGATCGGTCAGGAAGCCCTCCAGCAGATGGAACTCGCCGGCGAGTATCCCGACGTCGTCATCGGGTGCGCCGGCGGTGGCTCGAACTTCGCGGGCTTCGCGTTCCCGTTCGTGCGCGAGAACCTCAAGAACGGCAAGCGCGCGCGCATCGTCGCCGCAGAGCCGGCCTCGTGCCCGTCGTTGACCCAGGGCACCTACACGTTCGACTACGGCGACACCGCCAAGTCGGCGCCGATCGTCAAAATGCACACGCTCGGCCACGGGTTCATGCCGCCCGGCATCCACGCCGGCGGTCTGCGCTATCACGGCATGGCCCCGTCGGTCAGCGCGCTCGTCGATCACGGCGACATCGAGGCCAAGGCCGTCGGCCAGCTGGCGACCTTTGAGGCTGGGCTCATGTTCGCCCGCGCCGAGGGGATCATCCCCGCGCCCGAGTCAAGCCATGCGATTCGCGTGGCGATCGAAGAAGCCCTCGAGGCGAAGCGCGAAGGCGCCAAGCGCGTCATCGTCTTCAACCTTTCGGGCCACGGTCACTTCGACATGACCGCCTACGCGGACTATCTCAACGGCAAGCTGCAGGATTACAGCTATCCGGCCGAGATGGTGGCGGCGGCCATGGCCGATCTGCCCAAGATCGGCGCCTGAGCTGCGGCGGCTCACTCAAACGAAGCGAGGCGGCTGGTCACCAGCGCACCGTGATCTGCGCGCTGACGGCCGTTCGCGTGACCTGCAGCTGGTGTTCGATCGCCACAAGCAGTTCCTCGCCGTCCGTGACGGAGCCCTGCTTTGCTCGCCGCTCGAATTCGCCGCACTGGCGCGCCAGCACACGCGAACCCAGCATGGCGCTGCTGCTCTTGAGCGTATGCAGTGCGCGCACCAGGGTGGGGGAGTCATTCACGCGCTGGGCCTCAAGCGCCTGCTGATACAACTTCACCGAGTCCTCCTGGTACATCTCCAGGACCGAGCGCAGGGTGTCGCGTTCCGTCTCGGTCATCTCCTCGGAAAGGCTCAGCGCGTCGCGTAACGTGCTCAAGTCGATGACAGCACCTTCGACCGCGATGTCCACGGGCGTCGTGACGTTCGCTGCGGGCGCATCCCCAAGCAGGCGTTTGCGGGCATCTTCCAACACGCGGCTCAACTCCTCGCGGCGAATCGGCTTCGCCATATAGTCGTTCATCCCGGCCGCCAGACAGGCCTCGCGGTCGCCCTGCATGGCGTTGGCCGTCATGGCCACCATGCGCGGTCGCTTGCCTTCCGGCCAGCGCTCGCAGATGCGCCGCGCCGTCTCGAGCCCGTCCATCTCGGGCATCTGCACGTCGAGCAGCACCAGATCGTAGGTGTGCTGATACAACGCCTGCAGCGCGTCCATGCCGTTCTGCGCGACGTCGGCCGTGTAGCCGAGCCGCTCGAGCATGAGCAGCGCCACGCGCTGATTGACGGGGTTGTCCTCTGCCAGCAGGATCTTGAGGCTCTGCCGCGGCAGTTCGGGCCGAACTCCGAGGGCCCCGCCGGCGTCGGCACGGGCGCTCTGGTTGAGCGTCTGCCGCAGCGCTTCGTACAACTGTCCGGTCTTGACCGGCTTGCTCAGGCTCACCGCGAACACCGGCTCGGCGTCACGGCGCCCCAGCGAACTGAGCAGGATCAGCGGCAGGCCGGGTCGGCGTTCGCGGATCTCGTTCGCCAGGTCGCTGCCGTTGGTGTCGGGCAGCAGATAGTCCAGCACGGCCAGGTCGAACTGCAGACCGTGGTTCAGCAGGTCGTGCGTCTCGGCGCCGGAGGCGGCCGTCGTCGGGGCCATCCCCCAGCGGCGGCAGTGCGCTTCGATCACGGCGCGATTGGTGACCGTGTCGTCGACGATCAGCACGCGCCGGCCGCTCAACTCCAACGGGGCGCCAGACAAGTAAACGTGCTGAACGCTGGGTGCGTTCTGTGCCTGGATCGAAAAGTAGAACGTCGAGCCCTGGCCCGGCGTGCTCTCGACCCACATACGGCCGCCCATCAACGCCGCAAGGCGGCTGCTGATGGCCAGACCGAGGCCGGTGCCGCCGAATTCGCGCGTGGTCGACGAGTCGGCCTGCGCGAACGGCTGGAAGAGCCGGACGACCTTGTCCGGCGCGATCCCGATGCCGGTGTCGCGCACGGCCACGCGCACCTCGTGCCAGCCGGGCCTGTCCGTGATCGGTTCGGCTCTGGCGCTGACCGAAATCTCGCCGCTCTCCGTGAACTTCACGGCATTGCTGAGCAGGTTCACAAGCACCTGGCGCAGCCGATGGGCATCGCCCAACAGGCTGACTGGGACGCTGTCGTCGATCAGGTAAACGAGATCGAGATGTTTCTCCGCGGCGCGCCCGGCGACGAGGTCGAGGCTTTCCTCGACGACTTTGCGCGTATCGACCGGGATCGCCTCGAGCTCGAGCCGACCACTCTCGATCTTCGAGAAGTCGAGGATGTCGTTGATGATGGTCAACAGACTCTCGCCGCTGACCCGGATCGTGTCGATGTATTCGCGCTGCTCGGTGTTGAGCGGCGTGTCGAGCAACAGATCGGTCATGCCGATCACGGCGTTCATCGGCGTGCGGATCTCGTGGCTCATGGTGGCCAGGAAGGCGCTCTTGGCCTGGCTGGCCGACTGGGCCTCGACGGCGAGTTCCTCTGCCTGGCGCACGCTAGATTCGAGTTGTTTCAGCGCATCGGCCAGTTGTTGTTCTTTTTGACGCCGTTCGGTGACGTCGCGGGCGGTCGCGACGACCTCGTCCGGGCCGCTGCGCGCGATCCGGGCCTCGAGATCGCGCCCGTGCGTCGGCGGGCCGAAGCGGTAATCAAAGGTCTGGACGTTGCCGCTCGCCAATGCCGCGCGGATCGCCATGAGAAGCCGCCCCTGCGTCTCCAGGGGCATGCCGACGTCGCTGCTGACATGCTGGCCGATGTGCGGCTGAATCTGCTGCCCGTAGCGGCTGTTGATGTCTGGTTTGAAGTCGAGCAAATGCCCGTCGGCGGACATGCGGAAGATCGCGTCCGGGATTGCCTCGATCAGCGCGCGATTGCGGTTCTCGCTTTCGACGAGCGCGCGCTCACGGCGCTTGCGCCCCGACACGTTGCGGATGACAGCGACGAGTTCGTCGGGGCCACTGCGCGCGGCCCGCCCCTCATAGTCCTGGCCGTGAAGGAGGAAATCGATGCTCTCGGAACGCCCTGTCCGAAGGACGTTGACCGCGAAACGCAGCAGTTCACGGAATGACTGTGCGTTGCCGCCGACGTAGCGGCGCAACGATTTGCCGGTCAGTTCGTCAGCCGAGACTCCGATCAACGCCTCGGTTTCGGGGTCGAGCACACATCCCGGACCGAAGGTGCCGTCACGGCGAATGTGCAGGATCGAATCCGGGATCGTGGAGAGGAGCGCCTGGGTGGCCGCGTGGGCATCGGCGAGGGCGCGTTCCTGGCGGCGACGCGAGTCGATGTCGTGCACGACCATGCGGATGCCGTGAATCTTTGGACACTCGGGATCTTGGAACGCCTGCACCTGGGCGCTGACCCAGCGCCACGTGTCGTCGCCGGCCGCGACGCGGAACTCACCTTGCCATCGTCCGGATCGGCGCAACGTCGGGTCGATCTCGGCTAAAAACGCGCGCTCGTCCGGATGGCAATTGCTCATCAGGCCATTGAGGTCGGTCAGCGATTCCGGGTCGTTTGTTCCCAACAGCAACGACCACGGCCCGTTGCTCCACACCACCTGCGGTGTGCCGTTGATGGATTGAAGTTCGAAGGCCAGGTCGGATGCCATCTCGGACAGCATGCGATACCGACGTCGGCTTGTCTCGATTTCGATCTGCAGCCGCGCGTTCTCGATGTGCGGCGCGACAGCGTGGGCAAAACGATCGGCGCGTTCGAGGGTCGTTGGGGCGAACGGATCCTGGCGATAGTCGAGCATCAGGATCGCGCCGATCTGGCCGTAGCGCCCGACCAGCGGCGCCATCGCCTGGCGCAACAACGCCGCGCCGTCGGGCGCAAGCTCGGGCCAGGGCGCCATCTCGATGGGGTCCAGATGGACGGCGTTCGTCTCCGGCGTGCTCACAAAGGGCCACGAGTCGGGTCGATCGATCGGGCGTTCCATGCCCAGCAGCGTCGGCCCACCGGGGTCGCGGTGTTCGGTGACCACGCGCGCCGTGCCCGTGTCCAAATCGATCAGGGCGCCCGCCACGGTGGCGGCGCCGACCAGGCCCTTGAGCTCCTGACAGGCGATGTCCAGGATCTTGTCCGGATCGCGTTGCGCGCCGGCCTGCTCGAGCACGCGATTGAGCGCCTGGGTCTCGGTCAGCAGATCCTGAACCTGCTGCGATTGCTCCTGTCGTTCCGTGATGTCGCGGGCGAGACCATAGAAGCCGACGACTTCGCCGGTCGTCGACTTGCTCGGTCGGATCCAGATCCTGACCCAGCGCAATTGCTCCTGCGCGTTGCGGATCCTGGCCTCGAAATCGAAGGTCTGGCCCTGCGCCACACGCGGCGCGATCGCGCGGACGATCGGGTGATCGTCCGGGTGCGAACGCGCGAGCCAGGTCTGAAGATCGCAGATCTCTTGCGGGCTCGCGCCCATCATCTGTTGGACGGGGCCCGCCCACCAGATCATGTGCGGCTTGCCCTCGAACAACCGCATCTCGAACGCGATGTCCGAGACCATGGCCGTCAGGGCCCGATAACGTTCCTCGCTCCAGGCCGCCTCGCGGTGCACGAGCGCGCGCTCGAGTATCGGGCTTACGGCCCGGCCCAGACCCGTGGTCAGATCGATTTCGCGGTCCTGGAGCTCCCGCTGCCCAGGCACCGTCAACAGCAACATGGCGTGCGGCGCCAGTGGTCCCATGATCGGCGTGCACAGGATGGTGGAACCGGTGATATCGGCCGGCGGTTCCGCCCAAAGCTGCGCGAAGATCCGTTGCGCCAGGTCAACGCTGACCGTCACGGTTTCGCCGGCCATCAGGCGCGGGCCGCATTCGGCCATCAATAGGCTCACGGACAACTGGCGCGCGAGCGGGCTCGTTCGCTCGCTACCCGTTTCGGGATCGTGGACGGCCACCACCGTGTTGACCAGTCGCTCGACGTCTGTCAGCGCCCCGAGCAGGGTCGCATCGGGGATCGCGGTTCCGATGACGTCGCAAATCAACTGCAGGATGGCAGGCGGCGTGCTGAGGGCCGACGCGCCGGTCAGCAGGCGGTTCAGGGCCTGCGTTTCGATCATGTGCTGCTGGAGCTGTCTTGCCTGCTGCTGTCGATCCTCGATGTCGCGCGCGATCACGAGCGCGCCGATGATCGACCCCTCGGGGCCGCGCTGGAGCGTGGCATTCGCTTCGATCCAACGGTAGCCGTTGCCAATGCAGGCGAGGCGCAGAGTCGCCGGCCCGTCGACCTCGCCGGTGCGGGTGGCGTCGTCGATCACCTGTTGGGCGCGGCCGATGTCGTCGGGATGAATTAGCGCGAGGAGATTCTGGCCGAGCGGCGCATCTGGCTCGAAGCCGACGGCGCAACGGGCCGCGCCGTTCATCCAGACGAGTCGCTGTTGATCGTCGAATTCGAACACGAAGTCGCGCATGCGTTCGAGCACACGGCGGGCCGCTTCGCTGTCGGCCGAGACCTCGGGGCGCGTCGGGCCGTCGGACGCCACAGGTTCGTGCGTCGTGAGCACCTCGACGAACCGGGTGCGATCGGATTGGGCAGGGCGCGATGAGACGGTCATCGTGGACTGTGCGCCTTTCGACAACGGCCTGAAAGTGCAGGCATATCGAGAGAAGTATAGGAGTTGAGACAGGCGCTGGGCAGTAAAAAACGCTGAAAACAGCCGAGTTCTTCACGTCGGCTTTACGGCGCGTCGGCTAGACGTAGAGGTTGACGTCGGCGAGCTCGATCGAACGACGGGCGACGTAATCGTCAAGGGCTTCGGATAGCGCGGGGTCGAGCGGCGGCGGCGTATAGGCCTCGAGGCGCCGATCCCAGTCGCGCAGGGCCCAATCCGCCGACCGCGACACGGGAGCCGCGGCAAGACCGGTCCCCATACCCGTCAGCTCCGCAAACAGGTCCTCGAGCTGAGCCAGGTCGAACGCGTACTTCTCGAGTGAGACGGTTAGCCCACCATCGACCCAACCGGCGGCGTGCATGTTGAGGGCGGCGTGGCCAAGCAGGCTGGGCCATAGCGCCCAGTGGGTCTCTAGAGCGGCCTGGGCATCGAGGCTCTTGCTGCTTGTCAGTCCGCCGTTCCCGCGAAACGGCAGGCCATATCGACGGGCGAGCTGGGCGCCGGCCAGGATGGCCCAGGCGCCTTCGGGTGTTCCCAGGGCAGGCGTCCCCGAGCGAAGATCGAGGTTGGACGTAAAGCCGCCCATCATCACGGGCGCTCCTGGTCGCGCCAGTTGCGTCAGCGCGACACCGGCCAACGCCTCCGCGTTCTGCTGCGCCAGGGCCGCCGCCATCGAGATCGGCGACATCGCTCCGGCCAGGATGAAGGGCGTGATGTACGTCACCTGGCCCGCGCGCGCATAAGTGAGCAGGCCGCCCAGCATGCGGGCATCGAACCGCAACGGGCTGCTGACGTTGATGACGTCGCCGATCACGGGCGGCTGGTCCTCCAGCGGCCCGAACACAAGTCGGCACATCGCCAGGCAATCGGCCGTGATCACACGCCCGTGGGCGCTTTCCATCAACGGTTTGTCGGAGAGCCGAATGGCCGCCAACAGGCGCTGAAGATGGCGGACCGACGGTGGAACGTCAAGCGCGGCTACCTGTTCCCAGGCGGCGAAGTGCAGCGCCGGCGAGGCCTGGGCCACCCGCACGAGATCGGCGTAATCGGCCAGCGTGCCGGAACGGCGTCCGCGTCGGGCGTCGAGCACGTACGCCATGCCCCCGCACGGCCCAAACGCCGCCAGCCCGAGCCCAAAGTCAACGTCATGCGCGGGATTGCGTGCCCGCCACGTAAACGTACGAGGGGCCAGCGCAACGAGCCGGAGCACCAACTCGGGCGCCAGGCGCACCCGCTGTGTCGTCTGATCGACCTCGGCACCTGCGGCGCGCCACAACGCCAGCGTCTCGTCGTCCTGAAACTCGACCCCGGTGCGTTCGAGGATCGCCAACGACGCTGCGTGGATCTGCTCGACCTGTTCGGCGTCGAGCAGGTCGAGCGGACGCCAGGGCAGTCTCACGGCAGCGGGCATCGGCGGAGCCTCTCGCGGTTGCCTAACGGATCACGCCTGCGTCAGAGGTCGCGGCGGCGCGTCGCCCAGGCCGAGCGTGTCGAGGACGAAGGCCCACTCGGTCGCGATCTCGCGCAGATAGTCGAACCGGCCTGATGCGCCGGCGTGACCGGCCGCCAGGTTCGTGCGCAGGAGCAAGCGGTTGTTGTCGGTCTTCAGCACGCGCAATCGCGCGCAGAACTTCGCCGGCTCCCAGTACTGAACACGCGGGTCGTTCAGGCCGGCCGTCAGCAGGAGGTTTGGATACGCTCCCGGCTTGAGGTTGTCGTACGGCGAGTACGACAACATATAGGCGAAGTCATCGGCGCTGTCGATCGGGTTGCCCCATTGCTCCCACTCGATGGCGGTCAGCGGGATGCTCGGGTCGCTCATGGTGCTGACCACGTCGACGAAGGGCACCTTGGCGATCACCGTTCGCCACAAATCCGGCCGCTGAACCAGCACGGCGCCCATCAGCAGACCGCCGGCGCTCACGCCCAGCGCGGCAAGCCGCTGCCGATCCGCGATCCCACTGGCGACGAGGTGCTCGGCGCAGGCGATAAAGTCGTCGAACGTGTTGCGCTTGTAGCGCAGTTTGCCCTTTTCGTACCAGGCGCGGCCGAGGTCTGACCCGCCGCGGATGTGCGCCACGGCGCAGAGCATGCCGCGATCGACCAGGCTCAACCAGTTCTTCATCATCCCGGGCTCGTGGTTCGACCCGTAAGCGCCATACCCGGTGATCAGAGTCGGCAGGCCGCCGGGTCTGAGCGCGCCGCGCCGGTAGATGACCGAGATCGGCACGCGGGCGCCGTCGCGCGCGACGGCCTCGAGCCGTTCGACCACGTAATCGTCGGCGTTGTGTCCACTCGGGAACTGGTCGACCTTGCGCACCGTCCACATGCCCGTCGCCAGATCGATGTCGGCAACCGTCTCCGGGCGTGCGAGCGAGCTGTAGACGATCCGCACCGAGCCGGCATCGTACTCCGGGTTTTCGTCGACATGGACGCTATACGCGGCGTCCGGGAAGGCCACGGCGTGTTCGCGCCCGGTGCGTACGTCGTGCAGCAGGATCTCGCGCAGACCACGGCTGCGCTGCTGGATGATGAGGTGATTCCGGAAGCCGTCGACGCTCTCGAGCATGACGTCCGGTCGACCAGGGATCAACTCGCGCCACTCGGGCGCGCCGCTGAGGGTCGCCGGCGCCGTCAACAGCCGGAAGTTTTGGGCCTGGTCGTTCGTCACCAATAGAAAGCGATCGCCCTGGTGCTCGAAGGACACTTCGACGCCATGCCGTCGCGGCGCGATGACGGTGGGCTCGGCCTCCGGATGGTCGGCCGGCAGGAGACGCACTTCACCGGTCGTTCCGCTGTAACTCACGATGGTGAGGTAGTCGCGGCTGCGCGTTCGACGCGCGTAGACGAAGAACATCGGATCCGGCTCGTCGTGCACGATCACGTCCTCGCGCGGATCGGTGCCCCGTCGGTGCCGGTAAGTGCGGCACGGCCGATGGGCGTCGTCGATGACGGTGTAGAAGAGCGTGGCATTGTCGGCGGCCCAATCTAACCCATAGTAGACGCGCTCGATCCGCTCGGGCAGGGCGATGCCGGTCTCGAGGTCGACGATGACCAGCGAGAAGGCTTCATTGCCCGCGAAATCGATCAAGTACGCAAACCAGCGGCCGTCGTCACTGACCCGCCAGCCGCCGAGTTTGCAGAACGTCTGGCCCTGGGACAGGACATTGAGATCGAGCAGGCACTGCGCCGGGGTCGCCGGGTCGCCGCTGGGCCGTCGGTACAACGCCGCGTATTGTTGGCCGGTCTCGGTGCGGGTGAAATACTCGTGCGCGCCGTGGCGTTCTGGGACACTTTCGTCTTCCTCGCGGATGCGTCCGCGCATCTCGGCGACCAGCCGCGTCTGGAGGTCGTGCGTCCCGGCGAGTTGGGCGGCCGTATAGGCGTTCTCGGCTTGAAGATAAGCCAGGACGTCGGGGTTGTCGCGTTCGCGGAGCCAATGGTACTCGTCGGTCCGGGTCTTGCCATGCTGCGTGATCGTGTGGGGGCGGGCGCTCGCTCGCGGTGGCGTCATCGCGGTCACAACCGACTCCTGTCTGGTCAACGTATAATGAAGCCGCAGGCCCGACAACGATTTGACGCGGCCTGCAGATGAAGAGATATCTTAACACAGCCATGTCCACCGACGCCGAGACGCCGCCCGCCGGATCGAACCCCGTGGAAGGCCCAGATCCCCTTCCGGGCGAACACGTCTGGTCTTTTCGCGGCTACAGCCTGCGCCCTTCGGAGTTCACAAGCGCGCTCACGGCCTACTATCAGGCCGAGATCGAGCGCAGCAACGTCTGGCGGCAACGGCTCGACACGACGACGAACTGGGCGGTGCTCACCACCGGGGCGGCGCTGGCCTTCGCCTTCGGCAGTTCCACGAACCACCACGGCGTGATCATCCTGGCGACCTGCCTTGTGACGTTCTTCGCCTGGATCGAGGCGCGGCGCTACCGCTACTACGAGTTGTGGAGCTATCGCGCGCGGTTGATGGAGACCGATTTCTTCGCCGCGATGCTGGTGCCGCCGTTTCGGCCGCACCCCGAATGGGCCGAAAGTTTGGCCGAATCGTTGCTCGAGCCGCAGTTCCCGATCAGCATGTGGGAGGCGTTCGGTCGCCGGTTCCGCCGTAATTACCAGTGGCTATTCGTGGTGCTGGCGATCGCCTGGGTGGCCGAGATCTATCTGCAGCCACCCACGGTTCAGGTGTGGGACGAGTTCGTCGCCCGCGCCGCCGTCGGCGGGATCCGCGGCGAGGTGGTCCTCGCCATCGGGCTGGTCTACAACGGCGTGTTGTTCGCGATCGGCCTCGCGACGGCCCGGTTGACCCATGCGTCGGGCGAGGTCCTGCCGAAGTTCGGCGCCTCGGCCGACCGCTCGACCGGCGGGCGTCCGCGCGCCTTCCAGGCCCGGCGGCGGCAGCAGGTGCTGGCCTTTCTGGTGACCGGCCGGCCGAAGGACGTCGCCGCGCGGATCATGAAGGACATGCGCCGGGGCGTGACGGCCCTCCACGGCGAGGGCATGTACACCCAGACCGACCGTGACGTGCTGTTCGTGGCGTTGACCGTCACCGAGACGGCCATGCTCAAGACGTTGGTCGAGGTCGAGGACCCCAACGCCTTCGTGGTCATGGTCCCGGTCAACGAGATCCTCGGTCGGGGTTTCAAGCCCCTCAAGGTACAATAACTTCAGTCACGAGGAGGAATCACCATGCTATTCGATCTCCTGATCGACGAAGGCCTCGACCTGATCCGGGCGTTGATCTACCGCTATATCGGGCGCGAAGAGCCCAAGCGCAAGGGCCGCCGCGGCATCGCGCGGCGCCTGGTTCGCGCGCGCCGGCCGGTCGAGGCGGCGGCCGATGTCGTCGCCATCGAGGCTTCGGATGAAGCCCTGGCCGAGGCGCCGCGCCGGCGCGGCTCCGCGCTGCCGTGGATCATCATCGGCGCGGTCGGCGTCGCCGCCGGCATCATCGTCTGGCAGCGCATGAACGCCAACGCCGAGGCGCCACTGGTGGAATAAGTCGCAGCCACCCAGGCACGACGAACGGGCCTGAACCGCGCGTATACGCGCGGTTCGGGCCCGTTCTGTTTCATCCCGGTCAACCGCCGCTCAGCAGCCGTTGCGTGGAATCCGCTCGCGCCAGGCCTGGTTGAAGAACGGCGCGCCGTCCAGTTCAACGGTGAGGTGCAGATCGGCGGTCAAGGTGTCGTGATCGCTCTCAATGGTGCCAACCGAGCGCACGGCCACGTGATGGCCGTCCTGGTCCAGATCGTAAAGCACCTGGTTGTACAGGGTCGTGTGCGCCGGGTCTGTCGGCCGAGCCGTCAGGCGGATGTCTTCGGATGCCGACAGCCGTGTGCCGTCCGGCAGACTCTGCCGGTCTCCGCCGAAGATCGTGACGGTATGCGCGCCGGTCAGCACGTCCTCGGACATCGTCCACACCGGCGCCTGCTCGTCGTAGCTGCCCTCCCAGGTCAACTCGGGCGGCGTGGCTTTGAGCGGTCGGTGTATCGGCGTTTCGTCCGGCGCGAGTGATAGATCGACACGTGAGACGCGCGCGCCACCGGCGATGACGTGCACGGCCCCCGGGTCGGGCGCCGGCCAGATGAGCGGCCAATGCGCGGTCGCGAGCGTCAGCCGGAGCCGATGGCCGATCGCCACACGATAGCCTGTCGCCTTCAGCGCCAAGGTCACGCTGTAGGTTTGGGCCGGATCCAGTTGTCGCGGTGCCGCATGCGAGTCGCGATGGGTCAGGTTCAAGGCGCCCCACGAGATCAGACAGGCCGTGCCGTCCGGCGCGATCGCGCTCAACCGGGCGACCAGGTGCGCGGTCGGCATGTCGCTGCGGATCTCGAGCGTCACCGCGGGCATGCCGAGGATGTCGAGCGGCGAAGCCATCGGGGCGCTCGTGTACGTCAACGCCGTGGCGTCGTCGAGGCGCAGGTCGCGCCAGAGCCCGTTCGGCGATGCGCCGGCGCCGGAGGCGAGCGGGCCGTTGCTGCCCCAGGTCGGCTGGTGGGTGACGCTGCGTTTGGTGGCGGCGGCCGGTCGGTCGGTGCTTAGCTCGTCGCCCGCCAGCCACCACGTCTGGCGTGGCGCGGCGTTTAGGGCCGCGCGGCGATAGCCGCGCCAGACGCCTGGCCACGCCGCCGGAAAGGTCTCGGGCGGCGCGTGCTCGCGCACAAAGGCGATCAGATCCGGCTCGTCGTCCAGACCCACGTCGTCGCCGCGCAGCCACGTGCCGAAGAACCGCACCAACTCGTCGAGATAATCCACGTTTGGCCCCGGGAAGGCCGTGTCTGGCAACAGATGGCCCCAGTTGCCGATCAGGGTCCGGCTCGGCGCCGGGCAGCGCAGATGCATGCGCCAGGCGGCGTTCGTGTAGCCGTCCATCCATCCGCCGAGATTGTAGATCGCGCACGCGATCCGGTCGTAGTCCGGCGCCAACGATCCCTGACGGTAGTAGGGCCCGTCGGTCTGGTGTCGCAGCCAGTGCAACAGCCAGGGCGGCGTCTGCTCCAAACGCGTGCGCCAGCGATTGACCCAATCGGGCCCGGCGAAGGTCGGCCGCGGGGGCAGGGCGTTCATGCCGATCTGGCTGACGGCGTACTGCGAGACGTCGCTGGCGGTCAGACAACCGCCGAAGTAATGGACGTCGTCTGTGTAGCGGTCGTCGGTTGCGTACATGGGCGCGATCGCCTTGAGCGCCGGCGGGCGCTCGGCCGCCACCTGGATCGACGTGAAACCGCCGTAGCTGATGCCCCACATGCCGACGTTGCCGTTGCACCAGGGCTGCGCGGCGAGCCAGCCCACCACCTCGACGCCGTCCAGGGTCTCGTCGCGCGCGTATTCGTCGAGGGCGATGCCTTCGCTGCTGCCCGTGCCGCGCACATCGACGCGGCAACCGGCGAAGCCGTGCTCGGCGAAGTAGCGCATCCGCGCCCTGTCGCTCATCCAGCGCCAGTCGTCTTTTCGATACGGGATCAACTCGAGGATGGCCGGCACACGTGTGCCGTCCGCCGCGTCTCCCGGCAACCACAGCGTGGCCGACAGCGTCACGCCGTCGCGCATCGCGATCCGGACGTTTTCGAGGATGTGAACGGACTGGGGCATGGTTGCTCATCCAAACGCGGACCGCGGACCACCACCCGCGGCACGCCTATCCCGATCTGTCATCGACGGCCCTGGTCCATCGACCGGAAATGCTCCGAACGCCGCCGAAATGATCCGATCGGCACACCGTTGGGCTTGACGCCACGCGTATCCTGTCTATACTTCTGCCGACTTCGATCCAGGACGCGAACCATCGCATGACGCGAACGTCAGGGGTGCAACGTGGAGCGTCGACAGTTCAAGTACATCGTCCTCGGCCTTGGGGCGATCGGTAGCGCCGCCGCCTGGGCGTTGGCGCGTCGTTCGGGCGGCGACGTCCTCGGCCTCGAGCAATACGAGCTCGATCACGCGCGCGGCGGGTCGCACGACCACAGCCGCATCATCCGTCTGTCGTACAACACCCCATTCTACGTGGAGCTGGCCAAGGGCGCCTACCGGGCCTGGGAGCGGCTTGAAGCCGAGCAGGATCTTCGGCTCGTCCATCGTGTCGGCGGCCTCGACTTCTTCCCGCAGGGCGGGGCGATCCCACTGAGCGATTACGCCGGCAGCCTGACAGCGGCCAACGTGCCCTTCGAGCTGCTCGCCGGCGACGAGGCCCGCCGGCGCTGGCCGCAATTCCACATCGACGATTCAGTGCAGGTGCTCCACCAACCCGACGGCGGGTTCGTCTCGGCTCGCACCGCGTTGACCACGCTCCGCCGTTCGGCCCGGAACCACGGCGCGCGGTTGCTCGAGCACACCGCCGTGCAAGCGGTGCGCGACCTCGGCGGTTCGGTCGAGGTGGTCACCTCGTCGGGCGTGTTCGAGGGCCAGAAACTGATCGTCGCCACCGGCGCGTGGACCAACGAGATCCTGTCGCAGCTGGGCCTGTCGCTCCCGCTCACCGTGACGCAGGAGCAGGTGAACTACTTCGCCGCCGAGCATCTGTCGCAGTTCATGCCCGGTCGGTTCCCGGCCTGGATCTGGCTCGACGACCCGTGCTTCTACGGCGTGCCGGTTCACGGCGCCCCCGGCGTCAAGGTCGGTCAGGACGTGGGCGGGGCGGAGGTGACGGCGGCGACGCGCACCTACGAGGTGGATCTTGGGACGCTCCGCCGCGTCAGCCAGTTCGTCAAGAACGTGCTCCCCGGCCTCGGGCTGCACCTGTTCTCGAAGCCCTGTCTGTACACGATGACGCCGGATCGCGATTTCGTGATCGACACGGTGCCGGGGCACCCGAGTATCGTGATCGCCGCCGATGCCGCGCACGGGTTCAAGTTCGCGGCCGTGATCGGTGAGATCCTGGCGGACATCGCATCGGGCCTGTCGCCGGATTTCGACATGCGGCCGTTTGCCTTCGACCGCGCCGTGTTACGCGAGCCGAACCCGGTGCGGCGCTTCCTCACTTGAGTTCGCGGTAAAAATACAACATGACCCGTTTGGCCCTCTTGCAGACGCGCTGGCTCGGCGATGTCGACGCGATGCGTGCTCAGATTCGCCAACTGGCCGGCGAGGCGGTGTCGGCCGGCGCCCAGTTGATCGGGCTGCCGGAGTTCACGCTCAACCCCTACTTCGCCGTCACGCGCGACCCGGCCGGGTTCGCGTATGCCGAGCCGTTGCCGGGAGGGCCCTCGGAGACGTTCTTCGCCGAGCTGTCGGGTTCGCTAGGCGTGGCCGTGATCGGTAGCCTCTACGAGCGCACTCAGGATGGGCGCTACTTCGACACCGCGACGCTGCATGAAGCGGGGCGTCTGGTGGGGATCACGCGCAAGGTTCACATCCCTTCGGGCGACGGCTACCACGAGACAGCGTTCTTTGGCGGCTCCGACGCATTTCCCGTGCACGCCGCGGCAGGGCTCCGCATCGCGGCGCCGACCTGCTACGATCAGTGGTTCCCCGAGCTCGCCAGGATCTACACCCTCCACGGCGCCGAGTTGATCTATTACCCGACCGCGATCGGATCAGAGCCGAACGACCCGGCGATGGACTCGCGTGACGCCTGGCAGCGCGTGATGCAGGGCCATGCGGTGGCCAACGGCGTGTTTGTCGCTGCCTGCAACCGCGTCGGCGTCGAGGGCACAAATACCTTCTACGGCAGCAGCTTCATCTGCGACCCGTCCGGCACGATCCTGGCGCAGGCCGGTCGTGACACCGTCGAGGTCATCGCCGCCGACGTCAACCTGGATGTGCTCCGCAAGTGGCGCGAATTCTTCCCCTTGCTGCATCAGCGGCGGGTGAACATCTACGGCGACATCCTCCACAATTGGACCGGCGACGAAAAACCCGCCTGGCTGATCGAAGCCGAGCGTCAGCGCTGGCGGCAACCCGGCTCGTCCGGTCAGCGCTGAGTGCGGCGCAACCCCTGAAACGCACGAGCTCACCGGCGTGGCGTGGCGGCGGCCGAGAGAAACGCCGCTTCCACGGCGTAGGCGCACATCCAGGCGCTGCTGATCACGCGCAAGAACGAGCCCTCACGCGAACCGCCCGAGCCGACGATCCAGGCCCAGGTCTGGACGGTAAGGTAACCGCCAAGCAACACAGTCAACAGTTGCAGTTGGAGCGGGGCCTCGCGCCACGCGTTCCACCAGTAGTTAAGGCGCGGTGCGCTCTGCGATGGGCGACGCACCGATCCGGCCAGCGGCAGGATCAGGATCAGCACGCCGACATGCAAGACGAACACCTCTTCGGGAATCGGCAGCCCATTGGCCACGGCGAGATGCACGCCGGAACTGACAAACAGACCGATCAAGGCGACCAGGAAAAGCAGTTTCAGCATGGCGTCAGTCGCTTCGAAATACGTGTAAGAAGACACGGCATGGGGGCTGACGATCAAGGCGTTGGGTTCGATCCCGTCCGTGTCGCGTCCACAGTCGTTTCTCAGGTTGCCGGTCAAGGACGGACGCGGCCACGAAAGACGTGAGCGCCGCCGGAGGTCGGGCATCCAGCGGCGCTCATGGTCTCAGTCAACCGTCAAACCGCAGCGATCTTCATCCGCGTTTTTCGGCCGCCTGCGCTTCACCCTCCGCGGTCTTGCCCGCGATCTGGTCGCGCAGCAGCACACCGATCAGCGCGTCGGTGATGCCGGCGCCCGACGTCCCGTTGCCCTGGCCGACCAGGATCTCGGGGATGATCCGGACGCGCTGATCGCCGACGATCTGCATCAGCTGAATGGCCGTGTAGCCGTTCGCGCCGAGCGCCTCGACACCGGCCTGGTAGGCCGCCGCGCGGGCCGCGCCGATCGCGCGAACGCCCTCGGCTTCGCCTTGCGCCCGCAGACGGATCGACTCACCTTCACCCTGGGCACGCAAGCGGATCGATTCGCTTTCGCCTTGCGCGCGCTTGATGGTCGCATTCGACTGGAGCTCGGCGATGTTGACGCTCTGCTCGGCCTGGACGACGTCCTTCTGGATGTCGGCCTTGGCGGTCTCGCGGACCAGCTGCTGACGTTGGGTTTGAGCCTCCTCCTGCAGTACGTACGTCTTCTTCTGCTCCTCCGCGATCTTGCGGTCTGTGAGCGTCGTCATCAGCTCAGCCGGCGGGTTGATGTCGCCGATGAGCGTGTCGATCGCCTGCACGTCGTACGTCCCCAGCGCCCGACGGATGTGTTCGGCCGCCTCCTGCTGGCGCTCGCTACGCGCCGACAGGAAGTCGAGCACCGTGTATTCCTGCGCCGAGTTGCGGAAGTAGTTCCCGACGATCGGCTGCAGGACGTGATCGACCAGGTTTTGCATCGAGCCCACGCGCGAGATCACCTTAGGCGCATCCAGCGCCGCGACATGGATGATCTGCGACACATCCAGGTTGAAGCTGAACCCGTCCTTCGAGCGTACCGTGATCGACGACAATCTCGAGTCGTAGTTGTGGGCCTCGGTGCGATTCGCCCAGTTGAGCACGATGTTGGTCGTCGGCACAAGCTCGACCTTCATGATGCGCTGGTTGAGCGGATGCTTGCCGGGGTAGAGCGGCTGCACCCAGACGCCCTTGTGCCCCTGATCCACCAGATCGCCATGCTTGAACTCGGCGCCGCTCACGTCCACGTGCGCCTTCCCGACGAACGAGATCACCACACCGACGTAACCGATCGGGATCTCGGTCATCAAGGTCTGCTCGACCTGCACGAACCACGGGTTCAGGTTCCAGGCGCCCGAGAGCAGCACCTGCTCCTGCAGGCCACGACGGCCGCCCTGATCCAGAAATCGTTGCGCGTTCTGGAAGTTGTCGTGATCCGGCACGACCGTGCCCGCGATCTCGCCCTCGTCGATCGGCTTGCCGTCGAGCGTGGTCACGATACCGACCTTGTCGGGCTCGATGCGCGAGACCATCAGTTGGTTGGGCAACAGCCCCTGGCGTTCGGCCGTCGCGCGCGTGATCACGGTGAAGAGCGCCGTGTTGATCCGGTAGGTGCCCGCGGTCAGGATCCCGAGCTGGCGGCCTTTTTCACCGCCGTGCTCGAGAAACTTGCGCGCGTTCTGGAAGTTGTCGCAATCCACGATGCGACCCAGGATGCGTTCCGCCGGCATCGGCGCGCCGTCACTGGCGACGACCAGCGCGATCTCGCCTTGCGGCACGTGCACGAGCGGCGCGCGGATCACCTGATACAGCACCGGCCAGAAACCGAAGTGCCAACCCGGCGCAAGGGTGTCGGCCTGATAACCCGCCTCGCCGTTCAAGGCGATCAACTGCCCCGGCTTGAGCGATCGGCCGCCCAGCTTGCGCACGACGATGCCGACCTGTTGTTCGCCGATGACGACCAGACCCAACGCCCCGGTGCTCAGGGCGATCGCCAATAAGATGGCGACCGCCAGAACAGACAGGACCGTGACAATGAAAATCTCCATTCTGCCCTCCGAGTGAATAGCCAACGTCGAAGCGTATCCCCGACATTGCTGTGCATGACGCGGATGAGGCTAACGCCGTTGGCGCTTCATTGCTTGAATTTCCCGAGATATCCAGCGGATATCGGACGTCGTTTCTGACGCCGATCTGACATCGCCTTGTGACGGGCGTTACAATCAGCCTGCATGTTGACGTTATTGATTCAACCAATGTGTGCACGCCGTCACGATGGGTGGAACGGGTGATGCTGCGCCGTCTCGCGTACCTCGTCGTCGGGATCCTGGCCGGGCCGCTGCTGGCGATCTACGCGTTTGTGTTCTTCGAGCCGGTGCAGGTGCTGCCGAAAAAGGATCCCGCGCCCGGTTTTCAGCTCGTCGATCAGAACGGCGCGGCGTTCGGCAGCGAGGCGCTGCGCGGCGGGCTGACGCTCTACACGTTCGCGTATAGCCGCTGCGCCGGCATGTGCGCGGAGGCCATCCAACGGCAGCGCGCCATCCAGGATCAGTTGAGCAGTGCCGCCCTCGGCCTGCCGGTTCACCTGGTGACGGTCTCGATCGACACAGACTATGACACGCCCGACCGACTCAGGTCTTGGGCGGCGTCCGTCGGAGCTCAACCCGATGTCTGGACATTCCTGACCGGCGACGCGCAGAGCGTTCGGCGTCTGGTGTCGGTTGGCTTTGGGACGTTCTACAGCCGCAACAACGCCGACACATGGGACCTCGACACGCGGCTCGTGCTTGTCGACGGATGGGGCATCGTGCGGGCGCAGTACGGCACGCAGGATTATCTGCCGTCGACCGAGCGCCTTCTCAGCGACCTGCATCTCGTCGCCAATGAGGCGCTGGCCGCCGACGGCCCCGGCCGCCTCGCGTACGATGCCGCGCAGTTGTTCGGCTGCTACCCCTGAGCGTTGGCGCCCGATGGGCCGGGCCGGTATCATTGCCGCATGGACAAACGGTTTAGCCTGTTCGTGATCGGCGCCTTGATCGGAGTCGGTCTGCTTATCGGCGGTTTGTGGATCTATCGCGCGTACATCGGCCCGCCGGCGTTGCGGGGCGTCGCCATCGAGTCGCCGCGGCCCGCGTACGATTTCGAGCTGCTCGGCGGCGGCAACCAGCCCGTGCATCTCAGCGCCTATCGCGGCAAGGTCGTCGCCCTGTACTTCGGGTACACGTTCTGTCCCGATGTCTGCCCGAAGACGCTCTCGGATCTGACGGCCGCCTTGAAAGAGATCGGCTCGCAGGCCGACAGCGTGCAGGTCATCTTCATTTCGATCGACCCCGAGCGTGACACGCCGGATCGCACCGACTCGTATGCCAAGGCGTTCAACCCAACCTTCGTGGGCCTGACCGGCAGCGCCGACGACATCGCGCGCGTGGCCGGCGCGTACGGCGTGTTTTACCAGCGCCAGGAGACGGAGAATTCGGCCGCCGGGTACCTGATGGATCATTCGGCCACCGTCCTGGTCGTCGATCGTCAGGGCGTGTTGCGCACGATTTGGCCGTACGATTTCCCGCGCGAGGACATGGTCAGCGACATGCGTTCATTGTTGTCCCAGTAGGGGCGGCCCTTGTGGCCGCCCACTCGGCCCGGTTGTACGCCGGCACGTCTCAGGCGGCGGCCCTTGTGGCCGCCCACTCGGCCCGGTTGTGCGCCGGCACGTTTCAGGCGGCGGCCCTTGTGGCCGCCCACTCGGCCCGGTTGTACGCCGGCACCGCGGGCCGCCCGACCCAAACCGGTCTCGACATTTGCGAACGGATCCGTCACCAACGCATCGGTCCACCCACCACACAGGTCATTCATGCCCGCTTTCCGACTGCAACCCCAATTCCACGCCCGCGTCTGGGGCGGCCAACGACTCCACGCGGCGCCGCAGCCCATCGGCGAAGCCTGGGTCGTCTTTGAGGGCGATGTCATCGCCGACGGGCCGAACGCCGGGCGCACGCTCGGCGCGCTGGCAGCCGCGGAGGGTGAAGCCTTCCTTGGCCGCAAACCGATCCGCCGCACCGGGCTGCGCGTGCCTCTGTTGATCAAGCTGCTCGATTGCCGCGACTGGCTCTCGGTTCAGGTCCACCCCAACGACGACCAGGCCGTCACCCTCGAGGGGCCGGACCAGTTCGGCAAGACCGAGGCCTGGCATATCCTCGAAGCCGATCCCGCCGCCGAGATCATCGTCGGCATGCGTGCCGGCGTCTCGGCCGAACAACTGGCGCTGGCGGTGCGCGGCGCCGCAAACGGCAGCGCGCCGGGTCGCACCGGCCTGCTGCCGCTCATGCAATCGGTGCCCGCCCGACCGGGCGACACGTTCTTCATCCGCGCCGGCACGCTGCATGCGCTCGGGCCGGGCTTGCTGTTGTACGAAGTGCAGCAGACGTCGGATATCACCTATCGCGTTTGGGATTGGGATCGTCCAGCCAAAGCCGGGCGCGAATTGCATGTGGAGAAGTCGCTGGCCGTGATCGATCGTGGATTGAGCGGCCGCGCCGAGACAGTCCTCGACGAGGTCGCCCCGGGAGTTCGGCCCGTGACGCGCTGCGAGTATTTCGAGCTCCAGCGGCTGACACCCGCGGGGCGAGTTGTGGCGCTCGACACGCGCGGCGACTCGTTCCAGGCGTTGACGTGCGTGTCGGGTCGGATCACCGTGAGCGGCGCAGGCTGGTCCGTGGAGCTGGGTGCGTTGGAGTCGGCAGTCGTGCCGGCCGACGTCGGCGCCTTCAACGTCGGCGGCTCGGGTGAGGCGCTGCGGGCTTTTGTGCCGTAGCGGCGCTTACAGGACCGTCAGCACTTCGACGCCGGTCTCCGTGATCGCGATGGTGTGCTCGTACTGAGCGGAGAGTCGACCATCGCTCGTGACCACGGTCCACCCGTCGGCGAGCAATTGCCATTCTGGCGCGCCGGCGTTGATCATCGGCTCGATCGTGAACACCATACCCGGGCGCAGCTTCGGGCCGCGGCCGCCCGGGCCGATGTGCGACACGTGCGGCGGCTCGTGCAGGTTGCGGCCGATGCCGTGGCCGCCCCATTCGCGCACCACGCTGCACCCGTTCGCCTCGGCGTGCAGTTGGATCATGGCGCCGATGTCGGTGAGATGCCGGCCCGGCTGAGCGGCCTGGATCCCCTTATCCAGACACTCGCGCGTAATCTTCAGCAGGCGTTCCACCTCAGGCGCGACCGCGCCCACCGGAAACGTCACGCAGGCATCGCCGCAGAAGTCGTTGTACTTCAGCCCGATATCGATGCCGACGATGTCGCCCTCTTTTAACCGACGCTTGTCGGGCAAGCCATGACAGATCTCGTGGTTGACCGAAGCGCATATGACGCCCGGAAAAGGCGGATGGCTCGGCGGGTTGCCCCGATAGCCCTTGTACAGCGGCTGCGCGCCGCGCTCGGCCAGGAAGGCCGCCACGGCGTCGTCGATGTCGGAGAGACGGGCGCCCGGCACGACGATGCCGCGCATCAGCTCGAACGCCTGAGCCACGAGGCGACCCGACTCGCGCATGGCGGCGATCTCTTCAGGGCGCTTGAGTGAAATACCTGGGGGTTGGTTACGCGTGAACACGTTGAAATTCTACCTGAAGGTCGGCGCGCCGGCCGACGGCGTCGCGCGAGGCAGGCGCGCACGACCTCGGCATCAGTCGGCGAACCCCGCCGGTCGGGTGGTCCAACCACGACCCCCGCAACGGATCAGCGGATGAATGGATGGCTGTCTGAGGGCATCAATCGGTCGGCCCAGTGGCTGGTGAGTTCAGCCCGTGCGCGAGCAGCCAGACGCCGACGGGGTTGGTGGTGAGCCCGGCCGGTTGATCGCCATGCCCACCCGCGAGGCGCAGCGTCGTGACCGCGCAGCGGCCCGAGCCCGATACAAGGTCCAACCAATAGTCGCGCCAATCGAGCTGACGGGCATCGAATCGACGCCACGGTCGCGCGGCGACCCGGAGATCCGTCGCGCGCAGTACGGTGCCCACGCCTTCGATTCGCAACGCCTGATCGGTCGCGACGCCGTGCATTGTGAGATCGGCATGATCCAGCGCGGGCAGACCCAGCGCGACGAAATCCGCCTGATGAATGGCCTCCCGCCAGAACGGTCGCAGCGATGTCAGGCGTGGGTCCGGTTCGGTCAGCCAGAGCAGGATCCGACGCCCTTGCTGCAGCAGCGTGCCGAACTGAACGCGGGCCGAGTCGGTCAGGAGCGGCGCTGTCGCCGGAGCCTCCATCAGCCCCACGAACGCCGTCGTTGGCCAAAGCGCCTGAAGCGCGGCCCGATGCGCGTGCAGTCCCTCCACGGCTACGACGCCCGGCAACGCCGGGCGAGGGAGGGTCAGCAGCCGCCAGGCGTTTTCACACGTCTGTGTCGCCGGGCTGGCGCCGAGCCAGCGAACGGCCAGCGTGGTCGCGGTCGGTCGCGTCACCGCGGGCAGGGCGAGATCGAGCACGCATAGTTCGCGCGATTCACCGGCTGCAACCGGCGTCGTCACCGACTCGCCGGATCGAACAACACCGCCGTGTTCGTCGATCAGTGACCAATTCAACCGACCGGCCGCGGCCGGGCCGCCGGCATTGGACATGACGACGTGAAGCTCGGCAATCTCGCGCGACCAGAAGACATACGGCTCGCGTGGGCTTGGGCGATCGCCGCCGGCCCATAAGCGCCGTCGATCACGATCGAGGCTCAGCACCCGGTCGGCATTGAACCTCCGCCAGACGTCGGGCGAGAACTTGTGCGCGAGGCCGTCGTCGATCAGGCCCGAGGTCGTGATCGGCGTGTCGCGCCAGCCGGTGACGACATAGCCGCCCGTCGGGGCGTGGCGGCGCACGCGCTCGAGGATGTGTTTGCGGATGGCCGTCGCCTGCCTGCGCCCGATGAAGGTCAGGGCGGCGCCGCCATCGCGGACCTCGGCGGCCTTGAAACGGGACGCATGGTCTCGCTGGGCGAGGAAGTCGTCGCGCTCAAGCGTCGTCTGGGAAGTGAGCCACCACGCGTCGCGGGCCGTCGCGAAATCGCGCAGCGTGTCGGCGTCGCAGAATTCGCCGTACAACCACGGTCGGGCCCGTCGATAGTTGCGGTCGAAGTGATCGATCAACGGGCCGAAGAAATGCGGGTCCGCGTAGAAATGGTAGTCGATCACGTCGCCCAGGTCGGCGCGCACGCCGCCGTACGCCTCGGCCGACCCCGAGTTGTCGCCGATGAGGGCGCCCGGGAAGTAGCGGCGCGCCAGGGAGTCGAGCGCCCGCAGGAAGTCGACGCCGCTCGCGTGGTTCAGCTCGCACCCGAGCGTGACGACCGCGATGCACGGATGATGATGCAACCGCCTGAACACGGCCTCGTATTCGGCCAACGCCAATGCTTCGAGCGCCGGCGTGACTGCCGGGAGCCACAGCGGCATCTCCAACCAGAGCCACATCCCCGCTGCGTCCGCGGCGTCGAGGAAGGCCTCGTCCGGCACGTAGAGACAACACTTGAACAGGTTGAAGCCCAGTTCGCGCGCGCGCGCGAATTGCGCGTCGGCATCCACGTAGCGCGGGCACACGGTCGTCGGGTTCCAGCCCCAATCCAGCACGCCACGCAGGTGCGCCGGCGTTCCGTTGAGGCGCAGCTCGGCGCCGCGGGCCTCGAACCAGCGGCGGCCAAGGCGTCGGCTGACACGCGCCAGTTCGGCGCCCTCCGGCGCCTCGAGCAAGAGCATCGCCGTCGTCAGGCGCGGCGCCGATGGGCCGTAGCGACGGCGGATTGCGCCCCGGAGCGTCAGCGCGAAGCGGCCGCCGGCGTGGCCCAAATCGACGACCGACGAGCGGTTGCCGATCGTCAGCGTGAGCCGGGCGCCGGGCGGCACCGGCTCTGACACGGACCCGCTCACCTGCGCCGAGCCGTTGGCGCTCACGGTCCAGCACAGGTCGTCGAAGCCGGGCGTATCCGGCGCGGCGCCGCGCAGCCGCACGGATTGCCAGAGCCCGCCGAACGTCGTGCACACGTCGGGCAGAAAGCCGGCCAGCGCCTCGCGCACCGGGTAGCGGGCGCCCGGCTTCCAGACCTCCAGGCGGAGGCGATTGGCGCCGGCGACCCAGTGCGGGGTGAGATCGAATTGAAACGGCGACCACATCCCGCGATGCGTGCCGGTCAGAACGTCGTTCACATATACGTCGATGGCGAAGCTGACCGCGTCGAACTCGATCCAGATCCGGCGACCGGCCCATTCCGGCCCGAGGATCACGTCGCGGGCATACACCGCCGGGCCGTCGGTGAGAAAGTCGCCCGTCGCGGCCTCCCAGGCGCCCGGCACGACGACGTCGCGCTCGGCGCCGTCGCCAAGTCGGAAGCGCCAGAGTCCGTCGAGGTTGTGGGTCAGATCGAAGTCGTTGCAGCGCATGGCCGTGAGCTAGGGCAGAGATATCCGCGAGATCAGGGGCAGGGCCGCCAGACCCAACCCATCGAGATCGCTGTTGCCTGCGAGTGTGTCGCCGTAGTTGGAGAGGATCACGATCCCGGCGTCGTGGTCGAAGTCGATCGCCAGGTAGCTGGTGTAACCGCCCGTGCCGCCGTTGTGCCAGTAGACGCGCTGGCCCCAGAGTTGATCCTGAACGATCCAGCCATAGGCCAGGCTCTGGTCGAACCCCTTGTGCAGGATTTTGTGCGACTCGACCAAAGCGCGGTCGATCGGGCGCTCACTCTGTCCGACGAGCAGGTTTGCGGCGATGAAGGCCGTCAGGTCCCGTGCCGTCGATTTGAAACCGCCCGCCGGCGCCAGCGCATTGAGGTCCCAGTTTGTGGCCGACACATCGGCGTCAAGGACGAAGCCCGGCGCCAAGCGCGTGTGCTGATCAGCGGTGAGCGCGAGCACCGTGTCGCTCAGACCGAGTGGCGTCAGGATCCGTTCGGTGATCAACGCATCGTACGGCAACCCGGCGTGTTGGGCCAACACCTGGCCCAACACTCCGGCGCCGAAGTTCGAGTACCCATACGCGACGCCTGGCGCGTTCTCGAGCTGTGCGGAGTCGAGGTCCTGCCAGAGTCGATCGAGGTCATACGCGGCATATGGGTTCGCGCTGCCGAGTTCGGCGTCGGTCAGTCCGGCGGGCAGCCGAGGAAGTCCCGAGGTGTGCGTGGCGAGTTGCCCGAGCGTGATCACGGACACGGCCGGCGCCGAGCGGGTCTCGGCGTCGTAGGTGTCGGACGGCCGTGGGCGCAGATCGCCGAGCATATCGGTCGTAGCGACGTCCCCGCGCGCGACCATGTCGGCCAAGAGCAGGGCGGTGAAAACCTTGCTCAACGACCCGATCTCGTATTCGGTGTCGGCGAGGGGCGCGGCGCCTTCAGGCAGCTTGCCGTACCCGAAGATCGCCGTTCGATTTTGCTGCACGACCCCGACCACCACCGCACCGTGCGGGCGTCGCGCCAGATACGTCTGGACCAGTGTCGCCAGCCGCGCGTCAAGGTCATGCGTGTCGGGTGTGTCGGTATAACGTTGCCGGATGGCCAACCAGCCGCCAGCGCCGATACCAACGCACAACACCAACAGAACACCGACACCGCCGCCGATCCAGGCCAGCCAGCGCTTCGATGGCGGACGGGCGCGCGCGGGTTTACCGGTCATAGCTCCAGGAGCGCCACTTTGAGATAGGGAGGTGTGCCGCGCCGGCGCGGAAAGTCGAGATCGGGCTCGTGCCAGCGCTGCGCGACCCGGGCGCGGCGGCCGCCCAGTTCGGACGTCAGGGTGCGATCGAACGCCGACTGCGGCAATTCGGCGGCGTTGGCGCACGCAAGCACGCGACCGCCCGGCGCGACGCAGGCCGCGGCCTGCGCGACGAGCCGACCGAGATCGCGCGTGATCGAGAAGCGCGACGTGCGCGTGGTGGCGAAAGGCGGCGGATCGACGATCACGAGATCGAACTGCCGGCCGCGGCGCGCGAAACGGTTCAGCCAATCGAACACGTCGCCGAAGATGAAGTCCTCGCGCTCGGCGTTCAGGTCGTTCAAGGCATAGTTGCGCGCGCCCCAGGCGAGCATCGACTGCGACACGTCGACGTTGACCGCTTCGGCCGCGCGGCCCAGCCCGGCGACGACGCCAAAGGCGCAGGTGTAGGCAAAGCAATTGAGGACGCGCAGCCCGGCGGCCATGTCGCGCACCATCGCGCGCACCTCGCGCATATCGAGAAACAGACCGACGCTCAGCCCGGCGCCGGGTCGGATCTCGTAGGTCACGCCGTTTTCGAGAGCCGTAGTCGCCTCGATCGCGCGCCCGAGCTCGGGCGTGGCCGGAGCGAGCGCGGCACGCTCGGTTTCGGTGAGGCGGCTGGCCTGAGCCGGGCGGCGCTTGAGGTACACGGCCGTGGCACCGACCGCGTGACGCGCGGCCGCGAGCAGGTCGGGGTCCGGCTGAGCGCCGTCGTACAGATTGGCGATCAGGCAATCGCCGAATCGATCGAGCGCGAGACCGGCGACACCGTCGGCGTCGCGATGGAGGAGGCGGTAGGCAGTCGTGCGGGCGCCGGTCAGCGACGCGCGGCGCGACACGGCGCGGGCGATGAGATCGGCCGGCGCGGCTGTCGCCTGCGAGGCGGTCATGGCGCGTGCAACTCGAGCGTGGCCCAGGTCGTCGGGTTGGTCAGTCGGCGCCCCACGGTGCTCGAGATCATGCTTTGCTGGGTGGCCGAGTTGGGCAGGTCGTTGTCGTTGAGCGACAGCAGGAAGCCATAGCGCGCGCCGGCGGCCGGCGCGACGTTGAACAGCGACCACGGGATGGCGGCCTCGAGGTCGTAGCCGGTCGCCGTCTTGCGCGCGGCCAGCGACACGCCGGTCGACGCGCCGTTGAGCGCGCTCGGGAACCACAGATACGTGTCGGCGCCGACGGTCGCGAAGTCGCCGGGCGAGAGGCCGAGCTGTAGATCGTCGGCGCTCAACTGGGTCGCCTCGAAATCGCCGCCGAGATCCGAGTCGAACAGAAGCTCGAGGCTGTCGCCCTTGAAGATCGTCTCGCCGCGCTGCGTTTGCACGAAGACATCGTCGGTGACGCGCACCGCGAGATACAGTCGGCCGTCGTCCCAGGCGAGGGCGTAGTCGGCCGAGTCGTCGCCGACGCCGGTCCACTGATCGCCGCCGTAGGCGTTCTGGTCGAGACGCAGGTCGAGCACCCACTCGCTGAGATCGCCATCCACGACCGGCGCGGTCGCCGGTCGTGTGGCGGCGAGCAGCGGCGCGCCGGGGTGCTGCAGCCCGCTAGGGGTGGACACGCTCGGCGTAAAGGTCGCGACCGGCAGCGCGACGGTGGCCGTCGCGGGGGGCGGGGCCTGGGTCGGTTGCCCTGCGTCGGGCGTGTTTGTAGCGACATTGGCGCCGAGGGTGGCTTGCGGCGTCGACGTTGGCGCGGGCGGGCGCGTGCCCGAGGCCTCGAGCGTTCCTTGCACGCCGGTTGCCACCGCCGCCACGGTCGCCTCCGTGTCGACGCCCTGACCGCGGGTACAGGCCGTCAGCCCGGAGAGCAACGCCAGGCCCAGGCCAAGTCGCGCCGCCGCGCATCGCGGGGTCATTCGGGGTCCTCGTTGCCGTCGGGCGCGGTCGGTTGATCGATGCGCTCGATCTCGCCGTGGAAGTTGAGGACCACGCGGAACCCGAGCATGCCCAGATACGTCCGCGCGTTTTCGGGAAGGCCCTGGCGGATCAGCTGATCGAAGCCGGCCTGCATGTTATTGAGTTGTGCGTCAACGGCGGCTTTGGTGAAGAGGTCGTCCTGCCCGATCATCTGCAGAACGCCGCGGGTGAGCGCTTCGCGGTTGTCGGTCGCGAGCTGGCCCATCTGCGCCAGTATCTGGCGATCGATGGCCTCGGCATCATGATGGAAGCGGAAACCGTCATCCTCGACGACGTATTGGGCCTCGCCGCCGACCAGGGCGACCGACACCGGTCGGCCGGATGGATCCGAGACCAGGCCTTCGAACAGGGCATGTTGGCTCATGGGCGTGGCCCCCCGAACGGCCGTGTCAATCGCGAACGATGACGGCCGTCCCCTTGGCGTCGACCCAGCGTTCCGACAGCGGCACCACCGGAGTGGTCCAGCGGTAGATCCACTTCGACACCTCGCTCGGCACGTTGACGCAGCCGTGGCTGCGCGGGATGCCGAAGTCGTCGTGCCAGTAGGTGCCATGGATGGCGACGCCCCACCAGTGGATGTACGAGACCCAGGGCACGCCTGGCAGATCGTAACCGTCGGCCGAGGCCAGATCGCCGCCGGCCATATGCCGCGACGGACGCTTGCTGATCACCTGGAGGTCGCCGGTCGGCGTACTGTAGATGGTGCGGTTGCCCTCGCGGCGGAGCGCCGTGCCGCAGGACGTGCGCTGCTCGAGTACGAGCTTGCTGCCCTCATAAGCCCGCAGCATCTGCTCGCTCAGCGTGATCTCGATGTGCTTGTCGGTGACGTCGGGCGAGATCGGCGCGATCTCCTCGGCCGTGATGCGTCGCATCTGCCGGCCGTCGAGCCAGGAATACGTGCGCGTCAGATCACCGAGGACGCCGTACCAGATCGCGCCGGTATCGTCTGTCGCGATTTGCTGCACCCAGTGGGTGGTGCCATAATAAAACCTGGCCGTCTCGCGAAACCCCGGGCCGGGTCCGGACCGGGCGGCGGCGAACGGGACGGTGACCTCGACCAGGGCGCCGGTCGACGGCAGGTCGGCCGTCGGCACCTGATTGTGCCAGCTCACCGGTTGTACCGGCCCGGCGTGCACAAACCCCCGGCGGACACGATGCCAGCGCTTGTTGAGCAGGTCGTCCGGGCTTTCGACCACGCCGTAGGTCTCGAAAACCGAGTCGGCCGCCAGGAAGTTCAGACGGTCGGAATTGAACGAGGGCTCGCTGTAGACATAGAGCCCACGCACGGCACGACCGAGGCCGACCGGCGTGCGGACCAGCTCGTCGGGCGGGGGCGGGGGCAGCAGCACCCCCCCGGCGGCAAGGCCCGTGGTCTTGAGAAAATCCCGTCGGGAGAGACGTTGAGATTGCATAGATGACCCGAAGATTATACCAACGGGCTGTGATCGCGCTGCTTTTCGCCGTCACACACCTGTTGCCGACCGCCTCGGCCGGACTCGCCGCGGCCCCCACCGCGACGGCGCTGGCGACGTCACAGACCGATTGGTCGGCCTGGCGCCTGCCGCTCCCGGCCGGCCTGTGGCGCATCACGCGGGGGCCGTGCGGATCGAGCAACACCTTCGACCACGAGTGCGGGTACTACGAGAACACCTGCGCGCTCGATTACGTCCCGGTCACCGGCTCGATGGAGAACGTCCCCGTGCTGGCCCCGGCCGACGGCACTGTGTTCTTCGTCGGCACGCGCGAGAACACGGGGCAGATGGTCATGATCCGGCATGGCGACGGGCGCGCCAGCGGCTACATGCATCTCGCCAGAGTGGTCGTGCCTCGCGACACCGCGGTTCGGCGCGGACAGGTCATCGGCTATGCCGGCCACACGGGCACCGCGCAGCCCCACCTGCATTTCTGGGTGCAGCCTGACGTCGTCCAGCGCGCGTGTCTCGACATCACCGGTCTCGAGCGACAGGATCTGGCCCAGGGCCTGGCCACGTCCACCAACACCAATTGGAGCGCGCTCGCCCTCGTCGACCCGCCGGCCGACCTGCCGGATTGGCTGCCGATCGTCGGAGCCGGCGCGACCGAGACCTGGCGCTTGCCGGGCCAGGTACGGGTTGGGCGCGGCGCGACTCTGATGGTGCCCGTCGCCATCCAGGCCCGGTTGACCTCGGCCGACTCGCTGCTGGCCGGTACACAGGTGTTGGTGCCCGTGCGACAGGACGGCGGTTTCGCCAGCTTTCTTGTCCCGGTTCGCGCGCCGACCGGCGGATCGAGCACGATCCAGGTCGCGCTCACGCTGCAACTGGCTGGGAACAGCCGTAACCGCCCGACGGCCACCCTGGTCGCCTCAGTCGAGTCCTTCGTGCCGGTGCGCGGGCTGACCGACACCATTCAGATCAACCCGACTTTTGTCGGCCCCTCAAACTACGCCGTGCGCACCGGGAAGGCCGAACTCTGCTGGGATGTCGCCCGGCAGGCGGGCGTGGCGCCGTTGAAGTATCGGACGCTTGTCGTGCGCGACCCGGCCGCGGTCGCCGCGGCTGGCCCAGCCGCCACGACCGCCGACAGCGGCTGGATCGACAGCACCTGCTGGACGACGCCGGCGCTCGCGCCCGGCGCCTATTTGTGGAAGGTGTTCGTCAGCGACGCGACCGGTCTGATGAACCGGCCCAATCAACGGCCACAGGCCGTCATCATCCGGTGACGCCGCTGGAAGCGCTATTCGCTTTTCGCCGGGATTTGGCATAGAACTGGGACGCGGCGGGGGCTTTCCCCCTAGAACCTGGGCGTCATTCCCATCTGACCCAACACATGGTACAAGTAGGGCGAACATGGGCACGTTCCTGCCAATTGAAGTGACGCGATTTGGCCTGGCCGGCATGGCCGTGGTCTATGCCATCGCGTCCATCATCGCCCTCTGGAACCGCGCGCGGCACGGCATCGGCACGTGGGCGTTGCCGCTGTACCTGGTCGGCTCGGCGATCGCCGTATTGGGCAACCTCGCGGCGCAATCGTTGTGGCTGACGAGCCTGCCCTGGCCGGTGCTGGCGCGCGGGCCGTTTCACTCGTCGTATTGGCTGGCCGGACTGTTCTACGTCCTCACGCGCAGCTTTCTGCGCCAGCCACAGCCACGGCGCTGGGTCGTCGCGACCTATGTGCTCTTCGGGCTTACGGTCCTCGGCCTGGATTTGTACTTCGCCACGCAGACCGACATCTACCTGCTGGTGTCGGACCTGGTTATCTCGCGCGAGCGCGCGTTGATCTGGCTGAGCATCCTCGGCTGGGCCGTGGCGCTCTTCGCCTCGACGTGGAGCACGCTGTTGGCCTTTCGGGCCACGTCGCAACCGCTGCACCGCAACCGGATCACGTACTGGCTGCCGGCGCTCACCGGCGTGATGGTGGGCGACGCGCTCTTGTTCGCCGGGCTGTGGGTGTCGGGGGCGGAGATGCACTTCGTCGGAGTGGTGATTGCCACGATCGCCGTGCTCCGCTACACCTTGCCCGACGTGCGTCAGCTGGCGCGCGGGGTGTTGGCGTACGGCCTTGCGCTCGGTGTGATCGCGGCGGGCTTCGCCATCGGCTCGACCTGGATCAACTTCGTCTATCCGCAGAACTCGCCGATGATCATGCCGCTGTCGGTCGGCCTGGTCGCGGTGCTCGCGCTCGTGTCGCTGCGCATTCTGGCGGTCGCATATCGCATCGCCGACTGGCTGATCTCGCGGCGCGGCTACGATTCGGCCCGTCTGGTGCGCGACTACAGCATGGCGGTCAGCAACATCCTCGACGCGCAACAGCTCGCGCGCGTTTCGCTGGGCATCTTCCGCGACACGATCGGCGTCGAGCGCGCCGCCATGTTCCTGGTCGACGAGATCTCGGGTTTCGCGGCGCCCAACGGCACGGAAGACGCGTCGTCGCAACGCAAGTTCAAGTTGCGCGTGATCGGCGCGCTGGGCGACGGCCTTGAGCCGGTCGAACTTTCGGCCACGAACCCGGTGGCCGTCTACCTCGACAGCGAGTTTCGGCCGCTCACGCAGTTTGACATCGACCTGTTGCCGCGCTTCAGCGAAATGATCGACGACGAGCGCACCTGGCTGCACCGGCTCGACATCGACGTCTTCGTACCGGTGTATTCGAAGGGCCGCTGGATCGGGCTTTTCGCGCTCGGGCCGAAGGCCACACACGATCGCTACTTCGACGACGACCTGACACTGCTGAGCACGCTGGCCGATCAAACCACGGTGGCGCTCGAGAACGTGCGCCTGGTCGACAACCTGGTCGCGCTCAACCGCGATCTGCGCAGCACCAACTCCGAACTCCAGCGTACGCGCAACCGCCTCGAGCGCCTCGACCAGGCCAAGTCGGACTTCATCGCCGTGGTGTCGCACGAGCTGCGGACGCCGATGGGGATCCTGCTCGGGTACAGCCAGATCCTGGCCCAGGACACCGACTTCCTCACACATCCCGATCACCACACCATGGTGCGCGGGTTGCAGGCCGGCGCCGAGCGTATGCAGGAGCTGGTCGAGTCGATGCTCGACATGGCCATGGTCGACAACCGCGCGCTGGGCCTGACGCGCCGGACGACGGCGCTGGTCGACGTCTGGCGGCGGCTGACGAGCGATCTAAAAGGCACGCTGGCCGAGCGGCGGCTCGAACTTGTGGCCGACGACTCGCTGGCCACGTTGCCGACCGTCATCGTCGACCCCGAGGCGATCCGCAAGGTCTTCTCGCACCTGCTGGTCAATGCGATCAAGTTCACGCCGGATGGCGGGCGGATCCGCATCCACGGCTGTTTGATGCCGGAAGACAGCGAGCGCTACGTCGACGGCGCGGTAGAGATCGTGGTGCAGGACACGGGCATCGGCATCGACCCCGAACACCAGGAACTGATCTTCGACAAGTTCTATCAAACCGGCGAGGTCGCGCTGCACTCATCGGGCAAGACGAAGTTCAAGGGTGGGGGGCCAGGCCTCGGGTTGGCGATCGCGCGCGGCATCGTCGAGGCTCATGGCGGCGAGATCTGGGTCGAGAGCTCCGGCCAGGATGAAGTGAATTTCCCCGGCAGCGCCTTCCACGTGGTGCTGCCACTATCCGGTCGCGCCAAACCCGACGGGCTCAACGGCCACGTCGGGGAATAACAAACCTCAGACACCGGGAGTGCGAACGCTTGATCTCAGGCCATGAGACTCGCGTTCGCACTCCCGGTGTCTTGAGACTCGCGTTCGCACTCCCGGTGTCGTGACACTCACATTCGCACCCCCGGTGTCTTGTTAATAAAATGCGGGCCCGAACTGCTGTCCGGGCCCGCGAAGCGCGGTCGTGAGTGGCCAGGTATCGCGTTTTGACGCTGTCAGACACTGCCCCGGCGTGGACGCAGACCCTTGTTGGTCGGGACGCGTTCAAGCGCACGTGGGGCCGCCTATTTTGGCACGCACGACCGTTTCAGTAGGCGTCAGATCGGCCATCCCCGAACCAATCCGCACGCCTGCCTGAAGGCTGGCCCAATGGTGTCATATCCGGATGGGTGAGTCTACTGATGGATGTCACGATTTGGCCGGTGTGTCTTCGCGAGGCCGCAGCCAACGACTCAGCGGTCCACGGAGCCGCGCCGGCGCGATGCTCAGCAGCTTCGCGCGCTCATCGCCGTTGAAGGCCTGCGTGAGCAGCAACACGGCCAGATACGCGAGGATGCCGGCGGGCAGCGCGAGGATCGGCGTCACCGGCCAGAGCACCCATGTCAACACCGCCATTACGCCGGCGCCGACCCATGGGCGCCAGAGCAACCCAAGCCAGGGCACGCCCCCGATCGAGCGCCGGATCCAATGCGCGAACAGCACGCACAGGAACGCCTCCGACGCGATGGTGACCCCCGCCGCCGCGATGAAGCCGAACCGCTCGAGCAGGAACAGGTTCAGCAGAACGTTGAAGATCACGGACGCCAGGAACGAGATCGAGAGCCCGCGTTCCTGTCGAAGCGAGATCAGCATGTAGTTGGTGAGGCTGTTCATCCAGCCGATCGGCATCGACCAGGCCAGGATGGTCAGCGCGATCGCGCCGTTCGGCAGGAACTTGGCGCCGCCGAGGATGCTGACCAGCGGTTCGGCCAGGAACGTCACGAGCACGGTCAAGGGCAACGCGGTGGCCGAGAGCAGCTTGAGCGCGAAGTGGTAGGTGGCCGACACCTTGCCGCGGTCCTCGCCCTCGGCCTGCCGCGCCAGCACCGGGAAGAGCGAGAGCGTGAACAGCGACGGCACGATGTTGAACGCGTCGATGTAACGATAACCGGCCGAATACCAGCCGACCTCGGTCGCGCCGCGGACCGGACGCAGCAGCGTATAGTCGATCTTGTTGAACCAGCCCGCCAGCAGGTTGTTGAGCATCAGCGGGAAGCCCTCGCGCAGACCGCGCCGCTGCAGCGAAAAGTCCCACTCCCACCTGGGCACGAAGAACTCGCGGAAGGCCAGCGTCGCCAGCATGGTCAGCGTGAGGACGTTGACGATCAGGCTCGCCGCCGCCAGACCGACGATGCCGTAGCCGAGCGTCAACGCGGCCACGCCGAACACGATCTTGAGCATGGTCGTGACGGTCGCGATGGCCGCCGGGTACTCGGCCTTCTCGTAGGCGTAAAACAGGGCGGTCAACCCGGTGCTGATCGTGCCCGGCGCCTGCGCCAGGATCAGCAGCGCGATCGCCAGAAGCGTTCGATCGTCGAGCGGCTGCAGCGTGATGCCGAGCGGTTTCGCCACGCCGGCGAGGGCGTTCAGGCCGAGCAGCCCGCCCGCGAAGAAGGGGATGATCGCCAGGCCGAGCCACAACCGCAGCGCGGTGGTGTTGATCAGCCAGCGGTTGGCGCGCGCCTTCTCGCCCGCGACCTCGCGGGTCAGCAGCAGGTTGAGCCCGTAGTTCGTGATGGTGTCGAACCAGCCGAAGATGATGACGGCGAAGGCGTAGTTGCCGACCTCGGTCGGCCCAAGCACGCGGTTCGAGAACGTGGCGAAGATGAAGTCGAGCATCCGGTTGAACAGGCTCAACACCATCGGCGCCAGGGCGTTCTTGGCCACGCGGCGCGCGCCCGTGTCGAGCCGCGCGTCGCTGTACACGCGGCGCCAGACCCACACGCCGCCGATAAAGGCCAGGGCCATCGCCGCCAGCATCGAGACGACCGCACCCAGGCGCAGGCTGAGCGGCGAGTACCGAAACCGCACGGTCCACGCGCCGGGCTCGAGCACCACGCCCCGGAAGTTGCCGTTGACGCGCGTGATCGGCACTTCGGTCTCGGCGTCGTCGCCGGCGCCGATCGCGCGCACGTAGGCGCGCCAGCCGTCGGCGTAGGTGTCGTTGAGGATCAGCCAGCTGGGCGTCGTCGGAGCGGCGTCGACCCAGACCTCGTTGCCGCCGTAACTTGTCACCGTGGCGATGCCCGCTTCACCCGGCGTCGTCGCGGTGGTCGGCAGTTCGCCGTTCGGGCTCGCCGTCGCCGCGGCGCCCGGGTCGATCAGCACGTAGAAGCGCGGGTCATAGGTGCGCACCGTGCGCGCCAGATCACTGGTCTCGAGCGTGGCCGACACGGGCAGCGTATACGCGCGCGAGACGACAGTCTCGTTGCGGTAGATCAAGACCTCGCCCTGGTACACAAGCGTGTATTTCGGGTTGTCGATCGGGGCGCCGCTGACGACGTATTTGACGTTGAGCAGGTCGAGCAACGGCGAGTCGAGCGCCAGCGGATCCGAGATCGGCGCGATGCGATTGCTGTCCAGCTGCGTCTGCGGCTGGATCATCTCCATGTAGGCTGCGTATTGCTTTGAGAACAGCGAGTCGTAGCCGCGGATATCTTGAAAATCGAAAAGCCAGGGGATGTTGGCGTGATAGGGCTGGCCGCCCCCGCCGCCGGTGTAAGCGGTCATCCGCCACAGACCGGTGTCCTGCCTGAGGAACGCGGCCGACGGCGGCACATAGTCGAGGATGGCGGGGTCGCCGGCCGGCGCGAAGTCCCAGGCGGCGACGAGCAGGTCGGCGCACAAGACGAGCCCCAGACCCGCGACCCAGAGTGGCCGCCCACGCCAGCTGTACTGAACGTGACGGCTGAGCAGCGCGGCCGCCGCGAGCAGCGCGGTCACACTGAAGACGACCACCGCGCCGCCCTCATAAGAGAAGAACATGCGCGCGTTGCAGTCGAGGGCCGGCAATTCACCGGTGCAGAAAGCGCGCGGCGCGAGCGCCAGCTCCTGGATCAGCTGTGTGATGATCGGCTCGAACAGGTCGAAGCGCACGTACACGAACCCGAGCCAGATCAGGTTGACGACGCCGGTCAGGGCTGCCACGCCGGCCACGACGTCGGCTGTGCCCCAGGTGCGCTGCGCCCGATGCGAGCGCGGCACGCGCCCGGTGTCATCGCGCTCGCCCGGGAGCAGGCCGTCGAGGCCGTAGGCGGCCAGCGCCGCGACGGCTAACGACAGCGGGTACACCCAACGAAAGGCCGAATGCAACTGGCTGATGCCCGGCAACCAGTAGATCAAGGCATAGAGCGGCGTGCCGAAGGCAAAGGCCAGGCTGGCCACGGCCAGCAGCGCAAAGAAGGTCCAGGGCTGAAAGATCCAATCGACCCGGCTGCGCGCGCGTCTGTCGCGCCACCACCGCCGCAGGGCCATCGGCAGCAGCATCAGCGGCACGATCCCGAGGTACGCGCCGCCCTCGACCGTGTTCTTCAGCCCCCAATCGATCGTCTGGCCGGCATTGAGCGCCGGAGACCACGCCCGCGTGAACCAATCGAAGTAGACGTGATGGCTGGCGTTGCCATAGACGTTGGGCATCAGAAACACGAGCACATGTCGGATCGGCCAGGCCCAACCTACGATCTGCTCGTAGGTGGCCCGCCCGTCGCGGAAGCTCGTGCTCGCCAGTTCGTAGAGCGGCAGAAATTGGACCGCGCCCAGGGCCATGCCGAGGATCGGGACGGCGAGCAGGGCACCGGCGCGCCGCACGAACGCGCCCCACGGAAGCGCGTCACGGCCGAACTTGAGCACAGGGAGACGCCAGGCGGCGTAGCCCGCCGCCGTCATCAGGCTGTAGTACAGGATCTCGACATGACCGGCCAGGACCTGCAGCCCGACGACGACGGCGCCCAGGGCCATCCATGGGATGGTGGCCGGGCGCCCACGAAACGGTCGGCGTTGCACGATCAGCTCGAGGCTCGCCAGCAGCACCGGCAGCCAGGCCGCGACCGCCACGATCATGGGGAACACGACGCTGAGCGTCAGGAAGCCGCACAACTCGTACGCGACGCCGCCGATGACCGCGGCTGGCCGGCGCAGCCCAAGGACGCGCAGGAACAAATACGCGCCCAGGCCAGCGAGCCAGAGCTGAGTGACCGCGAACCAGCCGTAGGCGCTGGCGTTGGGCAGGACGTAGTGCAACCACGTGAACGGATACAACCCCGAATGCTGCCCGGCGGCCAGGAACGGCAGACCGCCAAACAGGTACGGGTTCCACAACGGCAGCTGGCCGTCGGCCAGTGACTCACGGATGAATTGCTTCCATGGGTAGTTCTCGAGCGCGAGGTCGAGCAGCAGCGAATTGTGCGGCGTCTCCGGGGCGCCGAGCGTCTGTCGGGCGCTTGTGTAGGGCTCGAAATTCGTCAGGCTATCTGTTGGGATCAGAGTGCGGCCGCCGACGGTCACCTGCCAGTACAGGATCATCGGCAAGGCCAGGAACAGGGCCGCAGCCAGGAGGTCGCTGCGGCGGTTGCGTAAGAACGACATCGCCCGACGATTAAACCACAACCGTCGGGCGAAGGCTATCGAACGATGAACGCCGTCGCAGAACTGTGACGCGCCGGACGCTCAATCGGCGGCCGATCCCGAGACGATGTGTCCCTCGGTGACGCTCGCGGGCGTCGTCGTCTGCAGGCTGATGCGCCACAACGACGGGCTGACGACCCAGGCGACGGCATAGAACGCGGCGGCCACGACACAGGCCAGCGTAAAGGTCGACAGCTGGCTGACCAGGATCACGACGGCCGACCCGAGCACCGAGATCACGCCGTTCACGCCCCAGGCCCAGGCGACCAGGTCCGGCGCGCGCGTGCCCAGCTGGTTGATCCCGGCCGGGAACGGCATGCCCATCAGCAGACCCATCGGCGCCAGAAGGATGACGCCGAAAGCGATCCGCGCCAGATCCGGCAGCCGCATCAACTGGTTGAAGATCGGGGGCAGCGCGACGTTGTAGATCAGGGTCAGCACCACCAGCGCCGCCAGCACGACTCGCAGGCCCCCTGCGGTCGTCGCCCAGCGCCGGCCGAGCAGGCTGCCGACGCCCGAGAACACCAGCAGGCTGAAGATCGTGGTCGTCGTGGCGACGGTCGGATAGCCGATGAACAGCGTGTAGCGCTGGATCATGATGATCTCGATGAAGATGTAACCGGCGCCCAGACAGCCGAAGTACACCAACATCCGCCGCGCCAGCGGCACGGCCAGCCCGGCGCGTTGGTTGCGCCAGAGTGGCAGGACGATGAACAGCGCAGCGGTCAGCGTGGACAGCGCGATCAGCGTCAGCAGGATCAGGTTGCCGAGCGGCATGAGCGAGCCGCCGCCGCGGAAGTTGTCGCGCTGGATCGCGCTCTCGATCCGATAGTAATTGTAGAAGAACGGATTGTCGTCGGTGACCGGCGCGATCTGGTACGGATACTGGGCCTCGAACGCGCGCGGGTCAGCGGAGCGCAGATAGTCTGAGTATGTCGTGTCGGTCGGCGTCAGCGGGTCGGCCAGGATGACAAAGCCGTTCTCGGCCGCCCAGGCGCGCGCACGCTCGACCGCCTCGGCGCTAAACGGCTCGCGGCTGATCAGGAGCGTGGCGTTGCGCAGGCTCGCGTTGGCGACGATCAGGATGTGCGTCCACGGCTGAGTCTCGCCGCGGCGGCGCAGGGCCTCGGCCCCAAGACCGGCCAAGCGGAGCATCTCACGCGGCGGATCGTAGTCGTCGCGCGTCCAGGCGAACACGCCCTGGGGCGAGAGCCGGGCCAGCGCCTCGTCGACCGATTCGACCGTGTACAAATACGACTCGGCCAGCACGTACGCGCCGCCCGAGAGCGCGGCGAAGTTGTCGAGACCGATGCCCTGGATGATGTCGTACTCGCCCGTGTCGCGCAGCAGGGCGCTCCGGCCCTCGGCGACGATGAGCTCGGTGTTGGGCAGATCGACGAGGTTGCCGCTGTAGGCCTTGTACGGCCCGGTCAGCAGCGCCACCACGTCGGGGTTGAGCTCGATGGCCTTGACCTGCGAGGCGCCGAACAGGTGCGACTGCAGGATGTCGAGACCGCCGCCGACGCCGATGTTGAGCACGCGCGGCTGCGCGATGCCGATCTGGAACGGCGCGCTGATGATGGCGTGCTTGAGGAAGTCGAAACGCGAGAAGTCCCCGTCGAACTTGTAGATGCCCGTCATCGACGTGCCGTCAAGCGTGACCAGCTGCAGCGGGAACTGCGCGCCGCTGGTCGCCAGTTCGGCGCGGTACGGCTCGGCCAGCCCGCCGACGATCATGGGCTCGGGCACCGTGATCTCCGGCAGCACGTCGACACGCGCCACGGGATTCCAGCGCGTCAGTTCCGGGGCGGCGAAACCATAAGTGTGGAGCGCCCAGCCCAATTCCTTGGACTCCGGGATCGCCAACGGCAGTGGCCACACCACGTTGGTGAGCAGCAGCGCGACCTGGACGACGGCGCCGCCCACGGCGGCCCAACGCCAGCGGCGCAGCGCGGACCCGCCGAACAGAGCTGCGGCCGCGAGACCGCACAGTCCCACGGCCAGCATGGCCGCGACGCCGCCGAGGGTTTCGATGACCAGGGCGGCAACGAGCGCGCCGAGCCCCGCGCCGGCCAGATCGGCAAAGTACAGTCGATGCGCGTCCCGCGCCCACACGCTGAAGGCGCCGGCGACGGTCAGCCCGCCCAGGAAGAACACGCTGAACAACAGGCCGAAGTAGATTGTCAGGCCCGTCAGGGTGGCGACGACCTGCGCCGACTTAAGCGGATCAAACCGCAGCAGCGCGATCGCGGCCAGCACCGCCAGCACGCTGACGCCGTATCCGGCCGCGATCAGGCCGAGGCGTTCGCGCACGACCGCCGCCGACCAGCGTCGGACGGCCAGGAACGTGCCGGCCGCGCCACCGCCCAACAGGGCGACGCCGATCACGAGATAGGTGAAGTGATGCCAGATCATGATCGAGAACAGGCGCGTGAACACGACCTGAAGGGCGATCAACGATCCGGAGACAATCGACAGCGCGGCCATCGCGCGCCAGCGGGGTCGCTCAGTCGGGTTCAACACGTTTGGGTTCAGGGGCATGTGTGGGCTGAGAGGGGCAAAAATGGGCGAATCACGACGCCAATAAGCTTGCCAGCCCTGGCGAGCCGTCGCAATGGGCCGAAGGTCAGGCGGCCCCAAATGGGGAGGTAGGCGCGACGTCAGCGCGCGGCGGCGTCGGCGTTGCGGAGGCGGCGATCTTTCGGCGCCAGCGCATGGTGCTGAAGTCCTACCTGCCACACGCGCCACGCCGATTCGAACTTCACGGCCATGCTCATCTTCGATTGGCCGATCCGCCGATCCTCGAAAAAGATGGGGTGTTCGAAAATGCGGAGGCCGAGACGCTCGGCGACATACGCGCACTCGACTTGAAAAACATAACCGTTGGACCGGATGCGGTCCAGACCCATGCCGTACAGCGCGTCCGCCCGCCAGGCCTTGAACCCCGCCGTCGCGTCGTGGACCTTGATGCCCAGGATGGTGCGCGCATAGAGGTTGGCCCAGGCCGACAGCCAGACCCGGCCCTGGCCCCAGCGCGGGTCCAATCTGCCGCCGGGCACATAGCGCGAGCCGACGACCAGATCGTACTCGGATAGTTCGGCCACCATGAGCGGCACGAAGTCTGGGCCGTGCGAGAAGTCCGCGTCCATCTGGACCACGACCTCGGCGCCCTCGGCGAGCGCGCGCACGAACCCTTCGATGTAGGCCGTGCCAAGGCCACGCTTGGCGCCGCGCTGGAGCAGCGCGATGCGCCCGGGCTTTTCGGCGGCGAGTTGCTCGGCGAGCGGACCTGTACCGTCTGGCGAGCCGTCGTCGACGACCAGGATGTTCAGGTCGAGCGGCTGCGCCAGCAGCGCGTCGGTGATCGCGCGCAGGTTGTGCGCCTCGTTGTAGGTTGGGAGAACGACTGTGGCTTTCATGAATGACAACCGGGAGCAAACCCGGCTATTGTCGGGCCGCTCCCGGTTTTAATCAAGGGTCGGAACGGGCGACTAGACCAGCTTGGACAGGTCTTCGGCCGCGCGCCGCATATCCAGAAAGACGAGGCCGAGTTTGGCGCCTTCACGCGCCAGCACGGTGAGCACGGCTTCCTGGCCCACCGACTGCAGGATCACGTAGCCCTTCTCGCCTTTGATGTAGACCTCGTTCAGGCTGCCCCGGCCCAGTTCGCTGGCGATCCGCTCGCCCAGCGAGAGCATCGCCGCCGACATGGCCGAGACGCGGTCCTCTTCGACGTTCCGCGGCAGGGCGGTGGCGATCGGCAGACCGTCGACGCTGACCACCGCCGACGCCTCGATATCGGGGCTGGTGATCTGCATGTCCCTGAGACGGTCTTCCATCAATTCGGTGCGCGATTTGGTCACAGCATGATCTCCTGCGGCTCCAACCGGGTCGGCCGAAGCCCCTGGCGGTTGTAGCATGCGCATTATGTGATGTCAAGCGACGAGCCGTAAAATCGACCCAAACATCGGTCTCATGTCCGGCACGACCGGCCCCGGTATAATGTGCAAGGTCTGTTCCAGGGGTTGGGGCGTGAGGCCACCCTGGAACTTTTCTTGCTGGTCGTACGGCAAGCGTTTTTCGGAGGCTTTTCGGCATGCAGTGGCTGGATCCGCGTTACATCATCGAATCCCTGGGCGCATTCGCCTACGTCGGGCTTTTCCTGATCATCTTCGCCGAGTCGGGTCTGTTCTTCGGCTTCTTTCTGCCGGGCGACAGCCTGCTCCTGACGGCGGGCCTGTTCGCCTATGAGGGCTCGCTCAGCCTGTGGTGGCTGATCCCGCTGCTGTTCATCGCGGCGGTGCTCGGCGACAACGTCGGCTACTGGTTCGGTCGCAAGACCGGCCCGCCGTTGTTCACCCGCGAGGAGTCGTTCCTGTTCAAACCCAAGAACCTCAAGGCCGCCCACGACTTCTACGAGAAGCACGGCGGGAAAACCATCATCATCGCGCGGTTCATGCCATTCATCCGCACCTTTGCGCCGATCGTGGCGGGCGCGGTCGAGATGAACTACCGCTCGTTCATGACCTACAACTTGATCGGTGGCTTCCTGTGGGCGGTGGGCGTGACGGTGGCCGGCTATCTGCTCGGCTCCGTGTTCCCGCCCGAGGTGCTCGACCGCTACTTCACCGTGATCGTGGTGGTCGTCGTCCTGCTCTCCGTGTCGCCGACGGCCTGGCACCTCTGGCAGGAGAACGGCGACGCCATCCTGGCGCGCATCGGGTTCAAGCGCAAGTCGTCAACGGACTGACGCCAAACAGAAAAACGCCGCCGGCTGGGGCTCCAGCCGGCGGCGTTGTCGTTCCCCGCGCTCACTTCTCTTCGATCGTGATCGTCTTCATCGCGTCGCCTGGCGGTGCGTTCGGGTTGTTCTCCGGGTCGCGCTCGGTCAGAGACAGCGCCACCTCGAGCCCGCTCACCACTTTGCCGAAAATCGAATACCCGCCGTTGAGATGCGGCGTGGCATCGTAGGTGATGAAGAACTGGCTGCCGTTCGTGTCCGGACCGGCGTTGGCCATGGCCACGATTCCGGGTCCATCGAACGTGACATCGGGTGAGGTCTCGTTCTCGAACTCGTAGCCGGGTCCGCCCATGCCGGTGCCGGTCGGGTCGCCGCCCTGCGCCATGAAGCCCTTGAGGACGCGATGGAACGTGACGCCGTCGTAGAAACCGGCGCGCGCCAGAAACACGAAGTTGTTGACGGTCTTTGGCGCGATCTTGGGCAGCAGTTCGATGACGATGTTGCCCTTGGCCGTCTCGATCGTGGCGGTGTAACTCTTGTTGGGATCGATGGTCATCTCGGGCGGGGAAGCCCATTGCTTGACCGTGCCGCCCGTTTGAGTCGGCGTCGCGGCCGGCGCACAGGCGCTCAGCCCGATAGCGATGGCAGTCGCAAGTCCAAGAACTGAGGTCAACCGTTTCATTCGCTCTCCTTGATGACGACGTCCAGGATCTTGTCCCCGGGCGCGGCGTATGGATCGGCTTGTGGGTCGCGCGGCGTCAGCGCCTGGGCCACGTCCAGGCCCGAGGTCACGCGCCCAAAGATCGTGTAGTTCCCGTTCAGGCTTGGCGCCGGCGCCAGCGTGATGAAGAACTGGCTGCCGGCCGTGTTCGGCCCGGAGTTCGCCATCGCCAGGATGCCGGCCGTGTCGAAGGCACGCGCCGGGTTGATCTCATCCGGGAGCGTATAGCCGGGGCCGCCGAAGCCGGTTCCGGTCGGGTCGCCGGCCTGCGCCACGAAGCCCGGCAGCACCCGATGAAAGGTCACGCCGTCGAACCAGTTCCTCTCCGCCAGAAAGACAAAGCTGTTGACCGTGATTGGCGCTTCATCAGCAAAGAGCTCGAGCGTGATGTCGCCGCGCTCCGTGACCAGCGTGGCCGTGTAATGCCTGAGCGGGTCGATGATCTCCTCGGGCGCGTCGAACTGGCGCGCCCGCAGGGCTTCGAGCGACACGACGGCGTTCAGCGTCGATAGGTCCTGCGGCCCCTGCCAGATCTGGCCGTCGATGACGACGAAGGGCACGCCCGGCAGGCCGGCCGTGCTCCCATCCGGAAGTTGGATGGCGTTGGCTGCATCGCGCGCCGCCCGGACCTGTGGGGCATAGGTGTTGTCGGCCAGTTCTTGATCGAAACGCGCCACGTCGAGCCCGGCCGCCTTGGCGTAGGTCGAGAGTTGTGCCGGGAAGGCGGCGACGTCTACCTCGGCCCATTCCGCCTGCGCGGCGTACAGTGTTTCGAAGAACGCCCAGTACTTGTCCTGGGCTGCGGCGGCTTCGGCGGCCGCGGCGGCCAGGGTGGCCTTGTCGTACGTCGGCAGCGGCACGTTGCGATACACGATCCGCACGGTGTCGGTCTGCGCCGATTGGAGCGCCAGCAACGTCTGCGCGAGCGGCGCGCAGGGCTGCGCCTGGAAGTCGCAATACACCAACACCGTGACGACGGCGTCGCGCGGACCCAGCACCCGGTCGGCGTCGGTGACCGGCGGAAAGATCGTCGACGTGTCGGCCGTAGGGGCCGGCGCGGGTGTAAGGGTCGCCGGCGGCGGCGCCGTGGGCGAGGGCGGTAGGGCCGTCGCGGTCGGCGCCGGCGTGGGCGTCGCGCAGCTCGCCAGCGCAAAAGTCAGAAGCCCGGCCGCCGCCAGGCGCGTCACTGAGAATCCATTCTGCATGAGGCCATCCACGCGAAAACGCCCACGGCCGCCGGTCATCGGCGTGCCGCGGGCGTCTATTGTCGCACAGCCCGGAACCGTCAGTGCTCGCACCCGGGCAGCCAGCGCCGATCGTCCTTGGCCAGCAGTGCATCCGCGCTGGTCGGGCCGTCGGTGCCGCTCTCATAGAAGAACATCGGCGCGCCGTCCGGCCGTTCCCAGGCCTTGAGCAGCGGATCAATCAGACGCCAGGCAGTCTCGATCTCGTCGCTGCGCGTAAACAGCGACGCGTCGCCATTCAGGGCGTCGAGCAGCAGCCGTTCGTACGCGTCGGGCAGCGCGCCGTTTCCGAATGATTCCTGGTAGTGGAATTCCATGTCGACCGGGCGGATCTCCTGCGGCGAGTCGGGCACCTTGGCCCCGAACTTGAGGTGGATGCCCTCATCGGGTTGGATGCACAGGGACAGCGTGTTCGACGACAGCCGCTGTCCGGGCGGCAGGTTGAACATCAGATGCGGCGGGCGCACGAACTGGACCACGATCTGCGTGGTCTTGCTGTGCAGCGCCTTGCCCGATCGCAGATAAAACGGCACGCCCTGCCAGCGCCAGTTGTCGATCAACAACCGGACGGCCGCGTAGGTCGGCGTGAGCGAGTTCGGCGCCACGCCCTCGGCGTCGCGGTACTTGCGGTACTGCGCGCGGACCGCGTGCTCGGCGACGTCGGCATCGGCCAGCGGTTTGATCGCGGTGAGGAGTTTGACTTTCTCGTTGCGGATCGCGTCGGCGTTGAACGACGACGGCGGTTCCATCGCCACGAGGGCGAGCAGTTGGAGCAGGTGATTCTGGAAGATGTCGCGCAGCACGCCCGCAGTCTCGTAGTAGCCGGCGCGATGCCCGACGTCGACGTCCTCGGCCACCGTGATCTGCACGCTGGCGACGTAGTTCCGGTTCCAGACCGGCTCGAAGATCGTGTTCGCGAACCGGAAGAACAGGATGTTTTGGGCGGTCTCCTTGCCCAGATAGTGATCGATGCGATAGATCTGGTGCTCCTGAAAGACCGCGTGCAGTTGCTCGTTGAGACTCTGCGCGGTGGTCAGATCACGCCCAAACGGCTTCTCCACGACCAGACGCCGCATACCCTCGTGCTCGGCGGCGATGTCGGCCGTTCCCAGGCTGGCGGCCACGGGCGCGTAATACTCCGGCGCCGTCGCCAGATAGTACAGCCGGTCGGCCGGGCCGCCCTCGAGTTCGGTCAGGTACGTGGCAAGTCGCTTGAAGTCATCGGGGTTCTCCAGGTGGCCCTGGAAGTAGTGCACGCGGGTGCTGATCTGCTCCCACAACGCCGCATCAAACGACCCGGCGCTGTGTTCCTCGACGCCTTCGCGCATCCGCCGGCGGAACTCGGCGTCGTCCCAGGGTCGGCGTGCGAAGCCGACGACGTTGAGGCCGTCGGAGATTCGGTTCTTACGATACAGGTTGTACAGCGCCGGCACGAGCTTGCGCTGCGTGAGGTCGCCGGACGCGCCGAAGATGACGACGGTCGTGGGTTTCATGGGGATGGGCGGCTCGCTCTCTGGTTGGCGCCGGTCAGGCGACTGTCTTGACGGCGTGGCCGCCGAAGCCCTTGCGCATCGCCGCCAGGACCTTGGCCGCGAACTTCTGGTCGTCGCGACTGACGAAACGCATCATCAGCGATAGCGTGATGACCGGGGCGGGGACGTCGAGATCGATCGCGTCCGTCACGGTCCAGCGGCCCTCGCCCGAGTCGGGCACAAAGCCGACCAGCGACGCGAGTTCCGGGTCATCCGTCAGCGCGTCGGCCGTCAGGTCGAGCAGCCACGAGCGCACGACGCTGCCGTGCTGCCAGATCCGCGCGATCTGCGTGAGGTCAAGGCCGAACTCCTTCTTGGCGTGCATGATCTCGAAGCCCTCGGCGAAGGCCTGCATCATGCCGTACTCGATGCCGTTGTGCACCATCTTGACGTAGTGGCCGGCGCCGTGTGGTCCGACGTGGCCCCAGCCCTTGTCAGCGCCGGGTGCGAGCGTTTGGAAGATCGGCGTGAGTTGCCCGACGTGAGCGGCTTCGCCGCCGATCATCAGGCTGTAGCCCTCGCTGATGCCCCAGATGCCGCCGCTCGTGCCGCAATCGACGAAGCCGATGCCCTTGGCCGCAAGCTGAGCCGCGTGGACGGCGTCGTCCTTGTAATTCGTGTTGCCGCCGTCGATGACGATGTCGCCAGGGCTCAGGAGATCGCCAAGCTGGGTGATCATGGCGTCGGTCGCGGCGCCGGCGGGCACCATCACCCAAACGATGCGCGGCGCCGCGAGCGAGGCCACAAGATCGGGAACTGTGTAGGCCGTGCCGATCTCGATTTCGGCCCTGAGCGCGTCGGTCGTGGCGGCCGTCCGGTTGTAGGCGACGACGCGATGCCCGCCCCGCACCAGACGTCGCACCATGTTCGCGCCCATCCTGCCCAGTCCAATCATGCCGAGTTCCATGTTGTCTCCTAGATCATCTCCGGGCTGGCTGCCCGGATCGGTTTATCAGACGTATGCGTGGTCGTTCGAATCGGCGGGGGAATCCCCGCGAAATGACTGTGACGGTAAAGTGTATCCGCTTTTCAGTCGGTCAAGGCCGGTCAAAGTTACGGGCGGGGCGTGGCGCCCCGAGATTTTACGGAGCCGAGCCGGCCGCGGGGATGCCGCGTCGCGCGGCCTGCAACCGGGCCCCGGCCGCACGATCGACGATCCAGGTCACCGTGCCGCCTTCGGGCTGCAATTGTTGCGCCGGCCACCGCGCGGGTTCGTGCGGGCCCTCGAGGGTGGCCGCCAAGGCCTCGGCCTTGTTGGCGCCGGTCACGAGAAACATCAGGTGGCGCGCGGTGCGGAACACGGCCGGCGTCAGCGTGACACGCTGGCTCGGGCGGCCCTGATAATCGCCGGTCACGGCGCGGGCCGGGACCGTTGGGTCTTCGAGCTCGAGCGCGGCCTTCGGGAAGAGCGATGCCGTGTGGCCGTCCGCGCCGAGGCCGAGGATGGCGACGTCGATCTGCGGCCAGGTCAGGCCTTCATCGGCGTGAAGCCGCAGCGTCGACACGTAGTCGACGGCCGCCGCAGCCGGATCGAGCTCGCCGCGGATCCTGTGGACATGGCCGGCCGGCGCGTCGATCGATTGTAGGAGCGCCTCGCGGGCCATGCCATAGCTGCTCTCGGGATCGTCCGGCGGAACGCAGCGCTCGTCGCACCAGAAGAAGTGCGTGCGATCCCAGGGCAGGGCGAGCGCATACGCCGGGCTGCCCAGAAGACGGTAAAGCGGTACGGGGGTGCCGCCCCCCGAGAGCGCGAAGTTGAAACGGCCTCGGGCCATCACGGGCTCGCGGCTCAACGACGCGACCAGTTCGGCAGCCGCCCGGGTGATATCCGGACCGTCATCCATGATCCAGACCTGCGTTACGGTCATACGACGGGCGATGATACACCGTGACGCGCGGGAACGCGAGGCACGCCGCGCCAGCTTTCACGACCCCCACGGGCTGCGGTAAGCCGAGTCGAAGTAATCCAGTTCGATGACCTGGCCGGTGACGAAGCGGGACTCGTCGCTGGCCAGGAATACCGCCGCGCCGACGTGGTCCTCGGCGCGCAGCATGCGGCTCTTGTCTTCGACCAGCGCCGCGCGGATCGCGGTGTCGCCTTTTCCGGGGGCCAGCGCGTTGACGCGGATGTTCACCGGCTTGCCTTCCTCGGCGGCCGAAAGCGTGAACCCGATCTGGCCCCACTTACTGGCCGCATACGCCGAGAGCATCGGCATGCCGCGCGTGCCCGCCAGCGAGCTGATGTTCAGGATCGCGCCGCCGCCATTGGCGACCATGGGCTTCCAGACGTGCTTGGTGCACAGAAACGTGCCGGTCAGGTTGACGGCGAGGGCCCGCTCCCAGTTGAGCCGTGACGTGCCATAGATCGGTCGCGCCATGCCGATGCCGGCGTTGTTGACGAGGACGTCGAGCTTGCCAAAGCGATCGAGGGCCAGCGCCACCGACGCCTTGATCTGGTCCTCGTCGACCACGTCGCAGGCTGTCGCGGCCGCGTCAGGCAGACCGGCCGCCGCAATCTCGTCGGCCACCGCCTGCACCTCAGTGGGCGTACGCGCCACGACGACCACGTGCGCGCCTTCTTGCGCATAAGCCAATGCGATCGCGCGTCCGATGCCGCGCCCGCCACCAGTTATCAAGGCCACTTTGTCTTTCAATCGATCGGTCATGCGGCAACTTTAGCATCGACGCCCGGTATCGGCGAGGCGAATACACGACGCCTGGCGAGAAACGAGGCCGGTCGCGGGCCGGGGCCAAGACCCGAGACCCGCCTCGTTTCTCCCCAACGTTCTGTCTGGTTTACAGGCACGAGTTATCAGGATTCTCTGCCGCGAATGGCGCGAATTGAGCGAATGCTTCTGGGTCCGCTGCGACGGATACGCGGATCCTCATTCGCGCCATTCACGAACTCCGCGGCCAGGTCCCGCGCCCGGCAACGTGCTCACGCACACCCTGCCTGGCTGAGCGGCAGCGCAGTGAGCCGCTGCGATAGAATAATCGGATGCTTCCATATCTGAGCCCGTCGGTCGAGCGCGTTGAACTCGAGGTGGTCACCGATCGAGTCCAGCGCGTCTTCACGATCGAGAGCACGACCCCCGGCGACGGGCGCACATTCGTGGCCCATTACCGCGGCCGATTGACCCAGGAGTCCGAGGCGGCGTGGCGTTGGCTGTCAGCGGAATTGCGCCCGCTTGGCTGCACGCCGCTCTTTCGCGCCGAAGACGGCGCCCAGGTGGTGAAGGTCGCGATGGGTGTGGTCGCGCCCGCGGCGTCGCGGATGTGGCTGGCCTGGCTGCTGGTCGGCCTGACCCTGATCAGCATGATGATGTCTGCCGGAGCATACGAGTGGCTCGGCCAACAGCCGGTGGCCGTCATCGAGCGCGTCGGCAACGACGTGATCGCGTTGACCGTGGCGGGCTTCCTTCACATGAATCTGGGGTGGCCGTTCATGCTCGCCATGATCGCCATCCTCGGCGCACACGAGCTCGGGCACTACATCGCCGCGCGGCTCCATCGCGAGCCGGCCTCGCCGCCCTACTTCATCCCGCTGCCCATCATCAGCATCCTCGGCACGATGGGGGCCGTGATCAACCTGAAGGCGCCGCCGGCCAACCGACGGGTGCTGCTCGATATCGGCGCCGCTGGCCCGATCGCCGGGCTCGTCGTCGCGCTTCCGGTGCTGATCTTCGGCCTGATCACGTCGGCGCCATTGCGCGCCCTGGCGCCTGATCAGGTGTCGGGCTTCGAGGGCAACTCGATCCTGTACGTGGCGCTCAAGTGGCTGGTGTTCGGCAAATTCCTGCCGCAGCCGGCGAGTTTTGGCGATCTGCCCGCCTGGTTGACGATGCTGCGCTTCTATACGCTGGGGGTCTTCCCTGCGGGCGGCGGCACCGACGTCTATCTCAACCAGGTGGCCTGGGCGGGCTGGGCCGGTTTGCTGGTCACCAGCCTCAACCTGATCCCGGCCGGGCAACTCGATGGCGGGCACGCCCTCTACGTCTTGATCGGGTCGCGGGCGCGCAAGCTCGTGCCGGTCATCGTGGCGGCGCTGGTGGTGCTCGGGTTCTTTTGGGTCGGCTGGTTCCTCTGGGCCGCGCTTGTGTTGTTGCTCGGTCGTATGCACGCCGAGCCGCTGGATCAGATCACCCAGCTGGATCCGAAACGTCGGGCCGTGGCGATCGGTCTGCTGGTCACGTTTGTCCTTGTGTTCATGCCGGTGCCATTGTGAGACCGGGCGCCAGCCCGCTCAAACGCCGGAAGGAGAGTTCGATTGGTCACGGATCTGACACCGCGCGAATTGGCCGAGCGCCTGGCGGGCGACAACCCGCCACTATTGGTCGATGTGCGTGAAGAACGCGAATATCAACTGGCGCGCATCGACGGGTCCGAGCTGCACCCGATGTCGCAGTTGCATCTCTGGATGCAGTCACTGGACAAGGACCGCGAAATAGCGATCTACTGTCATAGCGGGTCACGCAGCTTGAGCGTGGCGCACTATCTGTCCGTGCACGGTTTCAAGAACCTGATCAACCTCCGCGGCGGCATCGACGCCTGGTCGCGCGAGGTCGATCCCGGCATTCCACGGTACTGAGCCGGCTCAGCCAGGGGGCGAGCGACGGCCCGAATCCGTCAAGGACGGCGCGATGACGATCGACGCCCCCATACGCCCAGCCGTCGCGCGTGACGGCCGCACCGGTCAGCCGCTGGATCTCAGCAGCTGGCCCGCGTACCTGGCCTCGCTCGACCTCGCGGGCGCGAACGTGACCCGGACCGGCGGCCGCATGATCGCCGGCCCGCCCCGCAGCGTCGCGGACCTGGCCCTGCGCTTCGGCATGGGCGGCGTCTTCCTCGATACGCCGCATACGCGTCTGATCCTGACCAACCTCGGCATCGACCCGGGTCTGGCGCCTGTCGCGGCGCGGCGGATGCGCCGTCTCACCGACTGGCGCGCGGTCTGGCTTGATCTCGCCGCCCCGCACCTGCGCGAGGTCGAGCAGGCGTTGGCTGCCGGCGCCGATGCCGAGGCCCTGCGGTCGATCCGGCGCGCGTTGGCGCTGCTCGGTCTGGCCTATGGCGGCGACGGCTACTACGTGTTCACGCCCTATGCGGAACAACGCAGCGCGATCGCCGTGCGCGAGCGCCTGTATTCGCAGATGCGGGCGTTGACCGGCGCGCGCGTCGAGCCGCTGACGATCCTCCACGCCCGCGGTGTCACGTCGGGGATGTTGCACCTGCCGCCCGATCGGCGCGGCCCGGTCCCCGTGATCCTCGGAATACATCAACTGGCCGGCGACAGGGACGACTTCGACGTCGCGCTTGGTCGGTTCCGCGAGGCGGGGTTCGCGACCTGCACGATCGACATGCCCGCGCACGGCTCGCAGTTCGACGGTCCCCGGCTGCGCGCCGAGGACCAGCAGGTCGCCGTCGCCGCGCTCGATCATCTGGCCGGCCGCCCCGAGATCGACCCGCGGCGGATCGTCGTGCTGGGCGGCAGCCTGGGCGCGCTGTTCGCCCTGCGCACGGCCGCGGCCAGCCCGCGCGTGGCGGCCGCCGTCGCCTACGCGTCCCCGTTCGACGTGGGCAGCGGCATCGATCTGTCGGTTCCCGGGATCCAGTCGAATTTCCGCTTCGTCATCGGGGCGCCGGCTGGAGAGCCGCTCGGGTTCTGGACCCACGACTTCCATCTTCACACCACCATCGCGCGCATCGGGTGCCCGGTGCTGCTCATGCACGGCACGCGCGACCACATCTGCGACTTCACGGCGACCTACGAAATCGCGCGCCGCGTTCGCACCGGCGTGACGGTCTGGCCGATCGTCGGCGCCGATCACGAGGCCGCCAGCCCCGGCACGCCGCAACTGGCCGATCCGGCGATCGCGTGGCTCAAGCAGACGCTCGATCTTTCCGGCGGGGAGCGTTGATCACATAGACGCAAAGGACGCGAAGATCCTGTGATGGATCTTCGCGTCCTTTGCGTTTTCGTGGATCGTCGCTTCAGTTCTTGACGTAGGTCTCGCGCAGGAACTTGTTGACGCCGAGCGTGTTCATGGCCCAGCGGATGAGCCCGGGCGAAAGCGCATTGAGGGCCTGCAGCGGCGCGAAGGGCATCGGGTTGACGACGATCTCGGGCGCGCCGGTTTCGAGCGCGCGCACGACCGCGCGCGCCACGGCATCGGGCTTGCTCTCGCCCAGCACCGGGTGCGCCTTGCGCTTGTGCACCGCGAACATACCGGCGTCGGCGACCCAGCCGGGCGAGATCACGCTCACGCTGACGCCGGTCCCGGCGAGTTCGATGCTGAGCGCGTTGCTCCACGCGATGACCGCGGCCTTGGTGCCGCCGTACACCGTGCCCCACGGCAGCCCGAGCTTGCCCGCGAGCGAGCCGAGGTTGACGACGTGGCCGCGCCGGCGTTCAAGCATGCCCGGCAACGCCGCGCGCGTCAGGAGCATCGGCGCCGTCACGTTGAGGTCGATCAACTGGGTAATCTCGGCCGCGCTCTTGTCCTGATAGCGGCCGTTGTTCTCCATGCCGGCGTTGTTGATGAGGATGTCGAGCGGGCCAAGCACGCGCTCGAACTGGGCCAGCAGGCTCACACGATCGGCGCCGTTGGTGACGTCGGCCGGCAGGACCACGACGCGTGCCCCGGTGTCGCGCAGGCTTTGGGCGACAGCCTCGAGCTTGTCGGCCGAGCGAGCCGATAGCGCCAGGTTGACGCCGGCCTCCGCGAGGCGACGGGCCATCAACGGTCCGAGACCCTGTGAGCCCCCGGTCAGGAGCACGTTCGCGCCACGCAATGGTCGGATCATCGTTTCCCCCTCGGATAGTTCAACGCGGACAGGACGCTGCGCGACGATCGCGCGCTCATGGCGCCACGGCGAAGTATCGTGCCGGCGACTCGTCGCCGAAGCTGAACGTCGGATCGTAGTACAGCACGGCCCCAGGATCGTCGACGGGCAGCGCCAGGGGCAGCCAGGCCTCGAGCACGGCGCCCGGCGCCAGCGGCGCATCCGCGCTCTCGCCCGGCAGCACCACGAACGGGAGGCCGATCGGGTCGCCCGACGACGGCTGGACCGAGAACAGGATGGTGGTGAAGTGCTGGAGCTTGGCCTCCGTGCCCAGGGCCTCGACCCGCACGCGGGCGAGCGCATACTCCTGACCGTCCGGCGCGCTCGGCGCAAAGCTGTTGGCCGAGTCGATGATCTCGGCTGCCGCGTCGCCGCGCCGGATCTCCGTGATCGTCACCGCGAACCCGCCGGTGACGACGGTGTCGCCGACCTGCGCCGGGTTCTTGGGATCGATGCCGACCTTGTTCTCGGCCGGAAACGTGGATGGATCGGCCGGCGCGAGCGCGGCATCGGCCGAAAGGGCGAAGTAGCCCTCGTCCAGATTGAAGTCGCGGTCGTAATCGCTGAACACAAGCTGAAAGCGGCTGGTGTCGGACGGCGTCTGGAACACCAGCCAGCCCTCGACGCTCTCGCCCGAGCGCACTTCGCCCTCGAACGGTTCCGTGACCGTCGGGAAGCCCCGCGAGAAATACCCGTGGCGGTTCTCGGCCAGGAGAGTCAGGCTGTAGGGCACGGCGTGGTTCTCGGTGTCGTTGAAACGGCTGGTGGCCCGCACCCGCACGACGACGTACTGATAGCCGTCAGGGAGCGGATCGATCATGTCCGTCAGCGTCTTGAGCGTCTCGATCGCCTGGTCGCCGTAGGCGTATTTGACGACGGTCACGTCCCAGCTCGCGACGCTCAACGTCTCGCCGATGGCGATGGGCTGTGTGTAGTCGCTGCCGGCGCCGCCCGGTTGCACCGGCGCTTGCGTCGGGTCGGCCGCGGGTTCCGTGCTGGGCGGCTCGGGCGTTGGCTGGCCGACCGCGTCGGTCGCGAGACCTTCGGGGTTCGGCACGCGCGCTTCAGTCGGCGGCGGCGCGATCGTCGGGCCGAAGCCGGCGGTTTGACACGCCAGGCTGCTCGCGGTCAGGGCAGCCAGCGCAAACAGGCCGCCGTGAAAACGCAGGCGTAAGGGCATCGGGGCTCCTCCTCAATGGGCGCACGGTGACGGCGACGCCACGCGGTTGCCTTGATTGTAGCAAGGCCCTTCACGGCATCGTCGGTAATTCTCCGGAGGCGGACCGCGGCGGCGCGAAATACGCGCGCCTCACGGATGGCGGCTTCGCGCTCAGGCGCGAGAGGCCAGGTAATCGAGCAGGTCGATCTTGGTCAAGATGCCGACCACGCGGCCGCCTTCGGTGGCGATCACGGCGCCGCGATGGACGAACAACCCCATCAGACTTTCGATCGAGGCCTCGGGCGAGACCGTGACGACGTCGGTCTGCATGACGTCCGAGATCGGCTCATGCGCGTGGTGCTTGTGATCGCCGAGCACCATGTGGTTGAGCAACTCGACCTCGCTGGCCAGGCCGAGCAGATGACCGGATTCGTCGAGCACCGGGATCTGCGAGATGTCGTGCTGCTTCATCTTCGCCACCACGCGCGGGATGGCCTCGTTGGGCAGGGCGAAGATCACATCGCGGAGCTTCTTGGTGGCCAGGACGTCGGCGGCCGTGGCGCCGGCCCAGGTCGAGTCGAGGAAGCCGTTCTCGCGCATCCAGTCGTCATCGAAGGCCTTGCTCAGATAACGCGAACCCGAGTCGGGCAGCAACACGACGAGCACCCGGTCACCGTGCAGATCGCGCGCGTACCGCAGCGCGGCGGCCACGGCACTGCCCGACGACACCCCGGCGAAGATGCCCTCCTCGCGCGTGAGGCGACGTGTCATCAGGAAAGACTCCTTGTCGCTGACCTGGATGACCTCGTCGACCACGCTCAGATCCAGCGACGAGGGCAGGAAGTCTTCGCCGATGCCCTCGGTCTTGTACGTCTTGGGGTGCGGATCGTCCGGGAGGTGGCCAAGCTTGTGCGTTTCGTACAGCAGCGAGCCATACGGATCGACGCCGATGATGCGGATGCGCGGGTTCTTTTCTTTGAGATATCGGCCGACGCCCGTGATCGTGCCGCCGGTGCCCATGCCAATGATCACGTCGGTGACGTGGCCATTCGTCTGCTCCCAGATCTCGGGCCCGGTCGTCAGATAGTGGCTGCGCGGGTTCTCGGGGTTGTGATACTGGTTGGCCAGGATGCTGTTGGGCGTTTCGGCGACGGCGCGCTTGGCGACTTCGTAGTAGCTGCGCGGGTCATCCGGGGCGACGGCCGTCGGCGTGATGATCACCTTTGCGCCGTACGCGCGGAGCAGTCGGATCTTCTCCTGGCTCATCTTGTCGGGCATGACGAAGACCGATTTGTAACCCTTGATCGCGCACACGATCGCGAGCCCGACGCCGGTGTTGCCCGAGGTCGCCTCGACGACCGTGCCGCCCGGCTTGAGCCGCCCGGCGCGTTCGGCGTCTTCAATGATATTGAGCGCGATCCGGTCCTTGACCGACCCGCCCGGATTGAAGAACTCGACCTTGCCCAGAACCGTGGCCGTCAGACCGCGTGTCAGCCGGTTCAGGCGCACAAGCGGGGTGGCGCCGATCGTGCCCAATATGTTGGTGTGGACGGTTTGAGGGAGGTCAGTGCCAGTCATCGCGTCTTCCTGCCTGTTATCGCGCCGGACCTGGATTCTAGCCCATGCCGGTCTGGAACCAAATGCATTGTGCCGACGTCTTGGAAAGGTCTCATCTGATGCGTCAACTAGACATAGTGTGCCGCGGCGTCGCTTGCCCGGCCCCAAGCGCTCTGTTATAGTCGAGGTCGCGTCTGCGTTCCAATCGCACATTTGCGGGCAGGAGTCGGGCCATCTGGCCTGGAACTTGCTCATCTGCTCAGTCGGGGAATCCGGCCGTTTGGCCGTGTCTCAAACCCCTAGGAGAAAGGATCCTCATGTTGAAGCGACTCTTCTCGGGCCTCGTTGCGGTGGCGATCGCGCTGGCGTCGGTCGGCCCGGCCCTCGCCGATACGACCTACACCGTCCAGGCCGGCGACACCCTGTCAGGCATCGCCTTCAAGTGCGGCGTGTCGATGCAGGCCATCATCAGCGCCAATGGCATCAGCAACCCCAATCTGGTGGCCATCGGTCAACGCCTGACCATCCCGGGCTCGAACGGCTGCGGCTCGTCGGGCAGCAGCGGCTCGTCCACGACCACGACCACCACGACCACGTCGCCCGGTTCTTACACAGTCCAGGCCGGCGACACGCTGGGCTCGATCGCGTTCAAGTTCAACACGACGGTCTCGGCCATCCTCAACGCCAACAAGCTGACCAACCCGAACCTGATCTTCGTCGGGCAGGTGCTGATCATCCCCGGCACGACGGTGACGACGACCACGCCGTCGACCGGCAGCACGGGCACGACCACGACGCCGACCACGACCACGCCGGCCACGACCAGCACCGGCACGTACACGGTGCAGGCCGGTGACAGCCTGGGCCGCATCGCCAGCCGCTTTGGCGTGACCGTTTCGGCGATCATGTCGGCCAACGGCCTGACGAACCCGAACCTGATCTACGTCGGCCAGGTCCTCAAGATCCCGGGCGCGACCACGACCGGCTCCACGCCGGCCCCGAGCCCGACCCAGGCCCCGACGACGGGCACGACGCCGGCCCCGGTGACCGTGCCCTCCGGCCCGTTCTCGGGCTTCGCGCTGGGCGGCCACATCCAGGGCTACGCGTACAAGAGCCAGATGCTGTACGCGGGCATGTCGTACGTCAAGGTGCAGGTGCGCTGGAACCCGGGTGCGAACCCCGGTGACGTCGCCGGCACCATCAATGAAGCCCACAACAACGGCTTCAAGATCCTGCTCGGCGTGCTCGGCTCGACGCCTGAGACCATCCGCGGCGGCGCGAATTACGACTCGTTTGCGTCGTACGTGGGCGGCCTGGCCAGCCTGGGCGCCGACGCCATCGAAGTCTGGAACGAGCCGAACATCGATCGCGAATGGCCGTCGGGCGAGATCAGCGGGTCGCGCTATGCGACCATGCTGGCCAAGGCCTACAACGCTATCAAGAGCGCGAACGCCAACACGATCGTGATCTCGGCCGCGCCGTCGCCCACGGGCGCCGAGGGCGCGTTCGGCCCCGACCACGTCCGCAACGACAACACCTACATCGCGGAACTGGCTGCGGCCGGTGGCGCGAACTACATGGACTGCATCGGTCTGCACTACAACGAGGGCATCATCAGCCCGACGCAGACCTCGGGTGACCCGCGCGACGGCTACTACACGCGCTACTACCAGGGCATGGTGAGCACGTACTACAACGCCTTCGGCGGTCGCCGTCCGTTGTGCTTCACCGAGCTCGGCTTCCTGTCGCCTGAAGGTCTTGGACCGCTGCCCGGTAGCTTCGGGTGGGCGGCCAACACGACCGTGGCCCAGCACGCCGAATGGCTCGGTCAGGCGGCCAACCTCGCCAAGAACAGCGGCCTGGTGCGCATCCTCATCGTCTGGAACGTCGACTTCCTCGAGTACGGCGCCGACCCGATGGGTGGGTACGCGATCATCCGCCCCGGCGGCGGTTGCCCGGCTTGCGACAAGCTCCGCGCGGTGACCGGCGGTCGGTAATTCCGCTCCGCCAGCACGGCACGATCTGAACGAACGGCCCGGAGGCAACTTCGGGCCGTTTCGTTTTCCTGGCCGTGAGGGTCGATAGGTACAAGACGGGGTATCTGCGTTGCTTTGCCGCGAATTTCGCAAAAATCGCTGGGGCCGCTGAGACGGATGCGCGGACGCAGGTTTTGTCGGCTATCAGGCATCCGTCCGTCTGATCCGCTGATCCGTTGTCTCATTCGTTGTCAGCCCCGCTGCGGTGGAGGCCGCTTGGGTCTGCCGGTGGCCTCTGCGCGCGCCCGTGCACACACCCCATCTTGGTGGGCATGCACGAGTTGTCGGCGGCTTTTTGCCGCTGATTATGCGGATTTTGACAATTGGAGCCCTGCTGGCATCGGTCCCGTTTCCGTCAGCGAAATCCGCGCAATCTGCGGCCAGATTCCGCGCCTGACACCTTGCGATCCTGTTGGTAAATCCTGACCGGCTGCGTGGGGCCTACAACGGATTGCGATCAACGGATCAACGGATAAGCGCCTGAGGGCCGCAGCGCACCATAAAAGGCCGATCGCGGCGCTGCCTTCGTGGCCACTGGTCGGTCGCGTCGTACACAGGCTGTCAGGCATCCATCCGTTTCATCCGCTGATCCGTTATCCCATCCGTTGTCAGTCCCGCCAAGGCGGAGACCGCCTTGGTTTGCCAACGGCATCAACTTGCCCGTGCACACCATCCGTCTTGTGCCCACCATCCGGAAGGGGCTTCCGTGGTATACTGCCTGTCTGGTTGAGATAACGGCGACGTCGCAACGCGGCCCCACAAGTTGGGGCCCCAAAGCGGGGTCGCTGTATTTCGTGCCTCGGGACGGCCCCGACGCACGGTGAGGGATGGATGTTCAGTTCGCTGACCCAAAAGCTGCAAAGCGTTTTCGAGCAGCTGTCGCGGCGCGGCAAGTTGAGCGAAGCCGACGTCGATGTCGCGCTGAAAGAAGTGCGCCTGGCGTTGCTCGAGGCCGACGTCCACTTCTCGGTCGTCAAGAGCTTCCTGGATCGCGTGCGCGAGCGCTCGATCGGCGCCGAGGTGTCGCGCTCGCTCAACCCGGCGCAGCAGGTCATCAAGATCGTCCATGAGGAGCTGATCGCGACCCTTGGCGAGCCGGGCAAGCTGGAATTGCACGGCCCGGCGCCACGCGTGATCCTGCTCGCGGGTCTCCAGGGCTCGGGCAAGACGACCATGGCCGCCAAGCTCGCGCGCCGGTTGCGCGGGCAGGGCGAGCGCGTCATGCTGGTGGCGGCCGACATGTACCGCCCGGCCGCGGTCAAGCAGTTGCAGACCCTGGGCGCGTCGATCGACGTGCCGGTGTTCACCAGCCTCGGCCGTCCGGTCGATCTGGCGGGCCAGGCGATCAGCCAGGCCGAACGTCAGGGCATGACGGTCGTGATCATCGACACGGCCGGGCGCATTCAGCTCGACGCGATGATGATGAGCGAGGCGCTGGCGATCAAGGAGCGCACCAAGCCGGTCGAGATCCTGCTCGTGGCCGACGCCATGACCGGCCAGGAATCGGTCCGTGTGGCCGAGGCGTTTCACAAGCAGCTCGGGCTGACCGGCTTGATCCTCACCAAGGTCGACGGCGACGCGCGCGGCGGCGCCGCGATCTCGATGCGCGCCGTCACAGGCGTGCCGATCAAGTTCCTGGGCGTCGGCGAGAAGGTCGACGCGATCGAGTTGTTCGACCCCGGTCGCCTGGCGGGTCGCATCCTCGGCATGGGCGACGTCCTCGGCCTGATCGAGCGCGCCGAGGCCATGGACAAGGAGAAGGCCGCCGAGTCGGCCGGGCGTCTGGTCTCGGGGCAGTTCACGCTCGAGGACATGATCACGCAGCTCCGCGAGGTCCGCAAGATGGGGCCGGTCGGGCAGCTGCTCGGCATGATCCCGGGCATGGGCGGGCGCGTGCAGGTCGACGAGCAGGCGGTCGAGAAACAGCTCAAGCACACCGAGGCGATCATCAATTCGATGACGCGCGCGGAGCGCCGCAACCCGGATCTGTTGAACGCCAGCCGCAAGCGGCGAGTCGCCGCGGGCTCGGGGCGCCAGGTGTATGAGGTCAACCAGCTTCTCAAGCAGTTCAAGGACATGCAGAAGCTGATGAAGCAAATGGGCAACAAGCGGGGCAAGTTCCCGCTGCCGAAGTTTCGCTGACGTCGGCTGACGCCGCGCGTCACGCAAGGAGCACACAGCACCATGGTTCGTATTCGTTTGCGCAAGGTCGGGTCCCGCCACCAGATCAGCTTCCGTCTCGTCGCCGCCGATCGCGCGCACCCGCGCGATGGCCGCTTCATCGAGGAGCTGGGCTTCTACAATCCGCGCACCAACCCCTCGACGATCGTCGTCGACGAGGCCAAGGTGTACGGGTGGCTGAAGAACGGCGCACAGCCGAGCGAGTCGGCCAATCAACTGCTCAAGCAGGCCGGCACCCTCGATCGCTTCGCGCGCTTCAAGGCCGGCGAGGCCGTCGAGACGCTCGTGGCCGAGGCCGAGGCAGCGAGCAAGGCCCGCGTCATCAGCCTGCGCACGTCTGACTCGTCCGCGCAGCGCAAGCCGCGCGTCAGCAAGCGCCAGCAGGCCAAGGCCAAGGCGGCCGAGGGCGGCGCCGCCGCCTGAGGCCGAACGCCGGCGATCGACCGCGGACCGTGGTCATCGCCCGCGTCATCAGGTCGTTTGGGTCGGGTTTGTTCGGTATTGTCGGGTCCGGCGGTCGACCGCGGTCCGCGGTCAGCCGTCCAGATCGGGCGCCCAGGATCCAGCACATACCTGCTATGAAAGAACTGGTTGAGCACATCGCGCGCTCGCTGGTGGACGATCCCGACCAGGTCCAGGTGACCGAGGTCGTGACCGGCGCCGACGTCCTGATCGAATTGCGCGTTGCGCCGGGCGACATGGGTCGCATGATCGGCAAGAACGGCAAATTGATCAGTTCGCTTCGTACGTTGGTGCAGGCCGCCGGCCTGCGCAACGCGCGCCGCGTCCAACTCGAGTTGATCGAGGATTGACCTCGAGCGGGCGACGTCCTGGCGACGTCGCCTGCTCGAGTCCTCCCCCTCATCCCGGCACCGTTATGGCCCTGATCAAGGTCGGCGAGATCGTGCGCGTGCACGGCATCCGCGGCGAGCTGGTGGTCTCGATCCAGTCGGGCCGCCTGCGCGATTGGGAGGCGGCCCGGGCCGTCCACATCGACCCCGAAGGCCCGGCCATGCCGATCGCGGCCGCGCGGTTCCATCGCGGGCGCTGGTTGGTCACGCTGGCCGGCGTCGCAGACCGCGACGCCGCGGAGGCGTTGCGCGGCCGTGACCTGCACGTCAAGGCGCTGGCTCGCAAACGCGGCGGCTGGTGGCCGGACGATTGGCTCGGCTATTCGGCCGAGGCCGACACCGGCGAGGCCCTGGGTCGGATCACCGAGGTGATCCACACCGGCGCCAACGACGTGATCGTCGTCACGGGCCAGGGGCCGGAGCTGCTGCTGCCCGTCATCGCTGACGTGATCCTCCACGTTGACGCCGATGCCCGCGTCGTCCGCGTGCACGTCCTCGACGGCCTGCGTGGTTGAACGAGGACTCGTCGAGGATCCGGCGCGACGAGCCTGACCGTACAGTGGCGGCATGGCCGCCCCGCCTCCCCTCCGATCGCACGCCTCTCGCATCCAGCCCAACGCGTCCGCCGCATCTGGTTGTGGCCGTGGCGGTCTGGCCGACGGTTGTCCGCTATGACCGACGCTCGGCCGTATTGGCTCGGGTTTCACCTGGTCACCGGCATCGGTCCGACGCGGCTGCGGCGTCTGCTCGAGTTCTTCGGCGGCGACGTCGAACGCGCGTGGCGCGCGCCCAGCGGCGCCTTGCGCGCCGCGGGTCTCGAGCCGCGTTTGATCGAGCGTCTCACCGCGGCCCGCGCCGAGCTCGACCTGGTTGCCGTGCTGCGGCAGGTTGAGGCCTGCGGCGCGCGTCTCGTCACCTGGGCCGACCCCGACTACCCGCAGCAGCTTCTGCGCATCGACTGGCCACCGCCCGTGCTGTTTGTGCGCGGCGCGTTCGCGCTCATCGACGACCGCGCGATCGCGATCGTGGGCACGCGGCGGCCGAGCCTGTACGGGCGCGACGTCGCCGCGCGGTTTGCCCGCGAGCTGGCCGAGCGCGGCCTCACCGTCGTGAGCGGGCTCGCCCGCGGCGTCGACGCCGCGGCGCATCGCGCGGCCCTCGAGGCCGGCGGGCGGACCCTGGCGGTCCTCGGCTGCGGCATCGACACGGTCTATCCGCCCGAGCACCGCGATCTGGCCGACGCGATCGCTCGCGGCGGCGCCGTGCTCGGCGACTACGCGCCGGGCGTCCCGCCGGACGCGGCCAACTTTCCACCGCGCAATCGGATCATCAGCGGGTTGGCGCTCGGCGTCATCGTCGTCGAGGCCGCCGAGGAGAGCGGGGCGCTGATCACCACGCGGTTCGCCAACGACCAGGGCCGCGAGGTCTTCGCTGTCCCCGGTCAGATCCATGCCAAGGGCAGCCGCGGCCCGCATCGACTGATCCAGCAGGGCGCCAAGCTGGTCATGGACATCGACGACGTGCTGGCCGAACTGCGCTTCGACGTCCCGGTCGTGGCGCAGCCGAGTCTGTTCCTCGATCCGACCGAGGCGCGTATCGTCGACGCGCTGGTTGACGGGCCGCTGCTGCCCGACGAACTCGCACGCAGGCTTGAGCTCGCACCCGGCCAACTTAGCGCGCAGTTGACGCTGTTGGAGCTTCGCGGGCTGGCGCGTCTCGAGGGTGGGCGGGTGTACGGGGTCGGTCGCTGAGGCGCGATTCGTCATTGGGGTACAATCCAGCGCCATGCAACACTACTACGCTGTGATTATGGCCGGCGGCGGTGGCACGCGGTTGTGGCCTTTGTCGCGCCAGGCACAACCCAAGCAGAGCATCCCCTTGCTCGGCGAGGAGACCCTGTTTCAGATCGCGGTGCGGCGGCTGCAGCCGGTGTTCATGCCCGAGCGCATCCTGGTGGTGACCAGCGGCGCGTATCGCGACCTGCTGCACAGTCAGGCGCCGGAAGTGCCGCTCGAGAACTTCATCGTCGAGCCCGCCCCGCGCGGGACGGCCCCGGCGCTTGGGCTGGCCGCCCTGGCGTTGCGCAGCCGCGATCCGCAGGCGGTGATGGCGTGTCTGACGGCCGACCATTTCATCGCCGACGAGGCGCGGTTCCGCGACGTGTTGTCCGCGGCGCGCGAGATGGCGCTCAAAGACTACCTGGTGACGCTGGGCATCGCGCCCACGTTCGCGTCGACGGGCTTTGGCTACATCCAGCGGGGCGCCGAGCTTGGCGACGTGCGCGGCTTCAAGGTGTATCGCGCCGCGCGCTTCAAAGAGAAGCCGGCCCGCGCCGAGGCCGAGGCCATGGTGGCCGACGGTCAGCACAGCTGGAACTCGGGCATGTTCGTCTGGCGCGCCGAGCGACTGATGCAGGAGTTCGCCTGGCAGATGCCGGGCTTTCACCATCAGCTGGGCCAGATCGAGGCGGACCCGACGTCGCTGACCCGCGTGTGGGAGGGCGTGGTCAACACCACGATCGACTATGGTGTGATGGAAGGCGCCGAGCAGGTCGCCGTCATCCCGGCCGCAGATCTGGGCTGGAACGACGTCGGCAGCTGGGAGTCGTTGTTCGAGGTTTTGCCCGCCGACGGCGCCGGGAATGTGGTCGTCGGCACGCAGTTGCTCGAGATCGGCACGCGCAACACCCTGGTGCACAGCACCAACCCGCAACGCAAGCTGGTGGCCGCCCTGGGCGTCCATGATCTCGTGGTAGTTGACACGGGTGATATCCTCTTAATCTGCCCCCGTGAGCGCTCGCAAGAGGTGAAGGATTTCGTCACCGCGCTGAAAGCTCGCGCGGACGGCAAGTCCTTGCTGTGAGCGATGGCGGCCGGTCGCACGTTGATCGGCCGCGGAGATGTGATGTTGGATGATGGAAGCGTATTGCGTCAAATGTAAAACCAAGCGTGAGATGGTGGACACCCAGGCGGTGTTCACCAAGAGCGGCACGCCGGCCACGACCGGCAAGTGCAGCGTATGCGGCGGCACCCTGTATCGCATGGGCGCGACCGACGCGCATGTCGGCCTCCCGCGCCCCGAGATCGTCGCGCCGACGCCCCGGACGCGCAAGGCCAAGACGAACGGCCGCTCCGGTCGTCGCCATGGCAAGCTCGTCATCGTCGAGTCGCCGACCAAGGCCAAAACCGTCGGCCGTTTCCTGGGTAAGGGCTACACGGTGCGAGCGTCGGTCGGGCACGTGCGCGACCTGCTCAAGTCCACGCTCTCGGTGGACACCGAGCACGACTTCGCGCCAAAGTACCGCGTGCCGAACGAGAAGCGCCCGCTCGTCAAGGAACTCAAGGCCGAGGCGGCCAAGGCCGAGGAGGTCTTTCTCGCGACCGACCCCGACCGCGAGGGCGAGGCCATCTCCTGGCACCTGCTCGAGGCGGCCGAGATCGACCGCGAGCGCGTCAAGCGCGTGACCTTCCACGAGATCACCAAACCCGCGATCGAAGAAGCCTTCGCGCACCCGCGCGAGATCGCGATGGACCTCGTCAACGCGCAACAGGCGCGCCGGATCCTCGACCGTCTGGTCGGCTATTCGCTCAGCCCGCTGTTGTGGGCGAAGGTGCGCGGTCGGCTCTCGGCCGGGCGCGTGCAATCGGTGGCGGTGCGTCTGATCGTCGACCGTGAGCGCGAGATCCAGGCCTTTGTGCCGCAGGAGTACTGGTCGGTCGACGCCGAGCTGCTCAAGCCCGGCCACGACGCGCACCATCGCGCCCACAAGCCCTTCCGGGCGCGGCTGGTCAAGATCGGCGACCAGGACGTCGGCACCGGCGACGCATCGATCCTCAAGGGCCAGGCCGACGTGCAGCGCATCCAGGCGGATCTCGAGCGCGCGGCCTACGTCGTCAGCAAGGTCAAGACCGGCGAGCGGCGGCGCAGCCCGGCCCCGCCGTTCACGACGTCGACCCTGCAGCAGGAGGCCTCGCGCCGTCTGGGCTTCACGGCCAAGCGGACGATGGCGACCGCGCAGCAACTGTATGAAGGCATCGAATTGGGCGAGGGCGGGGTGGTCGGTCTGATCACCTACATGCGAACCGACAGCCCCAACGTGTCCGAGATCGCGCAGAAGGAAGCACGCGAGTTCGTGTCGGGCAAGTACGGCGCCGACTATCTGCCGGCCGAGCCGCCGCAGTACAAAACCCGGACCAAGGGCGCGCAGGAGGCCCACGAGGCCGTCCGCCCGACGCAGGTCAGCCGCGAGCCCAAGTCGATCCAGAACTTCCTGTCGAAGGATCAGTTCAAGCTCTACAACCTGATCTGGCAACGCTTTGTCGCCAGTCAGATGTCGGCGGCCGTGTACGACACGGTCTCGGTCGAGATCACGGCGACGCCCGCCGGGGCGGCGACCAGTTATCTGTTCCGCGTCTCGGGCGCCACGCTCAAGTTCGCGGGCTTCCTGGCCGTGTACGAGGAGACGCGCGACGAAGACGCGGCGCCGGACGACGAGGCCGAGACGCGCGTGCCGCTGCTCAGCGTCGACGAGGCGCTCAGCCTGGTCGCGTTGTGGCCCGAACAGCACTTCACGCAGCCGCCGCCGCGCTACACCGAGGCGTCGCTGATCAAGGCGCTCGAGGAGGACGGCATCGGCCGCCCGTCGACGTACTCGCCGACCATCACGACCATCCAGGCGCGCGGGTATGTGGTGCGCGAGGACAAGCGCCTGTACCCGACCGACATCGGCATGACCGTCAACGACCTGCTGGTCGATTACTTCCCCGACGTGGTCGACGTCGGGTTCACGGCCCGGATGGAGGACGAGCTCGACGACGTGGCCGACGGCGCCCGCGACTGGGTCGCCGTGCTGCGCGAGTTCTGGGATCCGTTCAGCGAGCGCGTGCGCTTGGCCGAGGAGGAGATGCCGGCGGTCAGCCGCGAGCCCGAGTACATCGGCCGCGATTGCCCGAAGTGCACCAAGCCGCTGCTCATCCGCTACGGCCGGTTTGGCAAGTTCATCGGCTGCTCGAACTTCCCCGAGTGCCGGCACACCGAGCCCTGGCTCGAAAAGCTCGGCGTGCACTGCCCGGATTGCGCCGACGGCGAACTGGTCGAGCGCAAGACGCGCAAGGGCCGCACTTTCTTTGGCTGCGCCAACTATCCGGCCTGCGAGTTCACGACCTGGAAGCGCCCGATCCCGGCCCCGTGCCCGGATTGCGGCGGGCTCCTCGTGACGGCCAACAAGAACACGGCGCAATGCATCAAATGCACGCACGAGTTCCCGCTCTCGGAAGTCCATACCGCCGTTGAGGCGTAAGGCAGGGGGCACGGGAGCGGGGAGCGCGAGAGCGATTCTGCGCTCCCCGCTCTCGCGCCTCAGTTTGCGCCCAGACTCGCCCTGCTATACAATCGCCGCGTCCTAAAAGGAGACGTGGCATGTTGTCGAGCCTTGAGCCTGTATGGGGTGCGATGCGTCAGCGACCCTGGGTCGCGCCGCTGCTGGCCTTTCTGTTGGGCCTGATCGTCGGTCTGCCGATCCTCGGCTGGAACGTCGTCCCCGTGAAGTGGTACGACGCCGACGTCGTGCATCTGCGGGTCGATCTGCAGGATGATTACATCCGCATGGTGGCCGGTTCGTACGCCCAGAACCGCGACATCCAGCTGGCGGCCCGCCGGATGGCGGGTTTTGGCGACACCGTCAACAGCGCCATCGCGCACTCGGTCGCGGCTTCGAACCCGAACGAAGGACAACAGATCGCGGATCTGAAGACCGCGCTCGACCAGTACCGACAGGCGATGGGCGAAACCGCGCCCGAGGCCGGCACTGGTTCAAGCACGTCGGGCGGCGGGCTGTCGCAATGGTTCCTGCCGTTCGCGGCGGCGCTGCTGGCGGTCGTCGTCGTCGCGGCCCTGGGCGCGTATGCCTGGACGCGATTGCGCCAGACGCCCTCCGTGGCGGTCGAGGGCGCCGGAGCCGCCCGCCGACCGGTCGTCACGCCCGTGGCCGCCCCGGCCGTCGCGGCCGACATGCCCACGCTGATGCCGTCGGCCGCCGCGCCCTCAGGCGGCGCGGTCGCCACGCAGCCGATCGCGCGCTTCATGACCACCTACACGCTGGGCGACGATGTCTACGACGACTCGTTCAGTGTCGATGGGCAGGACGGTAGTTTCCTGGGCGAATGTGGCATGGGTATCTCCGAGACGATCGGGGTGGGTGACCCGAAGAAGGTCACGGCCTTCGAAGTCTGGCTGTTCGACAAGAACGACATCCGCACCGTCACCAAGGTCTTGATGAGCGAGCACGCGTTCCGTGACGAAGCGCTCAAGAGCCGCCTGGCCGCCAAGGGCGAGCCCGTGTCGGCCCTGGCCGGCGAGACGCTCAGTCTGGAGACGGCCACGCTCGTCGTCACGGCCCGGATCGTGGACATGGCCTACGGCGGCGGCGCGCTGCCGCCCAGCAGCTTTTTCGAGCGCATGACGATCGAACTGCAGGCTTATCGCAAGGCCTGAGCCGCCGAGAAAACGAAAGCGCCGCCCGACCGGGCGGCGCTTTTTGTTTCCTCGGCCGGGCGGGGCTCAGTCGATCTTCTTGATCTTGAAGTTCACGGGGCCGACGGGCGTCTCGACCTTGACGGTGTCGCCAACGCGACGGCCGAGCAGGGCGCGCCCGATCGGCGACTCGTTCGAGATCTTGCCAAGACGCGGGTCGGCTTCTTTCGCGCCCACCAGCGTATAAGTTTCGGGCGATGCCCCCGTCTCCTGCACGGTGACGGTGCTGCCCATCGAGACGATGCCGACCTTCGCGTTGCTCTCGTTGATGATCGTGGCCGTGCGCAGCAGTTCCTGGAGCTCCAGGATGCGACCCTCGAGGAACGCCTGTTCCTCCTTGGCCATGATGTAGTCGGCGTTCTCGGATAGGTCGCCCATCTTGATGGCGTCGCGCAGGCGCTCCGCGATCTCGGGCCGCTTAACCTCGATCAGCTCTTTGAGTTCCGCCTGAGCCTTGGCCAGGCCTTCAGGGGTGAGATATTGTTCGGTCACATTTCGCTCCGTGTGTGTCGTCCGCGGCGCGCCCAAAAATCAGGCGGCGCATCTGCGCCGCCTGGGGATTTGGCCACACCGTGCGTTCGTCGTTGATGAACTGATTATATCTCAGGGTCGCGTATAAGGGTCGAACAACCGCGCGTGCTCGTCGAGGGCGAAACGGTCGGTCATACCGGCGAGGTAGTCGCACACGGCGCGCTGAAGGGTCAGGTCCTGCCCGGCGCGTTCGCGGACCGCCGGCGGAAGCTGCTCGGGACGGCCGATGTAGGCCTCGAAGAGCTCGCTGAGCACGCGGTCCGCCTTCGCCTCCATACGGGCGACGCGATAGTGCCGGTACATGTTCTGGAAGAGATGCTTCTTGAGTTCCTTGTTCTCGGCGGCGAGTTCGGCGCTGGCGCCGATGACGTTGTGCGGCAGATGCTGCAGCGATTCCACGCTGTCGACGCCGGCCTGCGCGATGCGGTCGTTGGTGGCCAGCAACAGGTCCACGACCTCGATGCCGATCAGGCGCCGGATCACGCGATGCCGGGTCAGGTCGTCGATCTGGCCGGCGCGCAGCATCACGGTGTCGAGCGGCAGCCCGAGGCTGGCGCGCAGGCGTCGGATCAGCGCCAGGTTGGCGAGGTCGCCAAAGGCCAACAGACCGGAGCGCAGACCGTCGTCGAGGTCGTGGGCCGTGTAGGCCAGTTCGTCGGCGACGTTGGCGATCTGCGCCTCGAGGTGACCGCGCTTGTCGGGATCGAACTCGTGGGCGTCGGCGATGTCGTACTCCGTCTCGTGCTTGACGATGCCCTCGCGGGTCTCCCAGGTCAGGTTCAACCCGAGCCAGTTGGAGTAGCGGTGCTCGAGCTCGGTCACGATCCGGAACGACTGTTTGTTGTGGTCGAAGCCGCCGTGATCCTTCATCAGACGGTTGAGCGTCGACTCGCCCGAGTGGCCGAAGGGCGGGTGCCCGAGGTCGTGCGCGAGGCAGATCGCCTCGACCAGATCCTCGTTGGCGCCGAGCGAGCGCGCCACACTCCGACCGATCTGGGCGACCTCGAGCGTGTGCGTCAAC